>CAIMMO010000121.1 GCA_903842595.1 uncultured Alphaproteobacteria bacterium
GGCGTCAGCACCGTCGAGGAGGAAGCCGACCGGTTCGCTCTTGCGTCGCCTGCTGCAACGCCGATACTTACACCGCGCGCGGCCTGAGCCGGTACACTGCTTGGCCGCCCCAATTTACACCACTCAGGTGGACGTGACCCAACCCATGATGACGGACGTCTTCGACACCGAGAAACGTTCCGCTGTCATGCGCGCCGTGAAATCGCGGGACACGGCGCCCGAACTCAAGGTTCGTCGTTCCGCCCACGCGCTCGGGTTGCGCTTCCGCCTCGGACGAAGCGATCTAGCCGGCAGCCCGGACCTCGTCTTCCCGTCTCGCCGCGTCGCCCTGTTCGTGCACGGATGCTTCTGGCACGGCCATGATTGCGCCCGCGGCGCCCGCATGCCGCTGACCAACCGCGCCTACTGGCAAGCCAAGATTGCAGGCAACATGGCGCGGGACGCTGCTTCGCTGGCCGGCCTGCGAAAGCTCGGCTGGAAACGCGCCGTGATCTGGGAGTGCGAGACAAAAGACGCCGTCAGACTGGCGCGGCTCATCACCAAGCGCGTCGGCATACTGACTCAGGCTTGACCCTGCCGGGCCCGGCTTCCATGTTTCTGACGGGACAAGGGCTCCATCCATGCTGCACCCATCAACACAGCAACTTATCCGCAAGCTGTATGAGCTCACCTCGGGCGACAACCTCGCCTGGGCAGAGGGTCCGCAGGGAAGTGCTCGCCTCGAGACCGAAGGCTATGTCGTGGAAATCGCAGCTGCACCGCCTGCCCTCCGCCTCCTCCGCGCCGATGGCCGGGAACTCGAAATTGCCACTTCTGAAATTCTTGCGGCCGTAAACTGGCCAAGCGGCGATGGCACCTACGCCACTCGCGTGAGCGAAATGGCCCACCGCGCCCAACGCATCACACGAGGAGCCGAGCGAGCCGTCACGACCATACTAGCCTCGCTGTCGGCGCCCCGGACGAAGCCGGCGGCGGAACCAACTGCCGCATTCGGACAAATTACGGGCTTCGCAAGGACCGAGCGCGTAGAAGGGTCCACGCAGCCGCCGCTGAAACCGTCGCAACCTGACATGTTGGCCCATGGCATCAGCACGCGGTCGGTGCAGGGGGTTGAGCAATCAACGTCCGCCAGTTTCGAGCGCTTCGCACCAGCTTCGCCCAAACCGCAACCCTCACCTCGGCCGCCTGCTTCCGGATCGAATATCTACAAACCGTGGAGCTAGACGGGCGCTAGAACTTGCAGGCGCGTCCGAGCAGGCGCCCGACGACCTGGTCGCCAATGCGGACCTCCTCCGCATCAGGACATTCGGCTGCAGTCTGGATTCCCTCGCGCACGAAGCGCATGCGGTTCATCCAGGCCGGCTGGGCGCCCTGCTCGATTGGATCGAGCGAAAGAACGGCCGCGTCCGAAACCTGCGTCAGGCATTCATAGAGCACGCCAGACTTGGTGCGGAGTCCCACGGCCACCTGCTCGCCGTCCTGGCGCGGATATACGGCAGTCGCGAGCGCCGGCTGCCCAAGCTGCGCGAGGCAGGCATCGATCGGCCCCAGGGATTCAATCACCGTCGCCGCCTCGACGGATGTGTTGGCCATGGCTCCCGAAAAGGCGCAGCCGTCGAAGTTAAGTTCATCGAACGTCACAAGTGCGGAGAACTCGCCGCTTCCGCCTGCCTCGGTGCTGCAACCTTCACGTTTGATCGTCACGGTCAGCGATCCGGTTGCGAATACGTCAGCCCCGCTCTCCTGACGCGGCTGAACCAGAGGCTCCTCGATCGCCCTCAGGCCCGACCGCTTGAACGAGAACCAGCCATCGATGATTTCCATCCGCCAGGATGGCTCGTCGCCTGCCGCATAGAACGGCGCCGGCAGCACCCAGGCCGAGGTGTCCAGCGGGCCTGTCGGCGCATTCACGATGGGCGAATTGACCGGATCGGACGGACCCACGTCTGTTGTCTGCACGCCGCTCGTTGCGCTGCCGGCGGCGGGATCAACCGCGGCTGTCTGCGCAGCATTGTCGCCGCAAGCGCCGGTGCAGAGCGCAAGAGCAACCACAGCGGAGAATCGCTTAAGCGCACCGTCTCGGCCGACGACACTCGGCATACCCGTGGATCCTCGCTCTATCCCCAACCGTCCCGCTTCCGCGGTCGTTCTCTCAGACTCGTACACTAGCACTTCCACGTCCGCTGAGGAGCCCTGTGCCATCAAGGGCCGTCCGCGCCGCACAACCATGATAGTTTTTGCATTACATCTCTGATTTTGCTGGAGTTTGAAACTCCGGCTGCGTGGCTCTCGAAAATAACCTGTCGATTGACCCAGCGCCCGCATGGATGATTTGACCAATGCCGCGCGCCGGCACACGCGGTTGGGGAGCTGATGAACTTCCGCTGAACCAACAAAGGCGCAACCGATCCAATCGCGCCGCGTTTGTGCCCTCAGCATCGCCGATATACGTCTGCGCGAACCGGCGTGGGCGTCGATTCGGACTGATCAGGAGATATCGATGAAGCGGACTCTCGTATTCATGGCCTCGGCGCTTGCGCTTGGCGCGTGCGCGACTGACCCGATCACGGGGGAGTCGATCTACGGCAACACCGGCCGCGGCGCCGCTATTGGCGCTATCGTCGGCGGACTAGGCGGCGTGTTTGCGGGCGGCAATGACGGACGCAACGCCGCTGTGGGCGCAGCCGTCGGCGCACTCGCGGGCGCGGGTATCGGCCGCTACATGGACGGCCAGGAAGAAGACATGCGCCGCAAGGTGGCCTCGAGCGGCATCGGCATTCAGCGCATCGGCGACCGTATCGAACTCGTGATGCCGTCCGATGTCACCTTCGCAAAGGGTTCGGCGAACCTCGACGCTTCCTTCATGCCGACGCTCGACAAGGTTGCGGAGTCGCTCAACCTCTATCCCAGAACGACAATCGACATCATTGGACACGCTTCGACCGAAGGCGCGGAGCAGGCCAACCTCGACCTGTCCTACCGTCGCGCCGAAGCCGTGCGCGTCTACCTGCAGGGCAAGGGCGTCCTGGGTCAGCGCATGGCGACCGGCGGACTCGGCGAAAGCCAGCCGCTCGTTGTGCCGGACGACACAGAGTCCAAGCGCTCGGTTAACCGCCGCGTGCAGGTCGTCCTGCGCCCGGTCGTGGAAGGCTGATTATCTCTATAGCGATAAAACTGGGAAGGGCGCTCGAAAGAGCGCCCTTACGTGTTGTATCAATTGACAGCGACAAAGCGCATCACCTGCTCGGCCAGAACCTGGTCAACGAGCGGCGCCAGCTGGTCTAGCCCCGACAACGAGCTGCCGACCGCCTTGTAATCCAGCGTCAGCTTGGTCGTCCCCGCCGTAGCGCCATCGGCCAGCGTGAACGTTATCGCCGCGCTGACGCCAAGATCCTGCAGCGGCCCGAAAGCGCCATAGACCCGCAGCATCTGCTTCGGCATCACCAAGGCGACGCGGCCATGCTCAACTTCGCCGCCCGCCCAGACCTCGCACCAGCATCCACCCGCCCGCGCATCCAGCGACAGTGACTTCGCATCGCCCGAATAGCTATGAGAGCTACTCCACCAGCTCGCCACATCGACCAGCCGCGCCCACGCTGCATCGCGATCCAGCGTCGCCTCCGCAACGACACGGACCGTCATGCCGTCCGGGGCCTTTGCGACCACGTCTGCATATGCCGGGCTGGATGCCACCAATGTTGCGATCGCTCTTGAAAGCAGGCGCCGCATGAAAAACCCCAATGGTTTAAAGAGCAGGATCAGCCCTGCGAGGCCGGGGCGTCAACACATACGCACAGACTTTCCAGCCGGCCAGAATTGGTAAACGATGTGCCCGGACAGATTGATTGCCTTGGGGGGAATTGATGCGCCTGTTCACCGCATTTGCGTCCGCATGCTTGGCTTGGTGCGCGGTTGCGGCGCCGGCAACGGCAAAGCCGCCACTGGCGGCGTTTGGCGACTTACCGGCCGTGCGCTCACCGGACATTTCCGCGGACGGAAAACACGTCGCCTATATCAGCCGGGTGAACGGCATCGACTACCTAGCCAAGTATGAAGTCGAGACAGGCAAGAACGAAGCGCTCATCCGCATTCCTGATGTGAAAGCCATCGGCACATACTGGGTCGGTTCCAACTACATAATTCTCCTCGCGTCGCAATTGACGTCGAACAACGGCCAGACGAAGCGGTACGAGGATACCTCCGCGTTCGCTTACAACATATCGACCAAGAAGATCGTCCAGTTACTCGTCGGCACGCAGAACCTTTACAGTTTCCAGTCGGGACTTGGCCGCATCGTCGGAACCGACCCCGGCGGACAACACGTCTACATGCCCGCCTACATTGAAAGGACCGGTTCGGATCCCACATTCGACCTTCTGAAAGTGAATCTGGAAACAGGGCACGGCGCGCGTATCCCCGGCGCGACAGGAACGACCTCGACTGTCAACTGGATCATGAACAGCAAGGGCGACGTCCTCGCCCGCACGGAGTTCAGCGAGAAACGCAGCCTCTACGAAATCCGCTCCTACGACGCCGCCGGCGGCGACCGCGTAATCTATTCCGAGACAACCAAGCGACCTTCGCTAGGCATCGCCGGGTTTGCCGAGCGGGACGGCGCGCTGGTCGCCTTCACTTACGAAAACTCCGAATTCCCGCAGATGTATGAAATCTCGCTCGCGGACGGCAAGCTTTCGGGCCCGATGAAGACCCGCGAAGGCGTCGAACTCGCTGGCGCAATAAATGACGAAAACAAGGTTGTTGTGGGTGTAAGCTATTCCGGCCTCTACCCCAGCTATGAACTGTTCGACGAAACGCTCAACCGCGAAATCAAAGCCGCGATCGCAGCTATCCCGGATGCCGCCGTCTCGCTCATTTCGGGGACCGACGACTGGTCAAAGGTTCTGCTCGACGCAGAAGGCGGCGTGCAGCCGCCGCGTTACATGCTGTACGACCGGCCGGCCCGCCGCCTTTCGCCGATCGCGCGGGCTCGACCCGAGATCAAACCCGAGGAAGTCGCTGAAGTCGTGACGGTCGAATACAAGGCGCGCGATGGCCTCCCGATTCCGACGCTGGTCACATGGCCAGTCGGCGTCCCGGCGGACCAGCGCAAAAACCTGCCGATGATCGTCGTGCCCCATGGTGGTCCTGAGTCTTACGACGCCGTCGGATACGACTGGCTGGCCCAGTTCCTGGCCAATGAGGGCTATGTGGTGCTCCAGCCGAACTTCCGCGGATCGGGCGGCTTCGGCGCAGGGTTCGCCCGGGCCGGCTATGGCGAGTGGGGCCGAAAGATGCAGGACGACGTAACCGACGGCGCGCAGGCGCTGATGAGGATGGGCTGGGCCGACCCCAGCCGCACCTGCATTCTCGGTTGGAGCTATGGCGGCTACTCCGCACTTGCCGGTGGAGCGCTCACGCCTGCTCTCTATAAATGCGTCGTGGCCATCGCTGGAGTTTCCGACCTCAAGACAATGCTCGGCCACGAAAAGCGCGAGCACGGCGCGGAATCGCGAACCTACGCTTATTGGAGCAGCGTGATTGGCGATCCCAACAAGGACTCAGCCGCGATCGAAGCGGTCTCTCCCTATCGCCTCGCTGCAAACTTCAAGGCGCCGGTGCTGCTCATTCACGGCTCTGACGACCTCGTCGTACCAGACCGGCATAGCGAGCTTATGGAACAGGCGCTGAAATCAGCGAACAAGCCGGTCACCTACATCCGGGTCGGCAAGGATGATCACAACCTCGCCGCGCCCGAGAGTCGCACACGAGCTCTCTCAGAGATTGCCCGCTTCCTCAATGAGCATATTGGAAAATGAAAGAGGCCGGGCGATCACTCGCCCGGCCCCTCAGCTGGATCATCTCGAGCCTGATCAGGCCGCAGCAGCCTTCTGGTCCTTCGGCGGGAACCGCGAGTAGAAGGTCTGACCCTTGGCGGCCATCTCGCGCAACAGCGCGTTCGGGCGGAAGCGTTCGCCGTGCTTCTCGGCGAGCGCGTCGCACTCCTCGACGAACTTCTTGATGCCGACCTTAAGGTCCATGAACGAGCAGACGCCGCCCGTGTACGGCGCAAAGCCCCAGGCAAGGATGGAGCCGATGTCTGCATCGCGCGCATCGAGGATGACGCCTTCCTCGAAACAACGGGCGACTTCGACGCACTGGCGATAGAGGAAGCGCTTGGTCAGCTCTTCTTTCAGCGCCGGCGGGCACTCCGTCACCTTGATGTCGATCTTCTTGCCGATGTCCGGGAAGAGACGCGAGGGTTTACCGGCTTCGTTGTAGTCGTAGAACCCTTTGCCTGCCTTGCGGCCGACGCGGTTCTGGCTTTCGACGATCCACGCAACCAGATCGCCCACCGGGTTCTGCTCATAGGAACGCCCGGCAACCTTGGCGCTCTCGCGCCCGATCTTGAGCATCGTGTCTATGCCGACCGAGTCCGACACTTCCAACGCGCCCATCGGCATGCCCGCCATGCGGCCTACATTCTCGATGATCGCCGGCGCAATGCCTTCGGCCAGCATCGTCATGCCCTCTTCCGGATAGGTGCCGAACACGCGGCTGGTGTAGAAGCCGCGGAAATCGTTCACCGCCACCGGCGTCTTCTTGATCTTCAGTACATAGTCCATCGTCTTCGCGAGCGTTTCCTGGGTCGTCTCCTTGCCCATGATTATCTCGACCAGACCCATCCGCTCGACCGGCGAGAAGAAGTGGATGCCGATGAAGTTGGCGGGACGCCTGGAAGCCTTGGCGAGGCCCGTGATCGGAAGCGTCGACGTGTTGGTGCCCATTACGGCGTTCTCACCTAGATGCTCCTCGATCTGCGCGGTCACCTTCGCCTTGAGTTCGACGTTCTCGAACACGGCCTCAACAACGATATCCGCACCCTTGACGAGCGAATAGTCAGTCGACGGCGTGATCAGCGCGAGCAGCGCATCGCCCTTCTCCTTTGTCAGCTTGCCGCGTGAGACATCCTTGTCGACGATGCGTTGCGAATACGCCTTGCCCTTGTCCGCTGACTCCTGACTTACATCGAGCAGCACGGTCGGGATGCCGGCCTTGGCCTGCACATAGGCAATGCCAGCGCCCATCAGACCGGCGCCGACAACCACGGCTTTCTTGATCTCGAATGCCGGGAAGCCGGCCGGGCGCGAGGCGCCTTTCGACAGGTCCTGCATCGAGAGAAAGAGCGAGCGGATCATGCCCTTGGCTTCCGGCGTCATCAGCGTCTTGACGAAATAGCGGCTCTCGATGCGCAGCGCCGCATCCATCGGCACGCTGAGGCCTTCGTATACGGCCGACAGGATGTGCTTCTGCGCCGGGTAGTTGCCCCATGTCTGCTTGGCCAGCATTGCCGATCCGAACGTGAACACCGTGGAGCCGCCCTGCGAGTTCGGCAGTCCGCCCGGCTGCTTGAACTTCGGATCATCCCACGGCGCCTTGGCATTTGGGTTGGCCTTGCACCACGCCCTGGCCTTTGCGACCAGTTCGCTCGTCGGGGCGAGCTCATGAACCACACCATTCGACTTGGCCTGCTCGGCCGTCATGCTCTCGCCCTGCAGGAGGAACGGCGCCGCCGCCTGCGCGCCCATCAGGCGCGGAAGCCGCTGCGTGCCGCCGCCGCCCGGCATCAGGCCAACCTTGGCTTCCGGCAGCCCGAGCTGCAGCTTGGGGTTGTCGCTGGCCGCGATGCGATAGTGGCAGCCCAGCGCAACTTCGAGACCGCCGCCAAGCGCCAGACCGTTGATGGCGCACGCCACCGGTTTCTTACCGGTTTCCAGCGTGCGGAGCAGCTTGTTCATTCCGAACGAGCGCTCGAACGCCGCCTTCAGCTGCGCTTCCGGATCGCCCTTGTCGCTGCCGCCGCCCGAACCGCCGCCGAGTTCGCCGAGGTCAGCGCCCGCGCAGAACCCGCTGGTTTTGCCTGACGTGATGACGAGCCCCTTGATGGCGTCGTTCGACGCAACTTCATTGGCGATGGCGCCAAGGTCGGCGATGGCCTTCGCCGTCAGCGTATTCATCGAGCGGCCAGGCACGTCGAATGTGGCAGTCGCTATGCCGTCTGCATCCACGTCCCAGCCGAATGTTTCGAGATTCATGGTCATTCACCTTTCGGCGGCTTGTCGCCGTCTTTCTTGATATTGTCGGACGCGAACACGAACAGTACCGCGCCCATCACCAGCGTTACCGGTACAGTGATCGCCAGCACCGTGCCGAGATCGCGCAGCGCCTGGTTGAGAAACAGCGTGAGGCCGATACCCGTAAGCGCAGAGATCACGAGAGCGCTGAGTTTGGCTTCATCGATATGCATCACACCCGCTCGATCACCATGGCCGTGCCCATGCCCGCGCCGACGCAGAGCGTGACCAGCGCGGTTGTCTTGTCCGAACGCTCCAGCTCGTCGACCATCGTGCCGAGGATCATTCCGCCGGTTGCGCCGAGCGGATGGCCCATCGCAATGGCGCCGCCATTCACGTTGATCTTCTCGTGCGGGATGTCGAGATGCTGCATCATGCGCAGCACGACCGAGGCGAACGCCTCGTTGAGTTCGTAAAGGTCGATATCGCCCACTTCCATGCCGAGCTTCTTCAGCAGCTTCTGCGTTACAAGCGAGGGACCGGTCAGCATGATGGACGGTTCGGAACCGATCGAGGCAAAGCCGCGGATCCTGGCGCGCGGCTTGAGACCCAGCTCGTCGCCGGACTGCTTGTTGCCAATCAGAACAGCGGACGCGCCATCAACGATGCCCGACGAATTTCCGGCATGGTGCACGTGGTTGATCTTCTCGATCTCGGGATAGCGCTGCTTCACGACGTCATCGAACGCCATCATGCCCATCTGCTCGAACGACGGATTGAGCGCGGCAAGCGTCTGCATCGTGGTGTCACCGCGAACGGTCTCGTCGTGGGCCAGGATGGTGACGCCGAGCTGGTCCTTCACCGGTATGACCGATTTCGAGAACCGGCCTTCCTTCCAAGCCTTTGCGGCGCGCTTCTGGCTCTCGACCGCGTAAGCGTCCACGTCATCGCGTGAGAAGCCGTACTTGGTGGCGATCAGGTCGGCGCCGATCCCTTGCGGCGCGAAATAGGACTTCATCGCGATTTCGGGGTTCGAGGCCCACGCGCCGCCATTCGATCCCATCGGCACGCGGCTCATCGCCTCGACGCCGCCGCCGATCGCCATGTCGGCCTCGCCGGTCATCACCTTGGCCGCGGCGATGTTGCAGGCTTCGAGTCCGGATGCGCAGAAACGATCCACCTGCACGCCCGCCGTCGTCTCTGAGTAATCAGCATTCAGCACGGCGATACGCGCGATGTCAGAACCCTGCTCACCGATCGGCGTCACGCAGCCGAAGATCACATCATCGACCTTAGCCGTATCTTTCATCCCGTTACGATCCTTGATCGCCCGAAGCGCCTGCGTCGCCAGCTGCAGCGATGTGATCTCGTGCAGCGACCCACTGCTCTTGCCCTTGCCCCGCGGCGTGCGAACGGCGTCATAAATGAATGCATCGGCCATGGCGGCCTCCTCTTGAGATCAGGCTCCAGCCGGAGCCGAATGGGTGGGCGCCGAATTTGGGCGTCCCGTCAGAATGAGTCTGCGCCGAGGGCCATCACGGGACCAGCACCTGTCTTTACCTTTGCGAGATGTGACGTAGCGTCAGGCAAGACACGCTCGAAGAAATAGCGAGCCGTAGCCAGCTTGTCAGCATAGAATTGGTCGCCGGTTCCCTCGCGTTCCAGAGCCGCCTTGGCCATCTTCGCCCACATCAGTGCAAAAGCCGTCAGGCCAAAAAGCTGAAGGTAGTCATGGCTCGAAGCGCCCGCATTGTCGAAGTTCGACATGCCGTTCTGCATCAGCCACATCGTGGCTTCCTTCAGCTGCCCGGTCGCGAGTTGAACGCCTTCCACATGCGGCTTCAGCTTCTCGTTGCCTTCGTTGGACGAGGCAAAATCCTCGAGGTCGTTGAAGAAGCCGAACACCGCCCGCCCGCCATTGGCCGCCAGCTTGCGGCCGACAAGGTCGAGGGCCTGAATGCCATTGGTGCCTTCATAGATCAGCGCGATCCGGGCATCGCGCACGAACTGCTCTACGCCTTGATCGCGCGTGTAGCCCGTGCCGCCATGCAGCTGCAGCGCATCGTTCGCGCACTTGAAACCGCGGTCGGTGAGGAAGCCCTTTATAACCGGCGTCAGCAGCGACATCCGGTCGTCCGCCTTCTCGCGCACATGCGCATCCGGCGACACGTGCAGCAGGTCGCCCTGCAGCGCGGTCCAGTAGGTGAAGGCGCGCGCCCCCTCAGTGAAGGCCTTCATGTCCATCAGCATGCGCCGCACATCGGGATGCACGATGATCGGATCGGCGGCCTTGTCAGGCGCCTTCGCGCCGGTGATCGACCTGCCCTGCAGACGCTCGCGCGCAAAATCGGCCGCGTTCTGGAAGGCCACTTCCGCTTGCGCCAGGCCCTGCATGCCAACGCCAAGTCGCGCCTCGTTCATCATGACGAACATGGTGCGCATACCCTTGTGAGCCTCGCCCACGAGGTAACCAGTCGCGCCTTCGTAATGCATCACGCATGTCGCATTGCCGTGGATGCCCATCTTCTCTTCGAGGCCGCCACACTGGAATGCGTTGCGCGCACCCAGCGAGCCATCAGCGTTCACAAGGAATTTCGGCACAATAAACAGCGAAATGCCCTTGATGCCTTCAGGGCCGCCCTCGATGCGAGCCAGCACAAGCTGGATGATGTTTTCGGTGAGGTCCTGCTCGCCGCCCGAAATCCAGATCTTCTGTCCGCTGATCTTGTAGGTCCCGTCCGGCTGGGGAACGGCCTTTGTGCGGATGAGGCCCAGATCGGTCCCGCACTGGGGTTCGGTGAGGTTCATGGTTCCGGCCCATCTGCCGGTCATCATGTTGGTCAGGTAGGTTTTCTTCTGCTCGTCAGATCCACCTTCCTGAATGGCCTCGGCGGCGCCGCGGGTGAGGCCGGGGTACATGGAGAATGCCATGTTGGCAGACGAGCACATCTCAAGGACCGCCATCGAAACAACGCGCGGCAGGCCCTGCCCGCCCCACTGGGGATCGGCGGAAATGGCCATCCAGCCATCCTCGGACATCTGCTTATAGGCTGCGGGGAAGCCGTCCGGCGTCTTGACGGATGCATCCGCGCTCCGCTTGCAACCCTGCCGGTCGCCAATGGCGTTGATCGGTTGCAGCACTTCCTGCGCAAACAATGCCCCGCCATCCAGCACCGCGTCGATAACGTCAGGAGGCGCGTCGGCAAACCGCGGCAGGTTGGAATACGACCCTATCTCAAGCACTTCGTTGAGCAGGAACTTCATGTCCCTGAGCGGCGCCTGATACCTGGGCATCGATCCTCCACCTGCAGCCATGTGTGACAGGCTGCCGGCGCGTGCGGTCACGCAGCCGACAACCAATGCACCGCGTCATATCACCACGAGGCCGGTCGTCGAGACTTACTTGGCGTCAGCGCAGAGCCATACGTCAGCTGTCAAGATGCGCGACGTCACCATCGAGCCCAGCGCGCGCGACACGCTCATAGGCGCGCGCCGATTGTTCCACATCCGGACCAGGCCCAAGCTCCTGGAGCTTTTCTTCGGCCCACGAGACACCTTTCTGAAGGGTCTCAAGTGCTGCTTCGATGTCCTCTCGCTGCTTCTCGAGGTTCTTGATCTGCTCGCGCGACTTCTTGAGCGACAGCTTAAGCTGCGCGCGGTGACCTTCGAGCGTGTAGAGGTCAAGGATCTCACGGATGTCCGACAGCGAGAAACCAACGCTCTTACCCTGCAGGATCAGCTTCAATCGTGCGCGGTCGCGGGTCGAATAGACACGGTTCAGCCCGTCACGCGTTGGCTGGAGCAATCCCTTGTCCTCATAGAAGCGCAAGGCGCGCGGGGTCACCTGAAATTCGCGCGCAAGTTCACTGATGGTGTACGTCTTCAAACTCTGCCTCCCGTTGCATTTTTTATGTGCACTGTGGGGGAGCACAGGCCGCGCCAATGAGTTAACGCTCTGCAATACGTAACGTTACCTCCCCCCTGCGTCAACCTGTCAGGCCCCGGGTTCCGGGATCCCCAGAATTTATGCTTAACGCGGCTTTAAGTCCCTGATCGCCAACTGTGCCCGCATGCCGGATCACGACAATCTCGCGATCCGATTCGGAGCTGGACATGACTCAGGCGCCTTGGAGCGTGAAGGGCATCGACCCGAAGGCGCGATCCGTAGCTCGCGAGCGCGCGGCGCGTCAGGGCGTGACCTTGGGGCAGTACCTTAATTCCCTGCTGCTTGAAGGCGATGAGCACGACTTCCGCGACATCGACCTGTCCGATCCGATGCCCCGCACCTCCGCCGACGGCGATCTACGGAGAATGTCGCAAGAGATCGACCAGCTCTCCCAACGCCTTGAAGCATCCACAGGTCGTTCCGCTCGCGCAATATCTGGGATCGACAAATCGATCCTGGGCCTGATGGGCAAGGTGGATACCTCGGGCAAGGCGCAACTGCAGGCGCTGGAACGCGTCACGCGCGCAATGGGCGAAATCGAGACGACCCAGTCCGCGCTGCGCAATCGTATCGGCGCGCTGGAAGCAGAGAATCGCTCAGGCGAGACCCTGGAGGGCCTGAAGACGCTCGAAGCCTCGCTCGGGCGGCTCTCCGAAATGCTTCAGGAGCGTCTCGCCGAGGCTGAGCGTGAGCAGCAAAACCTCCGCACACTGTTCGATGACAAGGTCAACGAGGTTGCCTCGAAGGTCGACGACGTCGCCCGCTCGATGGACCAGGCGATCAGCAGCGCGGTCCGTTCCAACGCCGCCGGCGTGAACGACCGCGTCGACCAGATCGAGGAAAAGATGTCCTCGACCGAACGCCGCATCGAATCTGGTCTCGCACGGATAACCGACGCGGCCTCGCGCTTCGAACTGTTCGAGACCAAGGCCGAGCGCGCCGTCGGCGACACCACATGGCGCATGGAGCGCGCACTCGAGTCCAACCTCTCCCGCTCGCGCGCAATGTCGAAGGAGGTGCTCGACCGCGTCGACGCCATCGAGGAAAAGACCCGCGAAGCGATGAACACGCTAAGCGATGCGGTCAGCCGGATCACCGAACGCGTCACCCGCACCGAGCGCAAGACAGACACTGCGGTCAACGTCCTCGAACGCGCCGTCACCGACATCGACGGCCGCCTCCAGCAGGGCGCAGGCCGCCCCGCAGAGGACATGGCGCAACTGCAGCAGGTGTTCCAGAAGCGCCTCGACGCTTTTGCCGAAGACATGGCGCGCCCGGTCCAGGCTGCCCGCGCCGACATGGAGCGCCGCCTCGAAGAAGCGCTGCGCACCGGTAACCCCGAGAAGGTCGAACGCCTTGAGCGGACGATCGGGCAGCTACAGGGCCAGATTCAGGTATCCGAGGCCCGGCAGGCAGACGCAATCGAGGCAATGAGCGCGCAGGTCGACCGTCTTTCGCGCGCCGTCGATGACCGGCTTCGTGCGGTCGAAGCTCGTGGCGACAAGCGCTCCATCGAAGATGTTCGCCGCGAAATCGCCAACCTCGCCGAAACGATCGACGCGCGCCTTGGCTCGGTGGAAAGCAACACGCGCGCCGACATTGGTCGTCTCAACACTGCCGTCGACGACAAACTGCAAGTCCTGGAAAAGCGAAGCGCCGGCGCGATCGACGCCGTTGGCGAACAGGTCGCAATCGTCGCCGAACGGTTGCAGCGCCGGCACGACGAAAGCGTGCAGCGCCTCAGCGACCGCATGGCGGAAACCGCAGCGGCTGCCCGCCCGCTCGACAGCACTGAGATCGACCGCCTCGCCGACAGGCTGGACGAACGCGTCAAGGAAAGCGAGCACCGCAGTGCCCAAGCCATTGGCCAGATCGGCGAACAGGTCGCGCGCGCCGTGGAACGGTTGCAGCTTCAGGCGCAGGATTCCCAACGCGCTTTTGAAGCACGACTTGCCGACAGTGGGCGCTCCTACGAAACCAAGCTCTCCGACATGTTGTCCGAGGTCCAGCGGCGGATGGACGAGTCGGCCGACCAGGTCGCTGCCGCCCTTACACCGGTACAGAATACGGTGTCTTCACTCGCCCGGCGCCTCGAGAGCATCGAAGACGCACGCGCCGGCGACATCGATAAGCCGGAAATTTCCCGCGACATCCCGATCGTGTCGGGCAACTACCTGATCCTCGACGACGAGCCTTCATCGACGGCGTCTCGCATTGCACCGGCTGCGCTGTTGGCGATCGACAATGCAGATGGTCTTCCCGATACCACCGATATCGTCGGCGTCGAGCCGCCGCCATTCGACCGGCGCGACGCGCACCTGTTCGAAGATGGCGCTGTCGCCACCACGGTTGCGTCCGAACCTGCCAACCGGATCGAAGACCTGCTTGAAGCAGACGATGAATTCCTCGGCCCGGCCCCCCCGCCGAGCGACGGGTTCGTGGCCGATCTGCCGCTCGATGATGGACGCGAGCGCCTGTCCACCGACTATCTTGAGGAAGCGCGGCGCGCGGCACGGCAGGGCCGGCGCGTTGAAACCACGGCGAGTGCTGGCCGAAAGGGTATAGGCAAGGGCCCGCTGATTGCTTCTGCAGTCCTGACGGTTGCCGTCGCCGGAGGCGCCGCGTTCACCGTCATGCGCGGCAAGCAGGACGCGCAAGGCGACGACTTCGCCAAACTTGAGCCGACCGCCCCGGAACTTGCGGCCGCGCCTGCCGGAGCGGCTGACGCCGTGCTCTTCACGGAAGATGACACCGACCCTGCTGCCGGACTCCTGGCTGACGAGATGCCAACTGAGACAGCGGTAGCAAATGGCGCGACGGCTACCCCTGCCGCGTCTTCTCCAGCCAGCCCGGTCGCCGCAGCGTCCGCCCCACCGCTCACGCTGTCGGACGCAGTGCGCGCCGGCGATCCAGTCGCATTGCATGACTACGCGCTGGACCTTCTGAACACAGGAGAGAAGACGCGCGCTGTCCAGCTGCTCCGCGACGCAGCAGGCCGTGGCCTTGTGATGGCTGAGTACCGCCTCGCCAAGCTTTACGAGCGCGGCGAAGGCGTCCCGCGCGACATGGCGGCCAGCCGCTCATGGACAGAGAAAGCCGCGATCGGCGGTAACCGCCTGGCCATGCATGACCTAGCGGTCTTCTATGCCGAGGGCGACGCTGGACCTCAGAGCTATGCGGCGGCCGTCGAATGGTTCCGCACTGCCGCGGACCTCGGCCTTGTGGACAGCCAATACAATCTTGCCGTTCTATACGAGCAGGGTCTCGGGCTCAGCGAGGACAAGGCGGAAGCAGCCTACTGGTTCGAGATTGCCGGCCGCGCCGGCGATCAGGACGCCAGCCGCCGTGCCCGCGGTCTGCTGGCGGAAATGCAGCCGACGCAGGCAGAGTCGGTCAAACGCCGCGCCCGCGCCTTCAACCCGAAACAGCCCGTAGCACGGGCCAACGGCGATTTCGGCCAGCGATCCTGGGACATAGCTTCCCCGGCACAGATTTCGGAGGCCCAGCGCCTGCTCCAGCGGCTCGGCTATTCGCCGGGAACGACAGATGGGAAAATGAGCACCCGAACCGCCGACGCGATCCGGCAATTCGAGCGCGCCAATGACCTTCCCGTGACAGGCGAAGCCAGCGTGTCGCTTCTGCGCCAGTTGCGCACAGCCACCCTCGGCGCTGAAAACTAGGGCGCCGGAGAGCCCGTCGATCCGGGCCGGATGCAGCGCCAGCTCGTTCAATCTGACCTCGGGCTCCTGCAAACGCTTTCAGTGGAGCATTTGCGCGTCTAGAACGGGCCATGCTGATTCACCTGCCCATCGCACAGGTCGCGGTCGATCCGCTGATCCTCGTTGCGATCGGCATGCTGGTGGGGTTCCTGTCAGGGCTCTTCGGCGTGGGCGGAGGTTTCCTGCTAACCCCGCTGCTGATCTTCTATGGCATTCCCGCGGCCGTGGCGGCCTCAACCCAGGCCAACCAGATCCTCGCAACCTCGATTGCAGGCGTGTCCGCCCACTGGCGCGACAGGCAGGTCGACACGAGGCTCGGCACGCTGATGCTGATGGGCGGCCTCGCCGGATCTACGATCGGCGTCGGAATTTTTAGCATTCTCAAGGCCTTTGGCGTCGTCGACGCCACGATCTCGTTTCTTTACATCATCTTTCTGGGCGTAATCGGCGGCCTGATGGCGTGGGAAAGCGTTGGAGCCCTGCGAACGACCGGCGGCGATCCCGGTCGACGTACACGTATCCGGGCCTGGATGCGCGGCCTGCCGATGAAGCGCCGCTTCCCACGTTCAGGCCTCTACATCTCGATTATTCCTCCGATCGGCATAGGCTTCTTCGTCGGTATGCTGGCTGCCATCCTGGGCGTCGGCGGCGGCTTCATCCTGGCCCCCGCCATGGTCTATCTGCTGGGCGTGCCGACCCGGGTGATGGTTGGAACGTCGCTGTTCCAGATCATCTTCCTCACCGCTTACGTTACTTTTCTTCAAGCCACCTTCAACGGCACGGTCGATCTTGTGCTCGCGGTGGTCCTTATGGTCGGCGGCGTCGTCGGTGCGCGCTATGGCGCGATCGCCGGCCGGCGGCTGAAGGCGGCGCAGGTAAGGCTTCTTCTCGCACTGCTGGTCCTCGGGATTGCTGGAAGGCTGGTCTACGAGCTGTTCGTTGCGCCCCAACCGGAGTACCGGCTGGAGGAGACGTTGTGACACGCGCCAGCTACCTGCTCCTCGCCACAACCCTCCTCGCCACGACCGCGGCAGAGGCTCAACGTCGCGAAGATGCGCAACGTCCGATCATGGCCGCAGGTATCGCGCAGGACGTGATCGAGGTTGAGGTCAACTACAACGACTCTCGCGTCATCGTTTTCGCCGCCACTCCCCAACCGGAGAATCCAACCTCAGGCATAGCGGTAGCCCTTGTCGGGCCGATCGTTCCCCACCGCATGATCCAGCGCACGGCCACGGGCGAAGAGCGCATCGAGTTCGTAGGCGCCCCCCAAGTCTTCGCCATCGGTGCGGAGCCGGTGGTCACCGCGAGCGTATCGCCAGAAACGATGATCGAAGCCGGGCTCAATGCGCAAGCAACCGCGCTACCGCGTCTTGATCAGCTCCTCTCGCCCGAACTCCGTTCCTGGCGCGAAGCATTCGTCGATCTCAAGATGGAGCAGGGTCTATACACATTCGGCGACGCTGACTTCAGGCGCTTCGAGGGCGGCTTGCGCCGCGCGAGCATCGGCCTGCCGGTCAATGCGCCGCCCGGCGAGTATAGCGTGCGCGCGGTGGCCTTTCGGGATGGCCGCGTCGTCGGCGAAGCTCGCCAGAATTTCACGCTGGCCCGAACCGGGCTGGATGAGACGCTGTTTGATCTCTCGCGCCAGCACGGCCTGATCTACGGGTTCGTTGCAGTTCTGCTCGGAGTTGTCGCGGGCGGCATTGGCGCGTGGTTTGGACGAAAATAGTGCGTCGCCCCTGCGTCGGCCACCTCCATCAACAGCGGCAACCTAGCTGAGGATATCTGGAATCAAGTCGCGATTCGCAGATAGGTTTGGCCTAGAGAGAGGCCATGGCGAAGGATCACGAAAACACGTTCCAGACAGTTCTGCCGCATAACCTGCAGGCCGAAATGGCCGTTCTGGGCGCGATCCTGTTCGACAACAATGCCCAACAGCGCGTCTCCGACATCCTGAAAGCGCGTGACTTTTACGCCCCCGCCAACAGCGCAATCTTCGAAGTGCTGGACCGGCTCATCTCTGGCGGTCGCGTCGCCGATGGGGTCACGCTTCGCGAGCATTTCGAGCGTGATGGGCGGCTGGCGGAGATCGGCGGCGCGCGATACCTGGCCGACCTGCTCGATTCCGCCGCCTTCGGACCCGAAATCGTCGACTACGCCCGCCTCGTTCACGATCTCTCGCTGCGGCGCGAACTGATCGACATTGGCGCTGGCATGGTCAACCAGGCGGTCAAGGGCGACCTCGAAGTTCCCGGCGAAGCCCAGATACAGGACGCCGAGCGCAAGCTCTTCTCGCTCGCCGAACGTGGCGCGGGCGCTCAGGGTTTCCAGACCTTCAACTCGGCATTGAGCACATCGATCCAGACCGCCACCGCCGCATACAAGCGCGATGGCAAGATCGCCGGCGTCCCCTCCGGTCTGTCCGAACTCGACCGCAAGCTGGGTGGCCTCCACAAGTCGGATCTTGTCATCCTAGCGGCTCGTCCGTCGATGGGAAAAACCGCGCTCGCCACAAACATCGCCTACCATGCCGCCAAGATCTGCCGCCGGTCGCCGGGTCCAAATGGCACGATGAAGACGGATGAAGGCGCAGTGGTCGGATTCTTCTCGCTCGAGATGTCGTCAGACCAGCTGGCGGCGCGTGTTCTTGCCGACGTATCCGGCGTGCCGTCTGACAAGATGCGCCGTGGCGAACTCACCCCGAAGGACTACGAAGCAATCCGGGACGCGGCGGAGACAATGGAGGGCATCCCTCTTTTCATCGACGACACAGGCGGTATCTCGATCTCCCAACTCGCCGCCCGCGCGCGCCGACTGCAGCGCACGACCGGGCTCGACCTGCTCATCATCGATTACCTCCAGCTCATCACGTCATCGGGCGGCCGCAAGAGCGACGGCCGCGTGCAGGAAGTCACCGAGATCACCAAATCGCTGAAGGCGCTGGCCAAGGAACTCGCCATCCCGATCATCGCCCTGTCCCAACTCTCGCGCGCCGTCGAACAGCGCGAGGACAAGCGTCCACAGCTGTCGGACCTGCGCGAATCCGGCTCGATCGAGCAGGACGCAGACGTGGTGATGTTCATCTACCGCGAAGCCTACTACCTCGAACGCCTTGAGCCCGGCGAAGGTGATCCGCGCCACCAGGAATGGAAAGACCAGATGGCCGCCAAGTTCAACGTGGCGGAGATCATACTGGCCAAGCAGCGCCACGGCCCCATCGGCCGTGTCGAAGTGGGCTTCAACCCTGCCCGCGTGCGGTTTTCGAACCTCGAGCACAGCCGTTCGGACGATCGCGCGCCGAGCCCGGTCGGGTCTGGCGGGGGCGGCGGCCGCGGCTTCCTGCCTGACGGAGAGGAATAGAGCGCTTCACCTGCGCCGAAAATCGCACTAGCGAGGGCGCATGGCTGGTCCGACGCTCCAGATCGACCTCGACGCCATCGTGGCCAACTGGCGCATGATGCAGAGCCGCGCCGCGCCTGCTGTTGCCGCTGCTGTCGTAAAGGCTGACGCGTACGGGCTTAGCGCAGACCGCGTTGCATCGGCCCTCCTGACGGCAGGTTGCAGCTGCTTTTATGTTGCCTGGCCCAAGGAAGGCGCGAGCCTTCGCCGCCAGTTGGGACCTGCGCCGGAAATCCTGGTCTTCCACGGCGTGACCACCGACACGCTCGACCTCTTCCAGATGTACCAACTCCAGCCCGTGCTGAACCATCTCGAACAGATCGACCTGTGGCAGAGTTCCGACGTTCAGAAGCGTCCCGCCGCCGTCCACGTCGATATCGGCATGAACCGCCTCGGCCTGTCGGAAGCGCATTGGGCCGCCGCCGCCAAGATGATGCCCAAGCCCACGCGCCTCATCAGCCACCTCGCGTGTGGCGACGAAGACAGCGTGTCAAATCCTGTCCAGCTTGCCCGGTTCCGGAAGGCAGTAACTCTCTGGCCCGGCGTCCCGCGCAGTCTGTCCGCCACCGGCGGCACATATCTCGGCCGCGACTATCACTTCGACGAAATCCGCCCTGGCATCGCACTGTACGGTGGGGGCCCCGCACCCGCCGCAGGGAGCGCACCACGCACCGTCGTGACGCTCACTGCCCCGATCCTTCAGGTCCGCCACGTGAAGCAGGGCGAGACGGTGGGCTATGGCTGCGCCTGGACCGCGCCGACCGACACCCAGACCGCCACCGCCGGCCTCGGCTACGCCGACGGCTACCTCCGCAGCGCCTCCAACCGGGCGCACGTGTTCGTAAAGGGCCAGAAGCGCCCCATCCTCGGTCGCGTTTCCATGGACCTTGTCGTTATCGACGTGACCGGACTTTCTGTGTCCCCGGGGGATGACATCGAGCTTCTCGGTCCCAACATGCCCCTCTCGGAGGTGGCTGCCGCCATGGGGACGATCGATTACGAGATACTGACACGGCTCGGAAGGCGATTCGACCGGCGCTATGCGAGGGGCGAATGACAACCTCCCCGACTCAGACAAGTCCCATTGAGGACAGCGCTCTCGTGCGTCCTTTCCGCCTCATCGGCCGATCGGTGCTTGCCGGGTTCCGCGAGATCGGACGCATTGCCACATTCTCCGGCCGCGTACTGCTCGCGTGTGTGACGCCGGTGATCTACCTGCGCGAAGTCCTGCGGCAGTGCCTCAAGATCGGCTTCTTCTCGCTGCCAGTTGTCGGCCTAACGGCGGTCTTCATCGGCGCCGCACTCGCCCTCAATATCTACACAGGCGGCGCACGCTTCAATGCTGAGCAGTTCGTCCCCAACATCGTTGTCGTGGGCATCACGCGCGAGCTTGGGCCAGTTCTCGCGGCACTGATGCTTGCGGGTCGGGTCAGCGCAGGCATCGCCGCCGAAATCGGCGCCATGCGTGTCACCGAACAGATCGACGCGTTGCTGACCCTGTCGGCGAAGCCCGAACGCTATCTCTATGCGCCGCGCGTGATCGCCGGAATCCTGACGCTGCCGCTGCTTGTGCTGGTCGCAGACATCATTGGTGTACTGGGTGGATATCTGGTCGCCGTGGGCGCACTCGACTTCAACGGCTCGCTCTACCTGCGAAACACCTGGAACTTCGTCACCGGCAACGACATCTGGTCCGGCCTGATCAAGGCGGCATTCTTTGGCGGTATCATCTCTCTGATGGGCTGCTATCAGGGCGACCGCTCGAAAGGTGGCGCTGGCGGCGTCGGCCGGGCAGCGACACTTGCCGTCGTGGGAGCGGCAGTGCTGGTCCTCGCATCGAACTACGTCCTCACCTCGATCTTCGTGAGGCTCGGCCTGTGATCGATTTCTCTGAAAAGCCAATTCTTGAGCTGCGCAACGTGCACAAGTCGTTCGGCGACAAGCACGTGCTGCGTGGCATCGACCTCACAGTGGCGCCGGGGCAATCGCTCGTCATTATCGGCGGCTCTGGTACAGGCAAGTCTGTCACCATCAAGTCCGCACTCGGGTTGATGACGCCCGAACAGGGCGAGATACTGTTCGATGGCCAGCCGATAACCGATCCGAAACGACTCGACGCCATGCGCCGACGCACCGGCATGCTGTTCCAGGGTGGCGCGCTGTTCGACAGCCTCACCGTCTGGGAAAATGTCGCCTTCGCGCTGCTCTACCGGGATGGCGTCAGCCGCGCGGAAGCAAAACGGCGCGCCATCGAGACTCTCGCCAAGGTCCGCCTGCCCGCCTCGGCTGCAGACTTGCGCCCCGCTGAACTGTCCGGCGGCATGCAGAAGCGCGTCGCTCTTGCACGCGCGATCATCGCAACCCCCGAGCTGATCTTCTTTGACGAACCCACCACTGGCCTCGATCCGATCACGGCAGACGCCGTGAACAATCTCATCGTCGAGCAAGTGAAGGCGTTGGGCGCGGCGGCCGTCTCCATCACTCACGACATGGCATCCGTCCGCAAGATCGCCGACGAGGTCGCCATGCTCCACGAAGGCCGCATCATCTGGCGTGGTCCTGTGTCTGCACTTGATGATTCAGGAAATGCCTACATCGACCAGTTCGTGAACGGCCGCGCAGAAGGCCCGATCCAGCCGGCGATTTGATTCGCGCAGCACTCGCTCCCCCCCTGTTGCACCCGGCCCACACCTCGGCCACTACTCGCCACGCACCCCTGTAAGAATCCCGAGTGCGACACGACTATCAAAGTGTTACGGACATCAAGAGCCGCTTCAGGACCGGGAAACGGGACATCGATGGGCATCCTAAAGCTGGATCATGTCGTGAAGCGCTTCGGCGAATTCACAGCCGTCGATGATCTATCGTTTGAAGTCGCCGAAGGCGGCATTTTCGGATTTCTCGGCGGCAATGGCGCAGGCAAGACCACCAGCCTGCGTATGGCGCTCGACATCATCCGTCCCTCTTCCGGCACGATCGAAATCCTCGGGCGCAAGCCTGGTCGCGAAAACGCATCCGAGATCGGCTTCCTCCCGGAAGAGCGCGGCCTTTACCGCCGCATGACAGTTCTCGACACCATCGTCTATTTCGGTCGCCTGAAGGGCATGGACGCAGCGTCCGCAAAAAAGGAAGCAGAGCGTCTCATTGAACGCTTCGGTCTGTCCGAGTGGACCAAGTCGATGGTCGAGAAGCTGTCGAAAGGCATGTCCCAGAAGGTGCAGGTCGCAGCTGCGATGGTGAACCACCCCCGACTCCTTATCCTCGACGAACCCTTTTCAGGCCTCGACCCGGTGAACCAGAAAGTGCTTGAGGACCTCGTCCTCGAGATGGCGAGGGCTGGCTCCACCGTCGTGTTCTCAACCCACATCATGCAGCACGCCGAGCGACTTACGAACCGTATCGTCCTGTTGGCGCGTGGGCGGAAGGTGTTCGAAGGCACACAGGAGGAAGCGCGCGCCCGACTGCCCGGGCGACTTACACTGGTCTCGGAAGCCGATCCCTCAAGCCTCACCGGCATAGCATCAGCGACGCGCGCCGGCGCTGCGAATGGCTGGAACAGCTGGGACGTGTCGCTGAAACCAGGCGTCGCGCCCGGCGACCTGCTGCAGGTCTGCACACAGAATGGCTTTGCGCTGCGAGGCTTTGAAAGCCACCGCCCGAGCCTGCACGACGTTTTCATTCACCTTGTCGGTCCCGAGCAGGAGACGCAGCCGTGAAGAACATTCTTCTCGTCGCCGCCCGCGAGTACAAGCAGATTGCCTCCACACGGGGTTTCTGGGTGATGCTCCTCGTCCTGCCCGTCGTCATCGGCGTCAGCCAGGTCGCCGGCCGGTTCTTCAGGCCGCAGACAGATTCCGCCTACGTCCTGGTAGACCAATCCGGACAGTACGAAGCCGCCATCGATCGCCGCCTCAATCTCAATTACCAGCGCGTCGAGCTCGGCGCCCTGTCCGCGTATGTGCAGCGCTGGGAGCTCGGCGGCATCGCGCCCGACGCCATCTGGGCCAAGGGCGAACGCTGGTTCAGCGATGATCAGGTTGCGCAGTTCGTTGCTGACGGCGGCATCGACGCCGCGTGGGAAAGGATCGCGCCAGGCAAGCCGAAGGATGCGCCTGCTTACGTGATCGATCCTCCAACCTATGTCCGGGCGTCTCTGCCGGCCGGAGTCACGGATCAAAAAGGGGCCGACGCGTTCGCAGAGGCGCTCGCAGAGCCGCTGAAGGGCGACGAAATCGACACGCCGGAGGGCCAGCGCCCACTCGCCCTTGCGGTATGGATACCTGCCGAGGTGTCGACAACCTCGCCGGTCCGTATGTGGACCAATGGCGCGCCGAACACCACGCTGGTTGACAATGTCCGCAACGAGATAGCGCGGGTTCAGCGCGCTCGCGCATTGGAAGCGAGCGGCCTTGCACCGGAGATCGCAACAGGTATCGCGAACATCGCTACGCCGATCGATCTCAGCGCCCCGCCCCAGGGCGCAGGCCGTGAGCAGGTCGTAATCCGTTCCGCCCTGCCACTTGCGATGGTCTACCTGCTGCTGGTCACCGTTATGACCACTGGATCCATGATGCTGCAGGGTGTGATCGAGGAACGTTCAAACAAGCTGCTGGAGTCGATCCTGGCCACCATCCGACCCGCCGAGCTCATGTATGGCAAGCTGCTAGGTCTCGGCGCCATCGGCCTCACCATTCTCGTTGTCTGGGTTGGCGCCGCGGTGGGCGCGGCGCTCTCCGTTCAGGGCATCGTCGCAGACATCGTGAACCCGTCGCTGGCCGCGATCGAGCCGTGGATGTTCGCCGCCATGCTGTTCTACTTCCTAGCCGGCTACCTCATTATCTCGATGCTCTACCTCGCCATCGGAGCGCTTTCGAACTCGCTGCAGGACGCGCAAGCCTATCTGATGCCGGTGATCATGATCATCATGCTACCCGTCGTGTTCATGATGGTGTCGGTCATCCAGCAACCCAACGGGACCTTCCCCGTCGTGATGTCATGGATCCCATTATACACACCCTTCGCAATGCTGGCGCGCCTAGGCGCCGGCGTGAATGTGGTTGAGGTTTTAGGCACAGGTGCAATGCTGACGGTATTCGTCGCGATCGAGATGATCCTGCTGGGCCGCATCTTCCAGGCCAGCCTGCTCCGCACCGGCCAGCCTCCCAACCTCAGCGGCTTTCTGGCGATGATGGTGGGCAAGCATACGGGCTGAGCGCCCTATTGCGCGGCGTAGCACCACAGCCCGGTACAGACGCCGAAAACAGTCTGGGCGATGACGTCCAGCAGGCCGCCGACCGCGAGGATCGGCACGCCTACCCAGAGAAATACCAGCCAGATCGCCACCAAGGTGATCCGCGGCTCCGGCAGACGGTGGCCTGCGACAGTTTGAATCTTGGCGCGCGCCATGTGCCCTCCGGCTTGTTCACCAATTGAGAGGGGAAACCGATAAGATTTGGCGAATGAGTCGCGCATCAGCACTTAGAATTGGCTGGAACGACACGCCCCGAGAGGCGTGGGACGAATCGCATGCCGGCGCAGCTGCAAGCTACCAACAGGATTGGGCCTATGGCGTCGCCCTCAAAGCCATGTCGCCGAATGTGCAGGTGATGCGCGCAGCAGTCCGGCGAGCGGACGGGTCTCTGGCGGCGCTTGCCCAGATTGCTGCGCGGCCATTTGCGATGGCAGGACGTTTCGCGCTGTGTACACACGGACCAATCTGGGTCGGCGGGATATCTGCCGACGACAAACGCGAGACATGCCGTCTCCTCAAGTTATCACTGCCCCAACGATGGCCGAGGCTCCTGGTCTTGACGCCCGACGAGGCGACGAATGAGGGGCTGAAAGAGCTGTCACGCGTGATGACCGGCGATGCGACCGTACTGATAGACCTCACCAAAGATGAAGATGCGTTGCGTGCCGCTATGGATCAGGGCTGGCGAAACAGGCTGTCGAAGGCGGAGCGGTCTGACCTCGTGGTCCAGAAGGCCGGCGTGAAGCCGGCGCAGTATCGCTGGCTACTCGAGGCCGAGGCGACGCAACGGGCCAGGCGCGGCTATCGCGCCATGCCTGTCGACATGACAGAACGCTGGCAGGACGCGAAGGCGGATGGAGCGCGCGGCGACAAGGGCGCAGGGCTGGCGGTCTATCGTGCGGACCTGAAGCGCGATGCGGCGGCGGGGATGCTGTTCCTGATACACGGAAGCCGCGCCACCTACCATGTCGGATGGACGAGCGATGAAGGACGCTCAAACGCGGCGCACAACCTGCTTCTCTGGACGGCGATACGAGACCTCAAGGGGCGCGGCGTGGCTGTGCTCGACCTTGGCGGCGTCAACACTCAGTCCGGCGCCGGCATTGCCCGGTTCAAGCTCGAGACCGGCGGAGCGGTCCTGCAGAGAGCGGGTGCGTTTGTCTGACGAGCCCTCGCGCGGGGCAGGCCTCGCCACACTTGAGCGCGCTGCACCTGCAGCGTAGAACCATCGGAGCATGTCGCAGGCGCTGACTTCCATTGACCCTTGATCTCTCCACCCGCGCCGGACTTGGCCGCGCCATCACGCTGATCGAGTCGCGTCGCGCTGATCATCAGGCCGAGGCGCGCGCCCTGCTGTCCGAGATCATGCCGCGCACGGGCGCAGCACAGCGGATCGGCATCACGGGTGTGCCGGGTGTCGGCAAGTCAACCTTCATCGAAAACTTCGGCACGATGCTCACTGGACTCGGCCTGCGTGTCGCCGTGCTTGCCGTTGACCCCACCTCGCGCCGCTCGGGCGGGTCGATCCTCGGCGACAAGACGCGCATGGCGAAGCTGGCCGCCGACGACAATGCGTTCATCCGGCCTTCCCCCGCTGGCAACACGCTAGGCGGCGTCTCCCGCAAGACGCGCGAAACGATGCTGATATGTGAGGCGGCCGGCTTTGACGTCATCGTGGTCGAAACCGTCGGCGTTGGTCAGTCCGAGACCGTCGTGGCCGACATGGTCGATTTCTTTCTGGTCCTGATGCTCCCCAATGCGGGTGACGAGCTGCAAGGTATCAAGAAGGGCGTGCTTGAGGTCGCGGACCTCATCGCCGTCAACAAGGCCGATATAGAGGAGAATGCGGCCAGGCGCGCCGCACGGGCCTATGAGATCGCGCTCCACATCATGGAGCAGGCAGACCCGGATTGGTCCCCGCCGGTTCATACAATTTCGGGGTTCTCGGGGATGGGCCTGCCCGAACTCTGGCATGCGATCGAGCTCCATCGGAAGAAGACAGAGGCGTCCGGAAGCCGCTCGCGCCGTCGTGCGGGGCAGCAGGTACGCTGGCTGGACGCCCTGATCCAGGACGGGCTGGCGGACCGTTTCGCGTCTCGCCCGGATGTCGCCCCCCGTCTGGCCGGCCTCCGCCGTGATGTCGCAGGGGGCCGAATTCCCGCCTCCTTGGCCGCCGATGAGCTATTGGGCCTCGCTTTCGCGCCCAATTCCACAACGGATTAGCACGGTTGTAATGCGGCGCGCTTATTGTGGCCTTCTGCGGCTCGGGTAGATGTGGACAATTGATCGGGAGGCGACGGCCATGCGCGGCCGTAGACGCGAATTCTTCGCTGGTATTCTGAGTCTGGCGGCGGCGTGGGTGCTGGCGCCCTTGCCCGCGCTTGCCGACAATTCCGGACGCCCGATGACGTTCGAGTGGGGGGTCGTCTACGGCGACCAGCCGGCTATCTTCGCAGACGGCGATTTTACCCCCGAAACGCCCGCCGCGTTCCGCTCCTTCCTGCAACGCTCCGCGCAGCCGACCCGAGACCGCTCGATATACTTCAACTCGCTCGGCGGCGACCTCAGCGCCGGCATGGAACTTGGCCGCCTCGTCCGCCGCGCCGAACTCAATACGGGTGTCGCCCGCAATACGCGTGATCCGGCGCAAGCCAACCTGATCGATCTCGATTTCAACAGCAGAGTCTATCCCGGCCACTGCGTGTCAGCCTGCTCACTCGCCTTCCTCGGCGGCGTCAAGCGTGAGGTGAAACCCGGCTCGATCTATGCAGTCCACCAGGTCAGCATGAACTGCATCGACAAGCGCAAGGCGCTCGCCAGCTACCCCTGGGTCGCGATGCCGAACATCAACTACTGCCCTGACCTCAACGAAGCGCTGACGATGCTTCAGGTCGCAAACGGGGTCGTCGTGGAATACGTGCGCTCCATGGGCGTCGACCCGATCTTCATCGCCGAAATGTCGCGCGCGGGGCCGGAAGCCATCAACACGCTGCCGGAAGACAAGCTGCGCGAGTACAAGATCATCTACGAGTTCCGGACCGAGTCCTGGGAATTCCAGACCGACAGCCAAGGGCAATTCTTCCTGCAGTATCTCCATGGCGACCAGTGGCGCCGCGACAAGGTAGAGATCTACTGTAACCGCACCAACACCCCGCGCCTGTATCTCTGGCTCGTTCACGATGTCAGCCGCGCCAACGGTCCGATCGATGGCCAGGGCATTGTCGATCTCGCAGCGAAAGGACTCTCGGCTATCTGGCAGATGGATGCGCAATCGCCGGATGGCTTTGCAGACGTCCGCGATATCGCGCTGCAGCCCTACGAGATCATTGAGCCGCCCAAGGTCACCGAACGCGGCCACGTGTCGGTGACCATCGACCTGACGCCGCGCTTCCTCGACGTGCTCTCCGGCGCAACACGCTTCCAGATCCTGACCACGGAGCCCGATGGAGCTTCCGGACAGGGCTTCAACCTGATCACGATGAATCTCGACCGCGACAAGCTGTCGGGCATTGTCCGTTCCTGCCGCTGACGGGACGCCAGATGACCGAAACCATGACCTGGCGGGGCGGCGGATGTCATTGTAGCAGCGTTCGCTTCGAGGCGCTCCTGCCCGAGACGCTAGAGGTCGAAGACTGCAACTGCTCAATCTGTGCGCGGACGGCATTCCTGCATATCATCGTTCCAGCCGCGCGTTTCCGGCTGACCAAGGGTGCGGACAAGCTTGCTTCCTACACGTTCAACACAGGCGCGGCGAAACACCTGTTCTGCTCTGTCTGCGGCCTGAAGAGCTTCTACGTCCCACGCTCGAACCCCGATGGCTTCAGCGTGAACTTGCGCTGTCTGGATGAACCAACGGCGTTCACCGAAGTCCGGATCGTGAACTTCGACGGCAAGGGCGATTGGGAAGCACAGGCACAATCCCTCGCCTACAAGTCGAAAGCCTAAGCATGGCCGACGATCGCCCCCTGTTCGAACACATCTCGTCCACCGCCAATGACACGGTGAAGCTTCTGCGCTCGCTGGAACGCAAGCGCGAGCGGGTTGAAACCGGCCTGTTCCTTGCTGAAGGCGCGCGTCACGCTGAGGAGGCGCTCGCGAATGGCTGGCTTCCCGCTTATGCCTTCGCCAGTCAGGCTGCGCTTGACCGTCCGCAGACGCGCGACCTGCTCCTGCGCATGAAGTCCGCTGGGGCTCGGGTACTTACCGGAACCGAGAAGATCCTCGCGACCCTGTCCCGCAAGGACAATCCGCAGATGGTGATCTCGGCGTTCAGGCAAAGGCTGACACCCCTCGCTGACTTCCCTACTGATGGCCCGCGCCGCTTCGTCGCTCTCTATGAGGTGCGCGACCCCGGAAATCTCGGCACAGTCATCCGCACGGCCGACGCTGCGGGCTGCGACGGTGTCATCCTCATCGGAACGACCTGCGACCCGTTCAGCATCGAGACTGTGCGCGCCACCATGGGCTCGCTGTTTGCCATGCGCGTTGCTGCTGCAAACTTCGCAGAGTTCAGCGCCTGGCGCGCCTCATCCGGCGCATACGTGATTGCCGCCTCAATGCGCGGCGACCACTCTCACGACAAGGCGGGCTATGGCGATCGCTCGATTATCCTGATGGGTAACGAGCAGTCTGGCCTGCCGTCAGATGTGGAGTCCTCTTGTGATGAACTCGTGCGCATCCCGATGATGGGCAAGGCGGACAGCCTGAACCTTGCCTCTGCCGCCAGTGTGATGATCTACGAAGCCTGGCGCAGATCTGGCTACAAGGGCGCAAATCGATGAGCGCCTCCGATTTTCACCTTCTCACCAGCGACGACTGGACTGATTACCAGCTGCTGGACTCGGGCGACCTGCGCAAGCTCGAACGCTTTGGCAAAGTGCGGGTCAACCGTCCTGATCCGCAGGCGTTCTGGAAACCCGCAACGCCGGTCGCCAGCTGGAGAGCTGATGCCATTTTTGCCTCCGGCAAGGATGAGGACGATGACCGGGGGGCCTGGACGTTCACGGGGAAGCAGCCGCCTGATGACTGGCCCATCGCCTGGAACGGACTCAAGCTGAATGCTCGCCTGGCCGCCTTCCGCCACATGGGCGTGTTCCCTGAACACTCTGTCCACTGGCGCTGGGCGATGGAGAAGGTGGGCGCCGCGAGCCGCCCCATCAAGGCGCTCAATCTGTTTGGCTACACAGGCATGATGTCGCTTGCTCTCGCCAAGGCTGGAGCAGACGTCGTTCATCTGGATGCCAGCCCCAGGTCCATCGCACAGGCCCGCGAGAACGCAGCGCTGTCTGGCCTCGATGCAGCGCCCATTCGCTGGATCACGGACGACGCCATGAAATTCGTCGAGCGCGAGCTACGCCGCGGATCGAAGTACGATGTCATTGTTCTCGACCCACCGAAATTCGGTCGTGGTCCGAAAAATGAGACGTGGCGATTCGAGTCCGACTTTCCCAAACTCCTTGATCATGTTCGCACGCTGTTGAGCGACCAGCCGCTCTACGTGATCGCTACGGTGTACGCGGTGCGCCTTTCCTACGCCGCCGTGGCACAGGCAGTTGCCAGTGCGATACCGGGTGGGGAAGTTGTCAGCGGCGAAATGGCGATCCGCGAGTCGTCGTCGCGCGATATCATCCTGCCGACAGGGCTGTTTGCGCGCTGGACGCCTTGAGCGCTACTGTCCAGCCGGCTTCCGCGTCACCCGCGTGATGACTGACGTGAAGCTCAGCGCCGGCTTTCCGTTCGCAGTGATCAGCCCGCGCACATAGATCAGCCGTCCGCCCGCCCGCGTGACTTCGCCCGTCGCTTCGATCGTGTCGCCGACCTGCCCGGCAGACAGGAAGTCGCCCGACAGGTTCACGGTGACGCTTGGCCCCTGTGTGTGGTCCTCGGCGATGGCGAAGCAGGCATAATCCGCGAAAGTGAGGAAGCAGCCGCCATGCATGAAGCCGCCGCCATTCATATGGCGCGGCTCGGCAATGAAGCGGCAGACGACTTTCCCTGCCTCATCCCGGCGGTAGTAGAACGGCCCCACCCCGCTCTCGAACGTGTCATGCGGCCAGGTGCGCCAGCCGGCCCACGGGCCTGTCTCGATCTGTACGGAAGTCGACATGGAGGCGTCCCGGAATGGTGAATTTCCCTGTCCCTACCGGCCGTTTCGCACCTTGTCATGCCCCGCCTTGAAACCGCCGCCGGGATCAAGTATTGCCCTCAGCCTCGACTACAGGGGTGTAGCTCAGCTGGTAGAGTGCCGGTCTCCAAAACCGGATGTCGCAGGTTCGATCCCTGTCGCCCCTGCCAGTCGCCTGGCCTGACGATCAGGACTTCAGACCCGGCCGTGCGCTGACCCGTTCCCGCCAGTCAGCAATGTTCGCGTAGTCTTCCCACGGGCGGAACTTCACGATTTTTCCGAAGCCCATACCGACATACAGCGTGATGTCGGCGATGGTGAAGCGGTCGCCCGCCACGTACGGCGCCTCACCCAGCCGCTTGTCGAAGAACGCAGCAGCCTTGCGCGCGCGGCCTTCGGAGATGCCGGCCCACTCGGCACTTTGCGGCTTCTCCAGCTCCGCCATCGCCGGATGCGAGTTGCGGAACCAGCCCGCGATGTGCAGCAGGTAGGTCAGCTCCACCCGGCGATCCCACATTTCGATCCGCGCGCGCTCCAGCGCGTCGACGCCCATCAGGTTCGGCTCGGGATACAGCCCCTCGAAATAGGTGCAGATCGCCCGGCTCTCGGTCAGACCCGAGCCGTCTTCCAGCTCCAGCGCCGGTACATGCCCCATCGGGCTAAGCGCGCGATAGGCCGGCTGGCGGTGGTCCTGATTGATGATGTTGATCTCGACCTTCTCGATGCCATCCCAGGCGCCCTTCTCCTGCAGGAAGTATTTCACCCGGTCCGGGTTTGGCGCCATGCGCGCGTAGTAGAGCTTCATGTGGGGTCTCCTGCCTTCCAGATTCGTCCGTGGCTACTTTCCGCGAGATCTCGCGCCGGAGCCTCCGGGCTTTCCGCCACGCGGCGCGCCAGGTCTCTGCGGCTTGCCGGTCGAGGGCCTGCCGGTTGGCCCGCGCTTGTCCGAAGCACGCTGTTTTCCCGGCCGCTTGTCGACGAAGGCGTTCAAGCCCTTGCGCCGCTGCCCCTCATCGCCATCCACACGCGGGGCTGGCTTTGGCGCCTGCTTGGCGTGCACTGGCTTGCCCTTGGGCGAAGCCTTGCGTTCCACGAATGGCGAGGGGCGGCGCTTTTCCGGGATGTATTGCGACAGCTCCGACAGAAGTTCGGATGGCGGCACTTCTTCCAGCGCGCCAGGCCCGAGATCATCCAGCTGGAACGGACCGTAGGACACCCGGATCAGCCGGTTCACCTTCAGGCCGAGCGCCTCCAGCGCCTGTCGCACTTCCCTGTTCTTCCCCTCAGCAAGCGAGACATCGATCCAGCAATTCGATCCGGTCACCCGATCCAGCTTCGCGTCGATCGATCCATACGCCACGCCCTCGTGCACAATGCCATCGCGCAGCCGGTCGAGTTCCTTCTGCTGGATGCGTCCATAGGCCCGCGCGCGATATGACCGCTTCAATCCGGTCGCCGGCAACTCCATCGCCCGCGCCAGTTCGCCGTCATTGGTCAGCAGCAGAAGGCCTTCGGTATTGAGGTCGAGCCGACCGACCGTTAGCACGCGGGGCATGTCCAGCGGGAGCCCGCCGAAGATTGTCGGCCGTCCCTCCGGGTCCTTGTTGGTTGTGACCAACCCTGCTGGCTTGTGATAGCGCCACAGCCGCGTCGCATCCGGCCGCTGCACAGGTTTGCCGTCGAGCAGGATCTTCTCGCGGCCGGTCACCTTGAAGGCAGGCGTGCCTAAGACGTGTCCGTCAACGCTGACGCGGCCATCGGCGATCATCTTCTCGACGTCGCGCCGTGAGGCGACGCCCGCGCTTGCGAGATACTTCGCGATGCGTTCGCCGCCTTCGACAAACGACTGGCCCGTCTCACGACGCTCCGTCATGGTGTTTCCTTCCTGATCAGTCCACGCGTGAAGCGGTGGACAAGCAATGCAACTCCCAACAGCACGGTGGACAGGGCGAAGATCGCTGCGGCGACCATCCACGGTGTATTGAAGTTCTCGTTGAGCCCCCAGTCCATCAGGTGCAGCTGCCAGAGGAAATCATAGGTTCGCCAGAGGTCCGTGCGCGGCGCGCTGATCCGGCCGTTTACAGCCGAGACGTAGAGCGTCGGATTGCCCTCTCCCTTGAAGCGCACAGACCAGGCCTCTCCAGGCAGGCCAGACTCTTTCGGCGCTAACTCGAGTAATTCCGCCGCGAGTATTGCGTCCTGCTCGATCCACTTCTCCTGCGCGATGGCACGGGCTCGCGGCTCGTCGATCACAATCCTCACGCCCGTCTCGGCCGAGACGAGGAAGGTCCCGATCTCGCCGCGCACCTCGTAGACGGGCTCGCCTGCCAGCGGCCGGAGCGACACCTCGATCGGCCTGTCCTCCGCTACCGCCTTCAACGCATCGGTGGACGAAATTCTGATGCGGGCGCCATCCATCGGGGCGACATGGCTCGCCGGATGGACGAGGCTTTCTCCGCGAATGTCGGTGATGTGGATGGCCGCGAAAAACAGCCCCGTCCCGGTCCATACAACCAGCTGCAGCCCCACGATGAGGCCCAGCCACTTGTGGATGGACGCAATGCGGCGTGCGAGGCGCGGCGAGATCATGGCTGGCGCTTACGCTGCCCCCGACCCCGCCGCAAGCCGTCGCCTAGTTTCCTGCCCCTGAGGTCAGGCTCATCGAATAGGGAATGTAGATTTCGAGGTCGAGCGGCCCCACAGGGCGCGTCTGCACACGCTGTTCCATGCCTGTCAGGTTTACCCGCACGGGCGAATTGGGGCCGCCGAATGAGGCCTGCATCAGCTTCACATCGTTGGCGATTGCAGTGATCAGCGTCTCCCGGTGCTTCTTCGGTTCGGACACGCCGAGGAACTGGCTGTCGCCGATCACATACTCGACCCGGCCGGCCACCGGCGCATCGGCCACGAACTTTTCGGTGCGGGCGCGGATCGCATCGAACGTCTCGTTCGGCTTCACAGCCACCTTGAGGACGAGATCGATATATGACCGTTCGCCCTGGTCCATCACCACTTCCTTGATCGCCGCCGTCTCCACGGCGGCCGAATTTCCAGGCGACCCGACCTCGATCACGACATCGCCATTGGTCCGCCCTCCCCGCTGCGTCACGGTCGTGAACGTACGCGACAGCTCGTTCTCCCGCTCATCCGCCGCCCGCGTACCCGTTTCATAGCGGACGCTGAAAAGCACGAAATCCGCCCGCACCACGATGGAGATTTGCGGGATCGCCACCTGCTGCCGACTGACATAATTGCTCTGCGCCACGATTTGATCACCGCGCACAACCTGCGCTTGGGCGACCGGTGCGGCCAGCGCCATGGCGGCTATGGCTCCGAGAAGAATGCGATTCATGTCGTCCCTCCTTGACTGCACCCGAGTCCCAAACGGCAGAGCGCAAAACACACCTGCCGCCCAAATCGCGGCAAAGAAGCGGCAGTCCAACGTATCTCTGTGGGCTGAGGCGGCGTATCCAGATCGGCAGCCCGACCCTCAGCGGCGCCCCCGGCATGATTGAACATGGGATGACGATCTCGATCCGCCATTTCCGGTCAGTACCCGCTTCATTGTCACCCGCACAATGAAAGACGGCGGCGCATCGCTGCGCCGCCGCCTTCCCTTCCGTCAGCTACACCCTACCAGCGCGAGCCTTCCACCTTCTTGTCGGCGTCCACCTTCGCTGCGTACTCGTTGTCGCGGTACTTCTTGAACTCGTTGCGGGCGATGGCCCGATTGTGCACTTCGTCCGGGCCGTCCGCGAGGCGCATGGTGCGCATCGAAGCATAGGCGCGGGCGAGACCGAAATCGGTCGTCACGCCGGCGGCGCCGTGGGCCTGGATCGCATCGTCGATGATGCGCAGGGCTGCGAGCGGACCCGCGACCTTGATCATCGCGATCTCGTTCTGGGCGCCCTTGTTGCCGACCTTGTCCATCATGTCCGCCGCCTTGAGGCAGAGCAGGCGCGTCATCTCGATATCCATACGGGCGCGAGCGATGCGCTCTTCCCATACGGAGTGCTCGGCGATCTTCTTCCCAAACACGGTGCGCGAGAGCAGGCGCTTGCACATTTTCTCGAGCGCGACTTCAGCGGCGCCGATGGTGCGCATGCAGTGGTGGATTCGGCCCGGCCCGAGGCGGCCCTGTGCGATCTCGAAGCCGCGGCCTTCGCCGAGCAGCATGTTCGTGGCTGGAACGCGGACGTTGTCCAGCTTGACTTCAGCATGGCCGTGCGGCGCGTCGTCATAGCCGAACACCGGCAGCATGCGGAGGACTTTCACGCCGGGCGTGTCGAGTGGCACGAGAATCTGCGACTGCTGCTTGTGTTTTTCGGCGTTGAAATCCGACTTGCCCATGACGATGGCGATTTTGCAGTGGCTGTCGCCAACGCCCGAAGACCACCATTTGGTGCCGTTGATGACGTAGTGGTCGCCATCGCGTTCGATCCGCGTTTCGATATTGGTGGCGTCCGACGAGCCGACGGCCGGCTCGGTCATCAGGAAGGCCGAACGGATTTCCCCGTTCATCAGCGGCTTGAGCCATCTCTGCTTCTGCTCATCCGTGCCGTAGCGATGGAAGACTTCCATGTTGCCGGTGTCGGGAGCCGAGCAGTTGAAGACTTCGGACGCAAACGAAACGCGGCCCATCAGTTCCGCCAGCGGCGCATATTCGAGATTGGTGAGGCCGGCGCCCCGGAATTCCCCGTCATGCTCCTTGTTCGGGGGCATGAACATGTTCCACAGGCCTTCTTTCTTCGCGATGGCCTTGAGGTCGTGCACGATCTGAGGCGTGACCCAACGGTCGCCAGCGGCGTGCTGCTTCTCGAACGTCTCGACGTTCGGGTAGATGTGCTTGTCCATGAACGCCGAAACGCGGGCGATCCACTCTTTCATCTTGGGGGTGTATTCGAAGTTCATGGGTCATCCCTCTTTTCGCAGCCGCATATTTCAGCGCCGCGCCCCCTAAATCAGGCCCTTGCCCGTCGGGTTCGCAGCCACGCGGTTTTCACCTGATGGTGCTCAGGGCGTACCGCTCCGACCATGGCAAGGCAATGGGGCCGAAGCCCGCACTTTCAATGCTGCGGCGCGGTATGAGCCGTTCAGAATCGTCCTGGCGAGATCGACTGGGTCGACCGCTCGGCAAGCTGGGCGATGTCCCGCCACCAATAGCCGACGAGCTGGACAATCTGTCCACCGACGCTGTCGGACTTGCGGCCCTGGGATTCACCGCCAAGTGCCTCATAGAAATCGCGCGCAGCGCCATTGTCGCGCAGGACCCAGAGACCGCCAGAGAACATGCCACGACGGATGCAATGGTCCGCTGACGCCTTCATAAGGCCACGGCCGATCCCCAATCCGCGATGCTCCTTCAGCACATAGATCATCGGGATTTCTGCGTCCCATGGGGCGAAGGCCTCACGCGACGCGCTTGCATTGGCAAAGCCGACCAGTTCGCGGCCGTTCATGGCGACCAGAATTTCCTCGTCCCGGTCTTCCTCGCGGCGATCAAGATGCGTGCGCCATCGAGCGGTGAGACGCTTTTCGGAAAGGTTCTCAAGATAAGCGCCGTCAAGAAGTCCGCGATACGCTTCTTTCCAGGTCGTCGCGTGTATGCACGCAATGCCAGCGGCGTCCGTGCGACGGGCCATTCGGATATGGATCATGCCCCAAGACTCCTTTCTGACCGGAGTACACTGGGCAGCGCCGCCGCGGCTGGCAAGTGGCGAGGGTTCGACTTCGCTTCATGGCGCGCCTATGTGGGTTCCCTGCACACATGGGGTGTGTTCTGATTCCGAATTGAGCGCCCTCGCGCATGTCTCCCGCCATTGTTGGCGTCATCCTTGCCGCCACCCTGGTTGCCGCAGCTATTTCAGGCATATTCGGGATGGCCGGCGGCCTGATCTTGATGGGCGTGCTGGCCAGTTTCACGCCGGTCGCGACGGCGATGGTGCTGCATGGATTCATTCAAATCATTTCGAACGGCTCGCGCGCCATTCTGCACCGGCGGCATCTCGCCTGGCCTCTGATCGGACGTTACGCGATCGGGGTCATCGGCGCGCTTCTGGTCATTGCGATGGCCTCGACCATCTGGCGACCCAGCCAGTCGATGGTGTTCATTCTGCTCGGCCTCACGGCATTCCTCGTCTGGATTCCTAAGTCATGGGCAAATATCGATGTCGAGCGACCACTGCAGGCGGAGGTCTGCGGCTTTCTGGTCCAGACGCTCAACACGCTGGCGGGGATTGCGGGTCCGTTGCTCGATCTGTTCTTCGTGAAGACACTCCTTCCGCGCCAGACCGTGGTCGCCACCAAGGCCGCCACACAGGTGATGGCCCATGCGGTCAAGATCGTCTTCTGGGGCTTCCCGCTATTCGTCCTGCCCGGTACGCCTGAAGGTGCAGCAAGCTTTCCACCCCTCTGGGCGCTTGCAGCGGTTGTCCCGCTGTCACTGATGGGCACATGGGCCGGTGGGCTGGTGCTCGAGCGCATGACCGACGCGAACTTCCGCACCTGGACGATGTGGATCGTGACGGCGACAGGTATCGTATACCTCGCCCAAGGGCTGATGCAGCAGTAGCCGCCCACATTCAGGCCGGAGGAATCCGCCTGGGATGCGGTCGTTCAAGCCCCAAGGCGGGCCCTGGTCCCGTTGACTCGAGCGGCTCTTCACGTTCGCCTGCGATCCACCCCGCGCCGATGACCGGTGATCAGCCGCCCTCCATGCGGGATGGACGCGAGCAGGATGTCACAGGTCTGGAGGTGGGGGACGCATATGTCCGGATTCGACCAAATTCATTCGTGCAGCGATTTGAAAGTGTTCGGATCGAGACCGAAAAGGTGTGTCAAGAGGTGGCTGGTTGTGGCTGGGTCGTGACGCGTTGAGAGAGTATCCCAGCTGTCCACGGGGGAATTGTTTCGGTCCGTTCCAGGCGGCGCGCCAGCATTCACCGGTCGCAGCTTTGGCTTTCCCGAGAATGGCTCAGCGGTGGTCACAAGATCGAGCCGGGCGTTCGTTCGGCGTTGCGAAGGATGGTCTGCGGCTACTCCACCGAGCAGAACATGTCGTCGTTGCTGGCTTTGCGGCCCGCTTCGCAGGCGGCGGTTGTGAAGGGATCCATTACTTCGCTGAGCCAGGCGCTGCGGCGATCGATCTCGCCGATCGGCGTGTCGCCGGTGGGCAGTTCGCGGGTCCAGGCGGGCCATTCGGGAAGATTGCAGCCGGCGCCTGTCACAAGGCCCTTGCCGCACACCCAGTTGCGCAACTCGATCACCTGAGCGGCGCCGCGCTTCAGGGCGGCGTCCGCGCGATAGAGATCGGAGCGTTCGATTGCGGTGGCATCCGTCGCGGCTATTGCGCCCTCGGTCGCGCGCTCAAGAATGACCGTCCAGCGTTCTGCCCCGATCATGACGACGAAAGGATCGAGATCTTCGGGAGGAGTATTTCCCTGTTGCGGGTCGACGGCAGGCGCCGCTGCGGCCTGCATTTCCGGCGCGCGCGTTTCAGTCTGAGTTTGGGGAGAACACCCGCCGGCCAAAAACCCCAGCACGCCCGCAACCAGCAGATTCCGCATGACCGACTCCCGCATCGACTTTGCCACGCTAGCAGATGCCGACCCCGGCGCATCCGGCAATTGTCAGCATGACTGCAGCGGCAAGCCTTCCCCCTAGGTCAGCTGGTGCTGGACCATGCGGGCGTAAGCGCCGCCGAGGGCCATGAGATCGTCATGGCTGCCTGCTTCGGCGACGGCTCCGGAGTCCATCACGAAGATACGGTCGGCGCGGCGCACGGTGGCCAGACGGTGAGCGATCACGATTACGGTGCGCTTTCCGGCGAGTCCGGCGAGGGCCTGCTGGATACGTGCTTCGCTTTCGGAGTCGAGGGCGCTGGTTGCTTCATCGAGTAGCAACACTGGCGCGTCAGAGACCAGCGCCCGCGCGAGCGCGATGCGCTGGCGCTGGCCGCCGGAGAGATTGCGACCACCCTCGCCCACCGGCGCATTCCAGCCACCGGGCAAAGCGGGGATGAAGTCGCAGGCCGCGGCTTCGGCAGCGATCCTGATCTGCGCTTCGGTAGCGCCGGGGCGGCCGAGAGCGATGTTTTCCAGGATCGTCGTGTCGAAGAGAAAGGCGTCCTGCGAGACCAGCGCCAGATTCGCGCGGAGGGACGCCATGCTCACGTCGCGAACGTCGTGGCCGTCGATTCGGACCGCGCCATCGCTCGCTTCGTAGAGACGCATCAGCAAGCTGAAGAGTGTCGACTTGCCCGCGCCTGACGGTCCGACCACGGCGACGGTCTGACCTGGGAGCGCTTCGAGCGCGAGACCTTTCAGCGCGGGATCTGCCCCAGGATAGCTGAATCGAACTGTTTCGAACTGCACGCGGCCCGTCGCACGACCGATAGCCTTGGCGCCGGGTTTGTCGGCCACGCCCTGCGGCTCGTCGAGGACGGCGTAGATGCGCGTGGCAGCGGCGAGACCTTCATTTACGACGGCGTTGAGCGTCCCAAGGGCGCGAACTTCGGGCGAGGCAATTCCGATCGCCGCGATGATGCCGACCAGTTCGCCGACGGTGATGTCGCCTGCCAGGGCGCGCCAGCCAGCGAAGGCGAATAGCCCGGCGAGCGCGAGGCCGCCAACGACTTCGAGGAAGGGGTCGACCATCGCCTTGGCGCGCAGGACTTTCATGTAGAGGCGTGCGCGCTCGACGAATCCTGCGCTGGCCCGGGCGTTCTGGTAGGCCTCGAGACCGAAGGCCTTTACCGTGCGCGCGCCCTGGAAGGCCTCGTTGAGGACGGCTGTAAGTTCACCCGCCTGCTCCTGCGCGCGTTGCGAAGATTTACGGACGCGATTGCCAAGCTGGATCACGGGCATGAAGGCGATTGGATAGACGACAAGAAGGACAACCGTGAGGAGCCAGTCGGTCATCAGCATGTAGGCGACAGCGGCGAGGATTGTCAGGGTGGATTTTGCGAGGTTGGTGGCGACGCGCAGGGCGGCTTCGCGGATCAGCACCATGTCATTGGCAAACTGCGAGACATACTCGCCGGAAGCCTTGACCTGCAGGCGCGCGAAGTCGCCGCCGATGAGGCGGGCGAACAGCGCCTCCTGCAGCTTGACCACCGCTTTCTGCACCCCGTGATTGTTGGCCTGCGTCTGACCATACATCGCAGGCGCACGCACCAGCACGAGCGCAACGATTACGATCGGCGCCAGCCACATCACGCGCAGGTCACCATCCTTCAGCCAGTCGGTGGCGAGGCTGATGATGTATGAGTATCCGAAGGCGCACGTCGCCATGAGGGCCGCGAACAGCGTGCCGAGCGCAAACCAGCCGAGCTGGGGCTTCAGCCAGTCGCGCACAAAGCGGGAGGAGAGGCGCTTCTGGCGAGAAGCGCCGCGGGCATCAGGCATCGTGTTGCTTGCCGGTCTCGGGGTCGAGCAGGCGATGCGCATGCAGGATGAAGTAGCGGACGTGGGCGTTGTCCACAGTGCGCTGCGCGGCGGTCTTCCACGCATCATAGGCGGCGCGATAGTTCGGGAAGGCGCCGACGAAATGAACGTCGGCCAGATTGGCGAATTCGACCGTGCCGGGATGCTTCAGCTCACCGCCAATCACGATGTGCAGAAGCTGCTTGTCGGGGGTGCTGGACGTCATCTCGGGCTCCTGCTGTCACATACTCACGGGTCGGGTCTGCTGACTGGCCCAGTGACGCAGCCGCTCCACTATCAGCGGGTGGAGTTGGGCGCCAGCAGCCACGGCCCCTTTCTGGATGACCGATTCCCTGTTGAAGACGAAGGGTTCGCCGTGCCGGTCGGTCGCTACCCCGCCCGCCTCCTCGATGATGATCGCGGCGGCCGCGAGGTCCCAGTCGCTCTTGTCGTTAAGCGCGACGGCTGCATCCCAGTGCCCCGCGGCGACCAGCGCCAGGCGCCAGGCCATTCCGTTGGGCACAGTGTCGATCAGCCGGAGGTCGGGCCAGTACTGAGCGTTGGCGCGGGCAAAGACGTCCGGCTGGCCGATCATGCTGCAGGCGAGACTGTCGCAGTCGGTGACGCTGGCCGGCTCAGCATTTAGCCTTGCGCCACCGCCTCTGCGGGCGCTGAGAAGCTCGTCGAAGTTTGGGTTGTAGATGGCGCCTGCTATGGGCTGGCCATCCTCGACGATGGCGATCGAGACGCAGAAGCCACTTTCTCCGCGAATGAACGCCATCGTGCCGTCGAGCGGGTCAACGACAAAGACGCGTTTCTGTGAGCGGTCGGCGGCGCTGTCCTTCGTTTCCTCGGAGAGCCAGCCGTAGTTGGGTCGCGCAGTGCGAAGTTTCTGGATGAGCAGGTCATTGCAGGCGATGTCGGCTTCGGTGACTGGATTGTTGGGCGACTTGTCCCAGCGCTTTGCGCCCTTATCCAGCCATTCGAGCGCAAGGTGTCCCGCCTCCCGCGCCGCCTCGGCGATCAGCGCGAGATCGGCGACAAGATCGCTAGCGTCCGGCAAGACTCATCCCGTCTATCAGGAGGCTTGGGGCGTTGGTCGACCCGCGGATTTCGAGATCGGAGCCGGGAATTGCGCGGAGGAGCATAGACGGAATGTCGCCAGCCACGGTCACTTCGGACACGGGATAGGCACGCTCGCCATTCTCGAACCAGAAGCCTGAGACGCCGACGGAATAGTCGCCGGTGTTGGGGTTGAGCGAAGGGCCGAACATGTCGGTGATCAGCAACCCCTTGCCTGCGTCGGCCATCAGCTGGTCGAGGGTCCGCGTGCCCGGCTGGAGGTCGAGATTGGAGGTGGTGACGCCAGGTGGATCGCCGAAGGCGGTGCTGGAGAAGCCGTTGGGCGCGAGGCCAAGCTGGCGGGCTGAGGGGCCGTTGAGCAGCCATTGCGTCAGCACACCGTCTTCGACCAGCGCGGTGCGTTTGACCGGCCTTCCCTCTCCGTCGAAGGCGCGGGAGCCAAAGCCGGTTTCGCGAAGGGGATCGTCGATCAGGTTGACGCCGGGTGCGAAGACCTGCTTGCCGAGCTTGTCTTTCAGGAACGAGACGCCGCGGGCAACTGCGGGGCCGGAAATGGCGCCGATGAGGGCGCCGATGAGGCGGCTGGAGAGCTTGTGGTCGTAGATCACAGCGGCTGTCTGGCTGTCGACCTTTCGCGCGCCGAGGCGGGAGACAGCGCGCGTTCCGGCCTCGCGACCGATCCATTCAGGCGTTTTGTGCCTATCGCGGCGGCGTTCGGAGGAGGACTCGTAGTCCCGCTCCATCGCGCCATCGCGTTCGGCGATCGCGACGGCCGCCATCGAGGACATGCCTGACGATTTGCGGGCGCGGAAACCGTTCGAGGCTGCAAGCCATGTCTGTCCGGTGTTCCAGGACGCTCCGCAGTGGGACATCTGCTTGACGCCGGGAATCGCCATCGCGGCGGCTTCCATTTCGCGGCCGCGGCGCTCCAGTTCGTCGGCTTCGGGCAGGTCGTCTGTTTCAAGTTTCAGGTCGGGATGGTGGTGCGCGATCTCGCTGGCTTCCGCTATGCCGCAGAACTTGTCCTCTGGGGCCAGCCGCGCCATCGCGACAACGCGCTCGCTGAGCGCCTTCAGCGCGTCGGGGGAAAGGTCGGTGGCCGAGACGGTGGCCTGACGTCGGCCCACGAGCGCGCGCAGCGCGATGCCACGCGATTCCTCGCGCTCGACAGTTTCGAGATCGCCGTTGCGAACCTCGACGGACAGGCTGGCGCTTTCGGATATGCGGGCGTCGACGGCGTCGGCGCCGGCCTTCAGCGTGGCTTCGATTAGCGACTCAAGTAGTGCTGCGGAGGAAGAGATCATGGGCCCTATGTGACGTCGCTGGGCGGAATCGCCAAGGGCCGTCTGGCTTGATAACGAGACGGCGCCGGCCTGAAAAAACCGGCGCTCAGTCAAATAGTGGCGTTCTGGGCTATTTGGAGCGCGGCAGGCGGTCGTTGATATCGTCGCGGATGTCCAGCAGCGTGACCAGCACGCCGCAGATCAGCGTTGCAGCGACCCAGCCAACGATCAGACCGATCACGATCGACAGGGCCGATAGCGAGGGATCGGACAGGACCATGCCGCGGTCCATGATCGGCTCCATGGCGATGATGCCGGTTTGCGGATCAACCATTCCGCGCTCAACCAGAACCTTGCCGCTGGTGGTGAACTGCGAAATCACGCCCTGGATCTGCTGTCGCTCCAGGAAGACACCGAACGTGTAAAGCGCGATGATCCCGAAGTAAGCGTTGTAGACCAGAAAGCGGAAGCTGTTGATGATAAAGAATTTCATAGACGACCCCTCCACGCGAACTGGGTAACTGTCTAGCCCGTGGCCAAACAACACGCGAACGGTTTTTTCGGATTGTCTGGCGAGCGCCCGCAAGCGCCACTATTCGCGGCGCAGCAACTGGTCGAAATCAACTTTCGACTTCCTGCCGCCAAGGAAACTTCGTTTCAGCTCGGCAGGGTCATACCCCTTCTCGACCCATTGGGTGAAGCTAAGTCCAGCCGGCTTACCCTCGCGCAGATAGGTTTCGAAGAAGAAGTCCAGGACACCTGTCTTGCCGTGGCGGATGTGCAGATACTTGCTGGAGAGCTGTTCCAGCGCCTTTTCGATGGTCTGGCCCCTACGGAAATGCTGGTAAAGCACGGCCATGATACCGGCCCGGTCCGCGCCCGATTTGCAGTGCATCAGAGCAGGATAGGAGATTGAATCGAATAACGTTTTCGTCTCAAGAATGGCTGCAGGCGGAGGAATTTCGCGCGAAAAGACCTGGAAATCAACCAGCTTGATTCCGTGCCGCTCGCACGCTTCCTTCTCAAGCACGTAATGGCCCCTGGGACTTGTCCCCCGCAGGTTGAGGATCGTCTTCAGGCCCAGCTCTTTTGCATAGCGTTTGATGTGTTCGGGCGAAGGCTGGTTCGCGCGGAACATTTCCTCGGAGATGCGGTGCAGGTTGCGGAACCTTACCCTCAGGAAGCCGTGGTCGCCCCACACCAGCTCGCGGCGCGCCCTGCGGCGGCCCGCCGGTGTCGCGAGATCGATGGATTGTGCCATGGCCACAGTGCCGCTCATGCGCGGTAGATGCCGTTTCTGGGCGGGATTGCAAGGCGGCAGGCGGCCCCTGAGCGTCGCAGGGCGCTGTCAGCGCCGATCTCGCCGCATGCCCGGCGTCTGGCGGCAGCGAACGCAGGGAGTATATAGGCGACAATGTCCAAGCCACGCAGCCAGTCGCCTGTGATTCCCTGGATCGGGGGCACCCTGATCTGGGCCTACATGTCGCTCCTCGCCCACACCATGCGGTGGCGCGTGGAGGGCATCGATCACATGCGCATCCTCTGGGGCAGCCCGCAGGGCTGGGTTGCCGCCACATGGCATTCGCGCATCCTCCTGATGCCTTTCGCGCAGATCAAGATGCGCCCGAAATGGCCCAAGCCGCCACACCCCGCCACACTGATGGTCTCGCCGTCGAAGGACGGCGAGTTCACCAAGCGCGCCGGCACCTGGCTGGGCCTGCACATCATTCGCGGATCGTCATCGGGACGCTCTGACAAGAGCAAGCGCGGTGTCTCAGCGGCGCGTGAGTCGATGGAGGTGATGAAGAAGGGCGGCTGCATCGTCATGACGATCGACGGGCCAAAAGGTCCGCGCGAGATTGTCGGCATCGGCACGATCAAGCTTGCGCAGCAGATGGGCGTGCCGATCCTGATCTATGGCCTGTCCGCCAACGCAAAGCGGTTGGACACTTGGGACCGGCTGCTGTGGCCAAGGCCATTCGCGCGCGGTGCGGTTGTAATACCGGAACCGATTCCGACCTCCAAGAGCATGGACTCGGAGGAACTCCGCCTGCGCGTGGAAAACGCACTGAAGGAAGCGACGGCCCGGGCAGACGAACTTGCAGGACTCGCGCCCGACACTGTTCCGGCTCCGGCGCCGGCCCCGGTCGCTGCGCCCCAACCCGGGGCGAAGCCGGAAGCCGAACCCGCCCTTGAGCATCGCGGCACGTGACCGCAACACTTACGCTCTATCGCATAGGCGCGACCCTGCTGGAACCGTTTGCACCGATCCTCGTCCGCAACCGTGTGAAAAGCGGCAAGGAACGACCTGAGCGAAGCGGCGAACGTTTCGGGCGTACGAACCTGGCACGACCAGGGGGGGCACTCATCTGGATGCATGGAGCAAGCGTCGGAGAATCCAGACTGCTTCTAGACCTGTTCGAAGCGCTCCGCACGCAGCGGCCCGACGCATACGCCCTCGTCACGACACAGACGACAACTTCAGCCGACATGATCGCGGCCAGCGCGCCACAGCACGTCATCCATCAGATGGCGCCCGTGGACGGCCCACGCGCTGTGACGCGGTTTCTGCAGCACTGGCGCCCGGACGCAGCAGTGTTCGCAGAGGGCGAGATCTGGCCAAACATGCTGCTCGGACTGAAGCGCGGGCGAATTCCGGCCGTGATGGCAAATGCCCGCATGACAACGAGATCGATCGACAGCTGGAACAGCCGAAAGTCCTCCGCGCGCGCGCTTTTTGGCGCGTTCCAGTTTATCGGGGCCGCGGACAGACAGACTGCAGAGGGCCTTGGCCGCGCCACGGGCCACGAGATCACCACGGTCGGCAACCTGAAAATGGCGGCGCGCATCACGCCGCCCCCTCAGGACAAGGTTGTTCCGTTCGTGAAAGCGATCGGTAGACCGATCCTTCTCGCTGCCTCCACGCATCCCGGCGAGGATGCGTTTGCGATCGAGGCGTTCGCGGCATTGCGCGTATCGACACCAGACGCGCTGCTGGTGATCGTGCCGCGGCATCCGGATCGCGGATCCACCATTGTCGATGAAGCGCGCGGTCGCGGCTTCACGGTACAGCAATGGTCAAAGGAGCGCTCGCCCCCGCAACAGGGGACCAGCGTGGTGGTCGCCGACACGATGGGCGAGTTGCTGTTCTGGTATGCCGTGGCTGGCGGGATCTATCTTGGCGGCGCCACCAAGCAGGATGTGGGCGGACACAACGCCGTCGAGCCGGCGCAGCTGGACAAGCGCGTGTTCACGGGCCCGCACGGATACAACTTTCGCGAGACGTTCGAGATTCTGGCGCAGAATGACGCGTTGGTGATCGGCAAGACGGCGGTACAGCTGGCCGACTTCTGGCGCGCCGAACTATCCGCCCGGTCCGCACCGATTCGCGCGGCCCTGTTTGACGATTTCCGCGCGCCGTTCGACCGTACGATCGAGGCGATCCTCGCGATGCTGCCGACAAAGGCTGCCAGCGATGCGTGAGCCCTATTTCTGGAGCGTAACCGAGAAGCGGTCGCGCGCTTCGGCGCCGATGACCAAGCTGCTGCTGAGCCCGCTTGCCATGGCCTATCGCATCGCCGGCGAGCGGCGCATTCGCAGCACCACGCCTGAGGATGTCGGCCTGCCCGTCGTCTGCATCGGCAACCTGACGCTCGGCGGCGCCGGCAAGACACCTGTGACGGAAGCCGTCCGCACGCACTATGCCGGGAGAGGACTTCGCGCCGCGAGCCTCTCGCGCGGCTATCGTGGGTCGCTCGAGGGCGTCCATCGTGTCGATCCTGCGCGCCACACCTTTCGCGAGGTGGGCGACGAGCCGTTGATGCTCTCCGCCAGTGGAGAATCGTGGGTATCGAAGGATCGTCCGGCTGGCGCGCGCGCCATGAAGTCGGATGGGTTGCAGCTTATCGTGATGGACGATGGACACCAGAACCCGACTCTCAGGAAGTCGCTGTCGATCGTCGTGGTCGACGCTGGAAACCCGTTCGGCAATGGGCATGTCTTTCCGAAAGGTCCTTTGCGCGAGCCGGTGGCTGCAGGCCTTTCGCGGGCCGACGCCGTCGTGCTCATGGGCGATGGCCGAGCGCCCGAAGCCTTTGCTGGCTTCCCGGGGCCGATCCTGCGCGCGCGCCTTGCCGCGACCAGCACACTGCCGCCCGGCCGCTATGTGGCCTTCGCGGGCATCGGCAGGCCGTCTCGATTTTTCGACGCGCTGGGCAAACAGCCGGGAGTTGAAGTCGCGGAAGGAGCGCCCTATCCCGACCATCACGCTTTCACCCCGTACGATATCTCCTTCCTGATGAAACTCGCCGCCGATCATGACGCCCGGCTCGTCACCACCGACAAGGATCATGTGCGGCTGCCTGCCGACCTGAAGGACAAGGTCGTACGCGCCTCTGTCAAGGCTACCTTTCAGGACGAAGAGGCGCTCGCCCGTCTTCTCGATAGCGTGGTCCGTTGAGCGACGACCAAAGCCGCTTTATCCGGCCGAAGGATCTCGACAACGCCCAGCGCACCACGTGGACGGCGCAACTGATCTGGCGTCTCGAGGCGTTCGCGTGGGACTGGTTGTTCTGGACCCCCATGAGCCTCATGCCGGTCACATGGGCGTCGAACACGATTGCTGCCATCCTCAAGGCCGCCGGACCATTCACATCTCAGCACCGTACCATGATCCGGAACCTGCGCATGGCGTTCCCGAAGTGGACGCGGCAGCAGGCGGACGAGGTGGCGCGCGGCGCGTGGGAGACGCTCGGACGCACCGCTGGAGAGATGCCACATCTCGCGCGGATGAAGCCGTATGCCCCAAACAGCCAGGTGGAGGTGATCGGCGCGGAACGGCTCGATGCGATCCGCGAGTCCGGCAAGCCAGCAGTGCTGATCGGCGGCCACTTTGCGAACTGGGAGGTGATGGCGTCGTCAATCTGCAACCGGCCGCTGGATGCGCAGATAACCTACCGCTCCGCGAACAATCCCTACATCGACCTCCGCATCGCGAAGGCGCGGCACGCCTATGGCATCAATGTGCTGACACCCAAGGGCGCAGGCACGCGCGAGCTGATGCGCGCGCTGGGGCGCGGCCAGCCTATCGCGCTTATGAACGACCAGAAATTCAACCAGGGGATCGCGGTCCCCTTTTTCGGGTACGATGCGATGACGGCGCCGGGCCCCACGCGCCTCGCGATGAAGTTCGGCGCGCCGCTGGTGCCGATCTCTTGCCTGCGAACGGCGCCAGGCCGCTATCGTGTGACGGTGCACGAACCCTTTATGCCGGACACCGATCCGGACGAAGACAAGGCAATCTACAACACTGTGCTGCGCATCAACCAGTGGGTCGAGGCCCGCATACGCGAGGCGCCAGAGCAGTGGTTCTGGATGCATAACCGCTGGCCGAAAGAGGCTTGGGTAAAGGCGGGGGTGTTGGAAGACTAGCGTCGACCCGGCCGTCGCTTGCGCTCCGGCGTTCGGCGATTGATCTGGTCCCCCCGGACCAGATCATCCGCTACGAGGACCGCGCGTCACCCCATGATCCCGATGCTGTCGTCGATGGTGCGGCGCACGGCGCCAACATAGTCGATGAGCTGGTGACCTTCGATCATGGCCTCGTAGAGCATCTTGAGCGCGTCACGGACGACGTAGGGGCGCTCCATCGGGATGAAGTGCGTCGTGCCGGGGACGCGCGTGACGGCGGCGTCGGGCCGGATCGCGTGGACGCGACCGTCGGCGTCTGGGACCGTGGTAGATTCCTTGTCCGCCTGCAGCAATATGATGGGAATGCGCTTCTTGCGCAGACGGCGCAATGCGGCCCATGGCCGATAGCGGTGCGCCGCGAACACGGCGGACTCCCATTCGGGGGCGCAGGCGAGCTGGAACGTGCCGTCATCCTGACGCAGCACGCCGTCGACGACATAGTCGTCGAGGAACGGCGAGCGCCACGTCTTGAAAGCGCCCCGGCCGCGCAGAGCCTCGGCGGCTTCACTGGGCGACCCAAAGTCGCGGCGTCGCCTCAGCGCCTGCTTCGCCAGTGCGTGCTTCTGGATAAACATGTTGAGGATCGGGAAATTGTACGCCCTGTAGACGCTTCTCCGCATCAAGACGGGGTCGACGAGGACGAGGCCTTTCACGAGATCCGGCCGCTTGCCCGCGACTAGCAGGGCGACCGTCCCGCCCATGGAGTGGCCGCCGAGCACTGCCCCATCCGGCGCGGTCTTCTCCAGCAACTGGATGACGTCGTCGCGAAACTTCGCCCAGGACTTCATCCGCCGCGGATTGGCCGGCAGGCGTGACCGTCCATGGCCGCGCAGGTCGATGGCGGCGGCATGCATCTGGCCGCCTAGCGGCTCGAGGATCGACTGGTAGGTGACGGCGTTGAACCCGGTCGCATGCAGGAACAACACGTCGATCGGCCGCACAGGATCGCCAAAGGCAATCCCCGATGCTTCCCCATCTTTCAACTCTACACGAAACCTGCGCATGCAGCGCGTTTAGCCTCCAAACACCTTGCGCAGAAGATCACTTGTCCGCTTCACGGGGTCGCGGCGAATCGCCTGCTCTTCGCGAGCGAGGTAATAGAACAATCCGTTCAGCGCACCAGTCGTCGCCTCCTCGGCGAGCCAGGTCTTCGTGTCGGTCTTCAGGACGCCTGCGCCGTACTTGGCTACCGCCCCGTCGAGGGCGCTAAGTGCGCCGGAGGATTGCAACGCCTGCGTAAACTGGGGACGCAGAGCCTGCCGGAGGTTCACCTCGGTCTTCTGGCGGAGGAAAGTCGTTGCGGCTGAATCACCGCCGCGAAGGATGGTTATGGCATCGTCGAACGTCATCGACTTGACAGCCTCGGCCACCATCTTGCCCGCTGCTGGCGCGGCAGCCTCGGCAGCACGGTTTACACGGCGCTGCAGATCATCGAGCGGCCCTGCCATCCCGAATGGCGATAGTCGCTTGTGCGCCTGCCCCAGCACGCCTGGCAGCGGAATACGAACAGCGGGATCGCCCATATACCCGTTCACGGCAGAAAGGCGCTCGGTCGCCAGTCCGCCGGCAACTGACAGAGCTTCCTTAAGGCCGGCCGCAACGTCACCCTTGGTCAGGTTGCCTTTGTCGCCGGGCATGGACTTGTGGAGGATATCGGAGGCGATCTTGCCAAGATCCTGCGCGCGCGCCGGCGTGGAGGCCGCCAGAGCCACGCTCAGCGCGAGACCCAATCCTGCTGTTCCGGCGTGCATGCTGCCTCCCGCTGCGCAACCGGGCGGATAGGACAGGCAAAGAGGGGCCGCGTCAAACGGGTCGCATTGCTTGCTCTGGTTGGCTAGGCTGGGCCCGGAAACGCAATCCAGGGACGTAAATCATGTCAGCCCAGCATTCCTGCTTCGAGGTCTCAATCACTGATCGGGTCGCCCATATCAGGTTTTCTCGCCCTGAAAGGCTGAACACATTTACCCCGGAGGCCTGGATCGAGCTGCCGGCGATTGTGAAGGATATCGATCGCAACGCACGGGCCCGCTGCATCGTGGTGTCGTCGTCCGGCAAGCATTTCACCGCCGGCATGGACCTCGCAGTTTTTACCAAGCCGGAGGGGATCACCAGCGAAGCCCGCGACCCGCATCTGCGCGCGGAGAAGTTTCGTGCGGACCTTTCTGCGTTGCAGGATGCGTTCACCTGCCTCGATCAGGCGCGCATGCCGGTGATCGTCTGTGTTCAGGGCGGCTGCATTGGCGCTGGCGTCGACATGATTTCAGCGTGCGATATCCGGCTGGCGACGAAGGATGCGTTCTTCTGCATCCAGGAAATCAATATCGGCATGACAGCTGACGTCGGCACCTTCCCTCGCCTGTGCAAGCTTCTGCCTGAGGGCTGGGTACGCCAGATTTCCTACACGGGCGAGCGGCTACCCGCGACGCGCGCGCGCGACCTTGGGCTGGTCAACGAAGTGTTCGACACGCAGGAGGCGATGCTCGATCACGCGATGGCACTGGCCCGCGAGATTGCCGCCAAGAACCCGCTCGCCGTCACCGGCTCCAAGGCGATGATCAACTACGCGCGCGATCACACGATTGCGGACGGGCTGGACTATATCGGCGTGTGGAATGCCGCGATGCTTTCGGGCGCGCATATGCGCGAGGCATTCGTCGCAAAGGCGGAGAAGCGGGACGCAGCGTTTTCCGACCTTCTGCCGTTGCGGGATGGCCCGATCTAGGCAGCGCGGCTGAACAGGCCCTGCGCGGAATAGACCAGCCGACCGCCCGACCGGGCCTCGATCGACGCGAACACGATGGATCGCGCGCGCTTGTCCACACGGAGCGTGCAGCATACGTCGCGATGCCCAAGTTCCTGAGACGTCACATCCAGCGACAGGGAGGCCAACCGCATGTCTGTCCCGGCTGCCTCGCCCAGCGCAGCCATTGCATGTGCCGAACATTTCTGAGGATCAGGAGCACCGGGCCCGCCGAGACGGTCGGGTGATAGCGTTGAAAGGGATTGATCTTCACTGGCCATCACGCAGGCCTAGATACAGAAACGGCCGCTGTGAAGCGGGCGGTTCACTGCGCAGAGGGCGGAGGAAGCGACTTCCCGACGGAGTGGTCTCGGGGGGTCTGGGGGGAGACGGACAAGACCGCCACCGCCGGGAAGCACAATTGGAAAACGCGGTCTGCCAAAAGCAGTTCCAGCGGCCCGCGACTTTTCTCTGTTTCTCGACTCACGGCCCAGTGAGCGGGCTTACGTCGTTGATTCTTAAGAGCTCAAGCCAAAACGGGCGGCCCCACAGGACCACCCGCCAGGTTGGTACGCTACAAGGAGATCAAGCTACGCTACGCACTGCACTGGCTGGAGCGTTCGGTGCGCCGAAAATGTCGCCCAAGTGGCCGACACCGGAAACACCGAACGCGGATTGAGAACACTTGCCGATCGCCGGAAACAGCCGGCCGATTTCGTAGGGACCAAGCCCGACCGAATGCAGGTCGGCCATGAGGCGCTCGACAACGGCCATACGGCCACCCGGTGTACGCTCGATGAGGCGGGCCACCACGCCGGTGGGCGCGCCGATCTGGCTACCCATGGTTGCGGCCAGGGTGCGAGCGCCGGGAATGCGCGCGAAGAATTCAGCTGCGATGGGAGCGCCCTGTCGTTCGGCAGCATTCAGCACGATGCCGATGGCGGCCTCGGCCTTCGCGTGCGTCAGACCGGCGGTCTTCGACAACTCGTTGATGAACGCGTTCAGCATCCGGACCCCGCAATCGACATGAAGCTGATAGTGCCCGGCTAAGGTTGCCGGGGTCTTAAGGCTGCGAGTTCTCAGCGGAATCCGTGGGGTCACAGGCGCCATAGAGCGCGGCAGGCTCGCCGCGCAGCTTGGCCCACATCTGGTCGCCCCAGGAATAGTGCCACCACTCGGTCGGATTGTTGGCGAAGCCCGCCTCGGCCATCACCCAGTAGAGAATCCGGCGGTTGGCGCGCGCCTCTTCATCCGACATCGACCCAATCGGCTTCTGCTCAAAGGCATCTGTCCACGCATCCTCAGTCACATCATCGAACAGGCCGCCCATGAAGAGCGGCTGGCCGGTGGCCCTGAAGCGAAGGGTGAGGTCGACGGCGCCTCCGGTTGAATGCGGCGATGGCGATGCACCGCCGGCGCTTGGCGCGGCCCAGTATTTCTCCACCTCATCGACAAGCTCCTGCCCGTCGAGATGCGGCGCACGCTGACGGAGCCAGGCCGGAAACCAGACGTCATGAAAGTGGCGCTGCACAGCCTGCGGACGCCATGCATCGAACAGGTATACTTCTAGCCCTGCGCTTGCGAGGCGCGCATTCAACGCAAGCAGCTTCTCGCCCACGGACTGGCGGATGAAGAGACCTGCGATCGAGCCCGGGATCCGCTCATGGTAGGGAGGGTTGAAGGGCATGTTGTAGTGGTTGACCCCCGCCAGCCCGAACCCTGTCGCCTCGACGCAAGGCTCGCTTGCCAGGGCGCTGTCACCCGCAATCGGTACATCCTGGCGGTAGCCGCGCTTGCGCGCTTGCGCCGCCGCCGAGGAAGGCAGGACACGACCCTTGAGGTGAATCAGATCAGGCGTCATGCGCAGAGACTACGTAACCCGGCACGCCGCGACAAACCTTGACGGTACCTCGGAAAGCACCGCGGCGTTTCCGCTGCCATGAAGACCCGTCATGAGGCGGCACCTCCCACCGTTATTCAACTGTTTCACTGGTGGGAAATAGTCGATTGCGTGTTCTGGCGCGTGCTGCAGGACAATCTAGGCCTGCTGGTGACGTGCATCTCGTTCTGCGCGTGTTTTTCGATCTTCCAGTCCATCGACGCGCGCCCGATAGACTGGCGTGTCCACTGCCACGATCTCGCTCGGGACCCAGCTCAAAAAGGTCCGTGAACTTGCGCCCGACACCCAAGGAAGGCGCCTGACACCGCTCCGGGCCACCTTCCCGCGACAACTCGCGCCCAGCCGCTTCAGACAGCCGGGCGCGTCTTGTTGCAATCCGGCAAAATCTGTCGCTTAAGCTAGCGCCAAACAGGCACGGACGGAGGATTTTTTGATGCGTGAGGCAGTGATCGTTTCGACGGCCCGGACGGGGCTCGCGAAATCGGTTCGAGGCGGGTTCAACATGACCCACGGTGCGGCGCTTGGCGGGCATGCGATCAAGCATGCCGTCGAACGCGCCAAGCTCGACCCCAAGGAAGTGGAAGATGTCTATCTCGGCTGCGCCAACCCTGAAGGCGCAACAGGCGGCAACATCGCACGTCAGGCTGCCCTCTGGGCCGACATGCCGGTGTCCGTGGCCGGCGGGACGATCAACCGCTTCTGCTCCTCGGGCCTCAACGCCATCGCCCTTGCCGCTCACCAGATCCACGACGGCGCGGACATCATGGTCGGCGGCGGCGTCGAGTCGATATCGCTGGTGCAGTTCGGACCCCGTGCTCCGGCCGCCCCGGATGGCCGCAATCGCGCACTGGATGAAAAACTGCTCGCGAAGATCCCCGCCATCTACATGACGATGATCGAGACTGCCGAAATCGTCGCCGAGCGCTACGGCGTGAGCCGCGAATCCCAGGACGAGTACGCCCTGCAGTCGCAGCAGCGCACGGCCGCCGCGCAGGCCGCTGGTCTCTACAAGGACGAGATCGTCCCGATGAAGACCAAATACGCCGTCACCAACAAGGAGACGGGCGAAGTCACCATCCAGGACGGCGAGGTCACGCGTGACGATTGCAACCGTCCGCAGACGACGCTCGCTGATCTCCAGAAACTTCCGCCCGTCTTCAAGGGCGGCCAGAAGATCCAGGAAGGTAAGTACGTCACCGCCGGCAACGCCTCGCAGTTTTCGGACGGTGGCGCAGCGCTTGTGCTGATGGAAGCGAAGGAAGCCGCCCGGCGCGGTCTCTCCCCGCTCGGCGCCTTCCGCGGCTTTGCCGTCGCCGGCTGCGAGCCTGACGAGATGGGCATTGGCCCGGTGTTCGCAGTTCCGCGTCTGCTCGCGCGTCATGGCCTGAAAGTCGATGACATCGACCTCTGGGAGCTAAACGAGGCGTTTGCGTCGCAGTGCCTCTATTCTCGCGACAAGCTCGGGATCGATCCGGCCAAGTACAACGTCAACGGCGGCTCGATCTCGATCGGCCACCCGTACGGCGTGACCGGCGCCCGTTGCGCAGGCCATCTCCTCCTCGAGGGCAAGCGTCGCAAGGCGAAGTACGGCGTCGTGACGATGTGCATCGGAGGCGGCCAGGGCGCAGCAGGACTGTTCGAAATCTTCAACTGAGTTTGACGGACGATCGAATCGAAGACGGCCCGGTGGAAGCATCGGGCCGTTTTGCATTCGGTCTTGTGCCATTCATCTGCCTGATTTTCCATCGAGCCTCTGAACAGGAGAGTAGTCATGCGCTCGATGATCCTCGCGATAGCCGGACTCGCAGTGGCCTCCTGCGGTCAACCTGAACCTGGCGCTGCTGCCGTGACGCCAGAAACATCCATCGTCGCCGCGCCAATTCCGTCCCCTGCGATCGACGGGTGGGAAATTGACCAGACAGCTTACGCGAAGATCAACACACCGCTTACTACAATGGCGGGCGCGAAAGCCGACGGATCAGCCTTCGACGCTGACTCTTTGCGTGGTCGCTGGACGATCCTCGGGCTGTGGTCCAGCCCGCCGCCTGCTGACGAAGCCAGCTTCACGGCGGCGTTGAGTTCAGCAGCAGACCAGGATCCCGTTCTCGATGTTCTGGTCATCCACGCCGCAGGAACCGCGCCGCAGCCCGCGCCGCCCTGGCCAATGATGCAAGACAGCGGCATGCTTCTCAGCACGCTCGCACCGCCGACATCGCCGGCCTACCTTCTCGTGGGGCCAGATCTCAACATCGAGGCGTATCGTGGGCCGCTTTCTGCCACGCCCGACGACGGCATCAAGTCGGTGATCCGCGGCGTCGCTGAAGTCCGCAAGCATATGGCAGCACCACAGTAATCAGCGGCCCAGCGCGTACTCGCCGCCCTTCGCAAGGGCGCGTTTCCATGCCGGGCGAGCATGAATGCGGTCGAGCCACGCGTTGAAGTTCGGATAGGACGGTAGCGCGCCTTGCGCCCGCGCCACTTCGGCGACGAAGCTCATCTGCACATCCGCGCCCGTCAGACTGTCGCCGACGAAGAACTGGCGGCCGACGAGATGCCCCTCGATGAAGCTAAGGTGGTTCGCGGTCTCGCTGGAAATCCGCGGCTCGAGCGGTGCTGCGGCCTCCTTGAGGCGTCCCACATAGAGCCGGAGCATCAGCGGCAACATCGCCGAGCCTTCGCCATAGTGGAGCCACTGGACGTAGCTGTCGTAGGCGGGCGTCGATACAGCCGGCTGCATGGCCCCGCGGCCATGATGCCTGATGATGTAGTCGATGATCGCACCGGTCTCGATTATGGTGACATCGCCCTCGGTGATGACCGGGCTCTTGCCCAACGGGCTGACCGCCCTCAGCTCCGGCGGGGCCAGTCGCGTCTGCGCATCGCGCTGGTAGATCTTCAGCTCATAGGGATGCTCCAACTCCTCCAGCAGCCACAGAATGCGCTGCGAGCGTGACTCGTTGAGGTGGTGAACGGTGAGCATGGGATATGTCCTGAAAGCGCTTCGCTCGCACTTTCGATCAGCCGAACGAAAATGACTAGCGCCGATTGTTCCAACCTTACATAGCGAAGAGCCCCGCGTCCGATAGACACGAGGCCCGCCTGGCATTCGCCTTTGTCGCTCAAGAGAGCGGCTGTTCAAGCAGGCTGTTGAAGGCCTGCATATGTCGTCCAGAATTGTGATTTTGCTGATGACGGCTCGAAACGTCCTGGCCAGGTGCGCTTTCGATCGAGCCGGGGCTCCGCCAATGCGGTGGAGCCCCGGTTGCTAAGCAGGTGGAGCCTCCATGCGTCTCTCCTCGTATTTCACCACGTCCGCTGGAGCAGCGCTACAAACGGGCTTCGTTCGGGGCGTGCCGCTCACGTAATGCCATGTCGCGTCACTGGAGCCGCTTGAGCTCCGCGGACCAGCGAACGCTACGCCCGTCACATCGATCGTCAACCGAAAGCCGCAAGAAGGCCGATCACGATGCAGTCGCAATTCGCATCGAGCCACACTGGCGATGTTGCTAGGAGGAAACGGCTTGGCATACCTGATGCGTGCTGCATACTCGCCGCAACGGCGCCCTGGAGCGTTGGCGGGAGGGACGTTGATGACGAGCACCCCAGCGGCTTCGGCTACCGCACCGCCCTTGTCCTCGCCGATGCCTGTGCCCTATCGCCGTTATGCGCTTGGACTTCTTGTTGCGATCTACACTGTCAACTTCCTGGACCGTCAGATCGTCACCATCCTGATCCCCGACATCAAGCGCGACCTCAATCTTTCCGACAGCGAAGTCGGCGCGATGGCCGGGCTATGGTTTGCGATACTCTACACAACCCTCGGCATTCCGATCGCACGCTGGGCGGATCGGGGCGACCGGCCCTTCATCATGACCGCCTCGCTTGCCGTGTGGAGCGGATTCACCGTGCTGGCCGGATTCGCACAGAACTTCCTCATGCTGGCGATCAGCCGCGCAGGCGTCGGCGTTGGTGAAGCGGGCTGCACGCCGACGGCACACTCTCTGCTGACAGACTACTTCCCGAAGGAATCGCGTGCGCGTGCGCTGGCGATTTACTCGATGGGCATTTCCATCGGCTCGCTTCTGGGCATGGCCCTCGGCGGCATCATCGCAGCCAACTGGGGCTGGCGTACCGCCTTTTTCGTCGCTGGCGCGCCGGGCCTGATCCTCGCCGTGGTGTCAGCGATGACGCTGCTTGAACCGCGCCGCGGGTCAAATCTCATCGCGGCTCAAGCCGCCGCCAGAGCCGCTGCCACCATTCCAACCAAAGTCGCGCTGAAGGTGCTGAGCAAGAAGCCGACTTTCTGGTTCTTTGCGCTGGGCGCCGCGTTCGCCGCGACTGTTTCCTATTCGCACTCCTTCTTCCTTGCGGGGTATTTTCTCTACACACAGCCGCAGGGCCTCGCAGACGCTGCGGCGTTCTACGGCATCGGTGGAAACAATGCGGGCACGTCCTATCTCGGCCTGGGCCTTGGTTTCTCGGCCGGCATTGGCGGCGTCATCGGTTCCTGGATCGGCGGCTGGTGGTGCGACAAGTATGGCGCGAAGGACCTGCGCCAGTTCGCGACCCTGCCGCTGATCTTCCCCTTCATCGGCCTGCCCGCCTTCTGGTACGTCGCGCAGATGGACGACATGGTGCTCGCGATGATCCTGATGATCATCCCGAATATCGGCGTCGCGATCTGGTATGGCCCCGTCTACGGCGGCGTGCCGGGACTCGTGCCACCGGCCATGCGCGCGACCGCTGCCGCGATCCTGCTGTTCGTAGTCAACATGATCGGTCTCGGTGCCGGCCCGACGCTGTTCGGTATTGCGAGCGACGCCTTCGCCAACTGGCATCACACGCAAGCGGGCACCGGGCTCGACGTCGCCACCTGCAAGTCAGTTGCGCCGGACGCGCCGCAGTTCGCGACCTGTTTTGCCAACCAGGTCGAGGGCCTGCGCAACACGATATACTGGTCGACCTCGATCCACATCCTCAGCTGGATCGCATTCGCGCTCACCATTCTGACGATCAGGAAGGACATGGAGAGCTAGGCGGGGTCCTCGGAGCGCCCGCGCAATTCGGGCGCTCCCTGCTCTGCCACCGCACCCACGCAAGCCTTGAATTCCTCTGCCAGCAACTCGTCCGACCCGCTCTGACGATATCCTGTGATCACAGCGCACGCCTTCTCCGCCTCGACGCGGTCGGGATCGACCGCAGCCGCAGGCTCAACCACGGGCTCGCGGGCGCCATCGCAACCAGCTAGAAGCACTGCAGCAAACAGAATTCCGAGCATCCCCGATCCTTGGCCGACGCCCACCCAAGGCCCAGACTGCGGCAGACATCCCTCGCAATTCGTCAACGCGGGCAGACCACTTGTGTGCAAGTGCAACAATATCCACGTTGAGATACATGTTGCCAGCAGTTTTCATTTCGCACGGCTCTCCCATGCTCGCTATGGAGCCGGCACCCGCGCGCAATTTTCTCGTTGGGTTGCCCCAGCTCCTGCCCGAGCCGCCTAAGGCGATCCTTGTCGTATCCGCCCATTGGGAGCGGCTGCGGCCGGCCGTGAACGCGCCCGCGCACAACGAGACCATCCATGATTTTGGCGGCTTCCCGGAGGCCCTGTTCGACCTTCAATACCCCGCCCCGCCCGCTCAGGCGCTCGCTAGCCGCGTTGCCGAGCTGCTGACGGGCGGCGGCCTGCCCACCGAAATCGATACCCGCCGTGGCCTCGACCATGGCGCATGGGTGCCGCTGCTAGTGGCCTGGCCGGATGCGGACGTTCCCGTACTGCAGCTTTCGGTGCAGACCCGCCTCGGCCCCCAGCACCATTGCCAGCTTGGCCAGCTGCTTGCGCCGCTGCGCGATGAAGGGGTGCTGATCTTCGGCTCGGGCAGCTTTACGCATGATTTGGCGAGCTTCCGCGTATCTGGCGGGCTCATCGATGCGCCCGAACAGGACTGGGTGCGAAGGTTCGCTGACTGGATGGCGCTGGCCCTGCTCGAAGGGCGCCTCGATGACCTTCTGAACTACCGCACGCGAGCCCCGGAAGCCGCCCACAACCACCCGACCGAAGAACATCTTCTGCCGCTTTACGTAGCGCTTGGCGCAGGTGCCGGCCGCATTTCGCACCTGCACAAGAGCACGACCTACGGCATCCTCAGGATGGATGCGTTTGCCTTCGGGTGAACTCGCCCACTGACGAGTGCGTGCACGCCCTGTTGCTCCGACCACTCCTGCGCTAATTCAGGGTGGAAGCCGGAGAAACCGGCTGAAACCGTCAGGCAGGAAAAATGACCACGCTCGCTGCACACCGTCCCCGCTCAAGCCTCTTCCGACGCGCCACCGTCGCGCTCGCAGCTGCGTCAGCGCTATTCGCCTCCGCCTGTGCCAGCGTAGGGAACATGATGGGCGAGCCGCAGCAGCCCGCCATCGGGCTCTATGAGATGCGGATCTACACCGCCGCTCCTGGCAAGAAGGCGGAGCTCGACGCGCGCTTCCGCGACCACACGATCGGCCTGTTCAAGAAGCATGGCATGACGCCGGTTGGTTTCTTCCACGTCTACACCGCGCCGGGCGCGCCGACCGATGACCGCCTATTCTACATCATGGGCTACAAGGACCGCGCCACGCGTGACTCCGCCTGGTCCGCTTTCGCGCAGGATCCGGAGTGGCAGAAGGTCTATGCGGAGAGCCAGAAGGACGGATCGCTAACGGCGCCGGGCGGCATCCAGAACATCTTCCTCAGCCCGGCGGAGTACTCGCCGAAGCTGAACCTCACGCCGTCCCCCGTGGCGCGCCATTTCGAGTATCGCACCTACACCGCCAACCCGGGCAAGCTCGAGAACATCCATGCCCGCTTCCGCGATCACACGATGCGCATATTCTCACGGATCGGCATGACGAACTATCTCTATTGGCGCCCGGTCGCCGACCAACCGGCACAAACCGACAAGATGATGTACCTTATGGCCTACCCGACACCCGCAGCCCGCACCACGATGTGGCAGGCCTTCGGTGCCGACGAGGAGTGGAAGAAAGTCTCCGCTGAAAGCCAGGTGGACGGCCCGCTGCTAAAGAATCCGGGCGGCGTGGTCTCGGTCCAGCTGACCCCGACAGACTACTCGCCGCTCCGCTAGGCAAACCGCCCAAACGATCCAGAGCCCCCGGCCCACCGCCGGGGGCTTTTTCGCGCCCCGCGTTCAGGGTCGTTGCGACTACCCCTATTCCTTACGCGCATTAGGAATTCAGCCATTCCTGCGAAAGTTAGGAATTGCCCAATTCCTAATTTCTGTTGACGTTCACCCGGCCCAAAAACTGGTCGAAACGGGCCCTTGAGCTTCGTTGCATTTGCAACTAATTACCGCCAGCGCAGCGATTTTGGAGTTCGCAAATGATCGAAGTCCGCCCTTTCTCGACCCTTGGCGGCGCCAACCATGGCTGGCTCGACGCGCACCACCACTTTTCGTTCGCGGAATACTACGACCCCAAGCGCATGAGCTGGGGCAAGCTTCGGGTCTGGAATGACGACATGATCGCACCCAAGTCCGGCTTCCCACCGCACCCGCACCGCGACATGGAGATCATCACGTACGTCCGCACGGGCGCCATCACCCACCAGGATTCAATGGGCAACAAGGGCCGCACTGCCGCGGGCGACGTTCAGGTCATGTCGGCGGGGACCGGCGTGCGCCATGCAGAGTACAATCTCGAAGACGAGATCACCACGATCTTCCAGATCTGGATCGAGCCTGACCGTCACGGCCAGAAACCGAGCTGGGGGGCGAGGCAGTTCCCGAAATCGAATCGCACCGGCGCCTGGTCCATTCTTGCGTCCGGCAAGGGCGATGAAGGCGCGCTTGGCATTCAGGCCGACGCTCGTGTCGCAGGCGTGACGCTTGAGGCAGGCCAGGAAATCGCCTGGGAAACAACGCCGGAACGACATGTCTACGCCGTGGCCGCGACCGGCGCGATCGAGGTTGAAGGCAATCACGCCGCGGCTCGCGATGGCGTGGCGGTCACCGGTTCGACCCGTATCGTCTTCCGTGCGGTCGAGGGGCCCGCCGAGATCGTGCTCACCGATACGCTTTGACGGGCTGATCCTGTCCTCCGCCATTCTCCTCTTGCCTTGCCTGGGCTAGCCTGGTGTCAGGCCGGGCCTGCAGGGGAATCGACTCCATGAGAAAATCCATATTTGTCGCGACGCTTCTGGCCTCAGCACCTCTGCTGCAGGGCTGTCTGGTGGCCGATGTCGCCGGAGTTGCGATCGGGGTGACAGGAGCTGCGGTCGGCGCAGTCGGCGGTGCGGCAGTCGACCTCGTGACAACTGACGAAGATGAACGCCAGCAGCAGGAGATCGACCAGCTGAAGAAAGACAACGAGGAACTGCGCAAACAGCAGCAAGCCTCGAAACCGCAATAGCGCCCCTTCAATAGCGCTGCTGTTCATCCCACTTTCATATTGGGTCTGGTCATTTACTCTCGCCGCGCCGTGCACACGGCGCTGACCTGGGAAGAACCCAGGCTGTAAAGGCTACAGGACTACAGGGAGCAGAACATGCGTATCGCCACTCTCGCCGCGTCCGCCTTCGCCGCCATTCTCCTGGCGATGCCAGCCGCGGCCGTCACAGTCGAAGCAAGGGTTTCGCCTGAATTCCAGAGGAAGCTCGACGACGACATCGGCGTCCGCGAGACCCGGGTCCTCACAGATGCCCTTACCAACAAAGTACGGAGCATCTTCGTGAGCCGCGGTATCCACGCCCAGCGCGTCGTTGTGACCATCGAAGACGCCAAGCCCAACCGGCCCACATTCGAGCAGGTCTCCAGCAAGCCTGGCCTCGATGGTATGCGCTCTATCAGCCTCGGCGGCGCCCGCGTTACGGGGGTCGCGTACGACGCGGCTGGCAAGGAGATCGGCACGCTGGACTACGGCTGGTATGAGAGCGACCTCTCCAACACGGTCGGCTCCACCACATGGACCGACGCGCGCACCGCCTTCGATCGGTTCTCACGCCGCTTTGCGGACAAGCTGTCCTAGTTTACCCTGTCTACCGACGCGAAAGCGCCGCTCCGGATGGGGCGGCGCTTTTGGTTCAGGGAATCCCCGTCACCTTGTGCGTCTGCAGGCTCAGCCGCCACTGGGGATGCGCGAGACAGTAAGCGATGCATGCGGCCGTGTTCTCATCGCGCCGGGGACCGTCCATTGGTTGCAGGAAGAAATTCCGAAAGCCGAGCGCCGAGAACTTTTCCGGCAGCGCATCAGTTTGCGGATAGACGAGCTTCAGTTCGTCCCCTGTCACCTGCTCCAGCCGCGCGGTCGACTTGGGCGAGACGCAAACCCAGTCGAGCGAAGACGGGGCCGCGATCGTGCCATTTGTCTCGACCGCCACTTCGAAGCCACGTGCATGCAATGCCGCGATCAGGACTTCGTCCAACTGCAGCAATGGCTCGCCGCCAGTGCACACTACATAGGGCTTGCCGCTCGCCCCGCCCCACTTCGCGGCGACATGCGCCGCCATAGCGTCGGGTGAGGTGAACTTGCCACCACCATCGCCGTCGACGCCGACAAAGTCAGTATCGCAGAATTTGCACAGGGCGCTTGCGCGGTCACGCTCCAGCCCGCTCCAGAGGTTGCATCCGGCAAAGCGCAGGAACACCGCCGCTCGGCCCGATTGCGCACCCTCGCCTTGCAGCGTGTAGAAGCATTCCTTGACCGAGTAGGTCATCGCCCTGCCCGCCACTTCGCCCAACCCTTCGCGCGAAGATCGCAGGCCGGGCACGTCCCACAACCATAGCCCCAGTCGTGTCGTTGCGAACGGTCGCCAAGATAGCAGGTGTGGGTCTCTTCCACGATCAGGCCGACCAGCGCACCGCCACCCAGGTCATCGGCCAACGCCCAAGTCTGCGCCTTGTCGAGAGACATTAGCGGCGTCTCGACAGGCATCGAACGATCCATGCCTAGCGTCATCGCCTTCGCCATTGCATCCATCGTCGCGCGTCGGCAATCAGGATAGCCGGAATAGTCCGTCTCGCACATGCCGCCGACCAGCACATTCAGACCGCGCCGATAAGCCATCGCTCCGGCAAATGTCAGGAACACGAGGTTGCGCCCCGGTACGAAGGTCGACGGCAAGCCGCTCTCGGCAAATCCGATCGCCTGCTCCCGCGTCAGGGCGGTATCAGACACCTCGCCCAGCACGCCGAGATCGAGGACGCGATCCTCGCCGAGCTTCGCCTCCCAGGCAGGAAATTGCTCGCGCAGCTTCGAAAGGAACACGCCTCGGCAATCCAGCTCAACCCGATGCCGCTGCCGGTAGTCGAAAGCCACTGTCTCGACGCGCTCATAGCGCGCCAGCGCCCATGCCAGGCAGACGGCGGAATCCTGCCCGCCAGAAAACAACACCAGTGCCGAAGACGTCGCCATCCACCCCCGATGCCGCCCATCCCGCAACGGGTCAAGCCGCCCGCGAGCCTAATCGCGATCGCCGATGGCTTCGGCGGCTTCCTTGTTCAGCGCTTCGCCTTCGCGGCGGGGGACGATCAGCGGGGCCGGTTGGGTCGTGGCGATGTTTCCCCGCATCAGCGACAGGCCGGCGCGCAGGCCGCCCGCTATCTGCATCTCCAGGCGCTGTTCATCACGCTGCCGTACGTCACGGAGGATTTCGTCGGCCTCGTCTTCCTCGACGCCGAGATCGACCAGAACCTTCCGCCCAAACACGAACGCAGACTCCAGTACTTCACGCAACTGGTAGTCGACACCGGCACTGATCAACCGAAGCGCATGTCCGCGGTCGAAGGCGCGCACATATAGCTTGGCGTGCGGGAATTCCGATTTCGCCAGCTCGACGATCTTGTCGGCAGCTTCCTGCTTGTCGACACAGACCAGAATTGCCTCCGCCCGCTCCGCTCCTGACGCCCGCAGCACATCAAGCCGTGTTCCGTCGCCGTAATAGACCTTGAAGCCGAACTGTCCCGCGGCGCGGATCATCTCCACGTCGATCTCGATGATCGACACGTCGATACCCTTGGCCAGCAGGGGTTGAGACACGACCTGTGCAAACCTGCCGAAGCCAACGAACAGAACACGGCCGTGCAGATCGCTCGCGCTCTCGATGCCCTCCATGGACTGCTTCTCCGCTGGCAGGAGCCGCTCCAGCAGGATTGCTGCGAGGGGCGTCAACGCCATCGACAGGATCACGATCGCCGTCATGCTCGCTGTGATCTCGCCTTCGAGCACGCCGGCGCGGAGGGCCTCGGAGTAGAGTACGAAAGCGAACTCACCGCCCTGCGCGAAAAGCACGGCGCGCCGCAACGCCTCGCGGTGCTTCGCCCTGAAGATCCGCGCGACCGTGTAGATGCCAATCGACTTCACCAGCATAAACACGAGCGCACCGCCGATGATCACTGGCCATTGATTCCAAACCAACAGCAAATCCAGCGACATGCCGACGCCGAGGAAGAACAGCCCAAGCAGGATGCCCCGGAAGGGTTCGACGTCGGCCTCCAGCTGGTGCCTGAATGTGGACTCGGACAACAGTACACCCGCCAGGAAGGCGCCCATGCCCATCGACAGGCCGGCCCAGTCCATGAACACGGCGGCGCCCAGCACGACCAGCAGCGCGGCCGCCGTCATCACCTCGCGTGCGCCGGATGCGGCCAGCACGCTGAAGATCGGGTTCATCAGCCACTTGCCCGCAGCGAACACGACACCCACCGCGCCGACCGCGATAAGCAGCGCCTGCCACCACGGTTGCGTCGCCTCAACCGCAGTCGCGGTGGGCAACAACGCAGCAAGGAGCGCAACCAGAGCAAGCAGCGGGATGATGGCGAGGTCTTCGAGGAGCAGGATCGCAACCGAGCGCTGGCCGCTGGGCAAGGCCGTCTCGCCGCGATCGTCCAACATCTTCATGATGACCGCCGTTGACGACAGCACGAAGCCCATCGCACCGATCACTGCGGCGGCCGGCGGCAGGCCATAGGCAATCCCGGCGCCTGACAGCAGCGCACCGCAAGCCAGAACCTGGACGACCCCGAGCCCGAAAATGTCCCGCCGCATCGCCCACAGCTTGGCCGGGCGCATGTCAAGTCCTATCAGGAACAGGAACATGACCACGCCGAGTTCGGCGACGTGGATGATCGCTTCCGAATCAGCGAACAGCTTGAATCCAAACGGCCCCACGGCCACGCCGGCCGCGAGATAGCCGAGCACTGCGCCAAGCCCGAGTTTCCGGAATATCGGCACGGCGACGACGCCGACCGCAAGCAGGGCGACAGTGTGCCCGAGATCCATTCCGCCTGCTTCGGTCGCCATCACGCCTCCGCTTCCCAAGATTCAATGGGGTGCTGCGCACACCTTCGCAAGCACGCTATTTCAGTCGCTTCTCGAACTCGGCGAAAAATCCATCAGCCTCGGCCTTCAGCTTGCCCTCCATGCACCGGAACAGGGCCAGCACTTCCTCGCCCATGCAGGTCAGCACGGCGCCGCCACCCTTCCTGCCGCCTGCGGTGGATTCGACAAGCGGCTGCCGGAAGGACTGGTTCATTGCATCGACGAGCTGCCATGCCCGCGAATAGCTCATCTCCATCGACTTGGCGGCTTTCGAGATGGAACCCTCCGCCGCGATCCGCTCCAGCAGGTCGGCCTTTCCGGGCCCGAACGCCCGCTCGCCCTTCGCGATCAACCGCGCGGTGATCCTGATTGATGCCATGCCACTCTCCCTCGTGAGCATCGAAGCGAGCCGCGCGGGAAGCGCAAGCACTTTCTGGCTCAGGTCAGCAAGCGCCGCGCCTTGGCCAGGGCATCTACGCCCCTGTCCAGCGTGTCGTCCGACTTCGCAAAGCACAGCCGCACCAGGGCGCTGTCCGGCGGCGTTTCGTAGAATGCAGAAAACGGGATCGTCGCAACACCCGCCTCTTTGACGGCGCGGGTCGCAAACGTCGTGTCACTAAGGTTGATGCCGGAGTTGGCAAGGTCGATCGCCATGAAGTACGTGCCCGCAGCCGGCAGGGTCACGAAGCCTTCGTGCGCTAGCGCCTGGGCCAGCCTGTCCCTCGCGCGCGCAAGCTTCTGGCGCATCGCGTCGAAATGCGTGGCGGGCTTGCCGAGTCCGAAGGCAACAGCCTCCTGGAGATTGGGCGGCGTGGTGAAGGTCAGAAATTGATGCGCCCTGGCAAACGCCCGTGTCAGGGGCGGCGCGGCGCAGGCAAAGCCGACCTTCCAGCCGGTCATCTCGAATATCTTGCCAGCAGAGCCGATCTTGATGGTCCGCTCGCGCATGCCGGGCACGGACAGCATGGAGATGTGGTGCGCGCCATCGAACACACTATGTTCCCAAACCTCGTCGGAGATGGCGACGCAATCATGCTTCACGCACTGCTCGGCGATCAGCGCGAGGTCGTCCGCGGCGATCAGGCTGGACGACGGATTGAGCGGCGTGTTCAGCAAAACGGCTCGGGTCTTGTCAGTGAAAGCCGCGGCCAATGCCTGCCGATTAATCCGCCAGTCAGGCGGCTGAAGCCTGACGATGCGCGCCGTGGCCCCGGCCCGGCGCAGCATTGGCAGATAGCTGTCATACATCGGCTCGCACAGCACGACCTGGTCGCCCGGCGAAAGCACGGCGAGCAGCGCTGCAGCCAAAGCCTCGGTCGCGCCGGATGTGATCGTCACTTCGCTCTGCCAGTCGACGGCCACGCCCTGCAGCCGTCCGTAGTGTTCGGCCACTGCCTCGCGCAACTCAGGCAGGCCGCGCATCGGTGGATACTGGTTCGGCCCGGTGATCAGCGCATCGGCCGCACGGCGGCGAACGTCTTCGGGCCCATCCCATTCCGTGAAACCCTGCCCAAGATTGACCGCGCCCGTCTCGCGCGCGAGACCTGACATGACATCGAATATCGTGTCTCCGAGCGATGCATAGATCGAATTCATGCGGGCGCGCGGAACGGCCGAACATGGCTAAGCGACGGTATCTTGCCGCGCACCTCATCGACCTTTGCAAGATCGAGCGTCGCGGAGATCACGCCGGGTTCGGTTCCGCCCTCTGCAAGTATCTCGCCCCATGGATCTATTATCAACGAATGCCCATAGGTCTCGCGGCCATCCTGGTGTTTGCCCGCCTGCGCGGGCGCAATGACGAAGCACCCCGTCTCGATCGCGCGGGCGCGCAGCAGAATATGCCAGTGTGCCTCGCCGGTGATGCGCGTGAATGCGGCCGGCACGGCGATGATCTGGGCGCCCGCCATGGCGAGCTGCCGGAACAGCTCAGGGAAGCGCACATCATAGCAGACCGACATGCCGAGCTTCGCCGCCGGAAGATCGGCGACGATGGCTGCCCCGCCAGCTGCATAGCTATCGGACTCGCGATAGATGTTGCCAGCGTTCAGCTGCACGTCAAACATGTGGATCTTGTCGTAGCGCGCGGCCACCTCGCCATCCGGACGGATGAGGTAGCTGCGATTGGCGCATTTGCCGGCGTCCGCCCGGATCGCCAGCGAGCCGATCAGCAGCGTGCGACCAAGCTCCCTCGCCAGCGCCCTGAAATGTGCCAGACCTGGATCGCCCGCCTCGTGCGTCGATTTCTCCCAGGAGGCGCCCCGTGCGCGATCAAGCAGCGTCGTCATCTCTGGCGTTGCTATCAGCTCGGCACCGGCGCGCGCCGCTTCACGGATCAGTGCATCGGCGGCGCGGATATTCTCCACCACATCCGTTCCGGACCGCATCTGGACGCAAGCAACCGTGATCTGGGACATGGCATCTCCTGCTGCACTGTCTCACCATAAACCAGACTGGAAGGCCATGTCGCCATGTCGTCCCAAATCCGACGCTGGCAGGGTTAACGGCGGGCGTTCGCGCAAGGCGCGACGCGGCCTGCATCTGCTCCCGTTCTGGTACGCCGTTTGCTGACTGAACGCCAAGGCCGGTCCCGTCCCGTGATCACGCGACGCCGGGGCCGACCAGAACCGCGGGATCGGTTATCGATGGGCTTCAGCCCCGGCATGGCAGATATTCCACCGCCGACCGCCGCGCCCCTGCCGGTATGGCGCGCCCGCGCGCGATCGCTGCTGAGTTATTTTGGCAAGCTGGATGCACTGGTCCTGTTCGTCTGGGTGGCCTCAACCACTCTACAACTCGACTGGATGCAGCCGCTTCGATATCTGGCCGCGGCCTACTTCGTCGGCAGCATGATCATGTTCGCACGCCAGACCATGCCCTCGGTCTCCAGGGCCTGGCCGACGCTGTTGATCCCACTTTTCTGCATCGCTTCCGCGCTCTGGGCGCCGTCCGCCAGCGATGCGATCCGCAAGGGCCGTCTGTTCGCGCTTACCTCCATCGTCGCCATCTATGCAGCGACGCGCGTCTCGGGCCGTAACATCCTGCTGATCTTCATGGGCGTCGAGACAATCGCCGCGCTGATGACACTGCGCTCGCCGCAGATCGTGGATGGCGCGTGGACGGGCATTTGCTGCTCTTCATGGGCGCGGTCCGACAGGACAAGGCCACGGGAGCGGTTACATGACCCGGCCCGATGTCAGCGTCATCATCGCCGCGTGGAAAGCAGCGGACCTGGTGGAGTGCGCAGTTCGTTCCGCACTCATGAGCCGGGGCGTCACGATCGAAGTCATCGTCGTGGACGACGCATCCCCCGATCGCACCTTCGCGGTTCTAAAGCAGCTTGCTGCGCATGACCCCCGGGTGATCATCGATCGGCTCACGAGCAATGGCGGCCCTTCCGTCGCCCGCAATCGCGCCATCGACCTAGCTTCCGGCAAATTCATCGCGATCCTGGACGCCGACGACACGATCGAGCCGGACAGGCTGTCCCGGCTGGTCGCCCGCGCAGAACGACACGCCGCCGACATCGTTGTCGACACCATGAAGGAAGTCGACGCGACCGGCCGTCTGCTGTCCTCGGGGCTGTTTGTGAAGTCGCCTGCGTTCTCGACAGACCGCAATATCGATCTGGAGACGTGGATAGCTTTTAACCAGCCGATGAAGGCTGGCGACTGCATTGGCTATCTCAAGCCGCTGATCCGAAGGGCGAGCCTCGATCGGTTTCGGGCAATTTACGATCCCGCGCTCCGTAACAGCGAGGACTACTATCTGGTGGCAGAACTGCTCGTGCAGGGTGCCCGCATGCTGTACTTGTCCGAGCCCGGCTATCGCTACACACGCTCCCCGGCCTCGACCTCACACCGCCTGAACTCTGAGCATACGCGCGCTTGGCTGGACGCTGAAGCCCGCTACGTCCGGCGCTATGGTGCCACGCTCACCGCCGGACAGCAGCAGGCGTTGGCGCGCCGGAGCCGTGCGCTTCGCCATGTCGACCAGCTGATTGCTGCAACCGAGGCGCTGAAGTCGCACCGCTTCGGCGAATTCCTGCGCCTGCTCGCCGCTGACCTTGAGTCGAGCGCCTATACGATCGTCAGCTTTGCGAAGGCGGCCAGCAGCAAGCTGCGGCGTCCCGCTTCCTAGGGGAGCGGCGGCGCGAAGCTGTCGCTGCATTGAGCCGCGGCGCGTCCAAGCGGCACATGCGAGATGCAACGGATGAAGGCGACCGTCGTGTCAAACTCCGCGTCTCCGACCCAATCCACGGACGTCCGGTTGGCGGCCCAGACGCTGGCCATGACGCGGCCGGTCGTGGTCGGAATCTCTGTATCGGACGCAGCGATCCGGTGAACCTGAACACCGTCGACAAACCATGTGATGGAATCGGGCAGCCACTCGAACGCGTAGAGGTGCTCGCCCTCCGATGTGTCGAACCCGAGGTCGATGTCCTTCGCTGTGCCCTTCCCGTGGTGAAAGGAGTTGACGTGAAGCCTGCCTGAGTCCCGCCCGACCAGCTCGACGTCTATTTCGTCGTGAGGGTCACCCATGTCCTCACCGGTGTAGACGAAAAATGCGGTCACGACGCCCTTAGCATTCGAGGCGCGAATGACGGCTTCGTACCGGCCGTAGCCGTAAAAGCCGACATACTGGAACTCAGCGCTGGAATGGGTCGAGACAGGCGTCGGATCTCGCCTGGCCACCAGGCTCATCCCCTGTCGGCCAAATCCCACATTCTCGTCGCGATAGGAAACACCCAGCCATTCTGCGTCGATGTCCAGGTCGACGAGCAGCTGGGTCTCGTCGTCGTGTCCCTTGCTGAAATCGACGAGGAAGGCGCCCTGCGCCGGCCGTCCGGAATTGACCGGCTTGGGCCCGCGCCCGGGCACCTCCGTCAGGCCGGAAACGCTCGCTATCGTGAAGGCGGCAGCACTCGCTGCGACCAATACCCGCCCCCACGCCATCGTCCGCCATCCTCGACTGCGCCGGACCCGGGCGCAAGTTGTTGATAGACAAGCAGGAATGGCGCCGCAGCAAATGAACGCGCTCATGCGTGAATGGCCTGGCCGGATGGATTGCGCCCGGACGCCCGGTCGCTAAAGCTCAGGGCAGATCAGGGCGACGCCACGTGAGCGCAAGCCCGCCGGGAGGAGTGCATGTCCAGTTTCAACCGCAAGTTTGCGGGCGGCGCGGTCGCGTCGGTTCTCGCCCTGACGCTGGCGTTCGCCTGCGCCCTACCGCCCGGAACGCCTGGCGGGGGATCGGTAGCCGGCGCCTCGAGCGCGGCGGCTTATGACGCGACAGAGTGGATCTACTGGGGTGGCGACGCCGGCCAGACGCGCTATGCCCCGCTCAGCCAGATCAACCTGAAGACGGTAGATCGGCTCAAGATTGCATGGCGCTGGACGGCGGACACCTCTGGCGAGGCATCGTCCTCCAATTACAAGTCGACACCCCTGCTAGACGATGGCGTTCTCTACATGCCGTGGGTCAATCACGGCATGGCAGCGCTCGACGCCGGGACGGGCAAGACGCTCTGGACTTACGAACCCCAGCCTGCCGATATTGGCGGACGCGGCGCGTCACTCGCGGCGCGATCGCTGGCCTACTGGACCGACGGCGTCGACAAGCGCCTGTTCCACAACTCCTCCGACGGACGACTGATCGCGGTCGATGCGAAGACGGGCAAGGCGGTCGCTGGCTTTGGCAGGAATGGAACGGTAAACCTGCGCGAAGGCGCGATCGAGGGCACGCCCGTAACCGATGTGAGTTCGGTCTCCCCGGCGCTTGTCGTCGGCGACATCGTTGTTGCGCAGATCATCGTCGGTGGCGGTCGCAACAAGGAAAGCGCGCCGGGGTATATCCGCGGATACGATGTCCGGTCAGGCAAGGAGGTCTGGCGGTTCGATCCCATCGCAAAGCCGGGTCAGGTGGGCGCGGAGACCTGGCTGGAGGGCAGCAACCTGTATACGGGCGCCGGCGGCGCGTGGGCGATGATGAGCGCCGACCCTGAGACCGGTTATCTCTACATCCCGCATGAAACGCCGACGAACGAGTTCTATGGTGGGCAGCGCCCAGGTGACGGACTGTTCGGCGAGTCCATCGTCTGCCTCGATGCAAAAACCGGCAAGCTGGTCTGGTACTATCAGATCGTGAAGCACGGCATCTGGGACTATGACCTGCCCGCCGCGCCGATCCTGCATGACGTGAAGAAGGACGGCACAGTCATCAAGGCGGTGACGGTGCTGACCAAGCAGGGGCTAACCTTCGTGTTTGACCGCAAGACCGGCGAGCCGGTCTGGCCGATCGAGCAGCGGCAGGTCCCGAAATCCCCGATCCCCGGAGAGCGCGCGTCGCCGACCCAGCCCTTCCCCTCCCTGCCGGAGCCCTTTCTGCGGCTAGGCTATAGCGAGGATGACCTGATCGACTTCACGCCTGCGCTTCGCGAGGAGGGCAAACAGCTCGCGTCGCAATACACAAAGGGCGAGCTCTACACCGCACCGACCGAGATCACGCCGACCAACAAGGGCACATGGCTGTTCCCCGGCACGGGCGGCGGTCCGAACTGGAACGGCGCATCATGGGATCCCGACACCGGCATGATGTACACGCCGCTGCGCCTGAAACCGCAGTTCGCTGGCCTCCGCAAGGGCGACCCGAAGACAACGAACATGCACTACTACGGCGGCGGCGGCGGCGCTCCGATCTCCGGCCCGCAGGGGCTGCCGATCATGAAGCCGCCCTACTCGATCGTCGTCGCGACCGACATGAATTCGGGCAAGCACAAGTGGCGCGTTCCGATCGGCGATGCCGATGACTCCGTGAAAAACCATCCGGCGTTGAAGGGGCTCAATCTCGACTTCAAGTCGATGGGCAAGTTCGATGTGCGCCCGGCGCCGCTTCTCACCAAGCAGCTGCTGTTCCTCGGCGAGTCCGGCAATATCGGTGGCGGCTCCGGCGGCCCGATGTTCCGCGCCTATGACAAGCGGGATGGCAAGGTTGTGTGGGAGGCGGAGATGCCAAGCCTCGTGACCGGCGCACCGATGACCTACGAGCTGAATGGTCGCCAGTATGTCGTCGTCGCCGTGTCGAAACGCGGCGCCCCGGCCGAGCTGGTGGCGCTGACGCTCGATGGCGCAAGCGAAGCCGGAGCGGCGCCGGCTGGCGGCGTTCCTCTGGCGGCCGCGCCGCCTTCGATCCGCGCGGCGGCGCTGGCGGTGTCAGCGACGCCGGAGGAGCTAACGCTTGGCAAGACGATGTTCGACCAGGCCTGCTCGATCTGCCATGGACCGAATGGGGCAGGCATGCCGGGTGGCAATGCGCCCCCGCTTGGCAACCGCACCGACTACCCGAACATCGCTCGCGTTATTGCGCAGGGCCAGGGCGAGATGCCGTCCCTGGCAGCGGGCCTGACCAATCAACAGATCGACGCCATCGCCAAGTATGTGGTGAAGACTCTGGGCCCGCAGTCCCGGCAGGCGGGCGCGCGGCCGCCTGGGAGCGAGGATTGAGGCATGCAGCCCTGGCCAAAAGTGTTGGAGCGTACTAAACCGCTCGCGCGGTAGGCTAAGCCGCTAGGCCGGTAGTTTTGTCGACGGCCCCCTTCTCCTTCAGCGCGTGGATTGTCCACGGCGCTCGAGGAGAGAGCCCATGGCCGACGATCCCAATACCATTTCCAC
>CAIMMO010000122.1 GCA_903842595.1 uncultured Alphaproteobacteria bacterium
GTAGTATTCCCGAAAGAGGTTCTCACCCCACTCATTGTTTTCCGTAATGGCGCGACGGAGATAGGCCGCAAAGCTTGGCCATTCCGCGTCATACTCTCTGATCCATGTTCGGTGATATTCGCCAACCGCTTCCAGATCATTTGTCGTAAGTGTCTTCGTCGCCCGTGCAATCGCCTTAGAGGTTTCGGCAAGAAAGTGTGCGTCGACAGCGGCCCGCAATCCCTCCTTCGACGCGAAGTGATGATTGATAAGCCCGATCGAGACATCCGCCGCTTTAGCAATATCTCTGACGGTCACGCCATCGAAGCCCCGGTCTGCAAATAGCTGCATCGCGACCAGAATGAGCTTATCGCGGCCCTTCAGGGCAGGTTTGGGTATCTTCTTCACGGCTTTTGTCATTGGGTCCGCCAGTTGTCTCTCCTAGCTAGCGCAATTCCGCATCGGTTGCTCAAGGCTTTCGTCCCAAAACAGCTCCCGCGCGCCCGGCAATATCATATTGCTCCAAACACTGAACTGTTGTTCAGTGTGGCGGCGTCGCCTGTGAAAGTCGGGTTTGGGTCGGGCGTGAAGTAGCTGAGAGAAAGCCCTATGCGTGAAGTCGTCGTCGTTTCAACCGCCCGGACCGGCATGCCGAAGTCCGTTCGCGGTAGTTTCAACAATACCCACCCGATCGCGTTTGCAGGGCACGCGCTACGCGCGGCGATCGAGCGCGCTGGCATCGATGCCGCGGAGGTCGAAGATGTCGTGCTCGGCTCAGGAATGCCCGAAGGCGCAACAGGTTTCAACATCGCCCGCAACGCTGCGATCAAGGCGGGTTGTTCCGTCACCACGGCCGGCGTGACCGTAAACCGGTATTGCTCGTCTGGCCTGCAGGCGATCGCCTTTGCCGCTGGTCGCATCATCAATGAAGGGGACACTGTGGTTGCCGCCGGGGGCGTCGAGTCCATCTCGATGGTTCAGCTGTCGGGCAACATGAATGTCACGTGCGTGACCGAAGCCGGCCTGCTGGCGGAAAAGCCCGCGCTGTGGATGCCCATGATCGAGACGGCCGAGATTGTTGCCGAACGCTATGGCGTGTCGCGCGAGGCTCAGGATCGTTACGCTCTGGAATCGCAGCAGCGTACGGCGGCCGGGCAGCGCGAGGGCAAATTTTCCGATGAGATCGTTCCAATGAACGTGGTCTGGAAGCGACCGAACAAGGAGACGGGAGAGATTGAATCGATCAATGTCACCGTTGATCGCGACGAGTGCAATCGTCCTGAAACGACCTATGAGTCTTTGGCAGCCCTGAAACCAGTTCACCGCGGCGGGATGACCGTCAAGGAAGGCAAGTTCGTTACCGCAGGAAACGCGTCGCAGCAGTCCGATGGCGCCAGCACGTGCATCTTGATGGAGGCCAGGGAAGCCGAGCGCCGGAACATGAAGCCCCTCGGCATCTTCCGTGGCTTCGCCGTGGCTGGCTGCGAGCCGGATGAGATGGGAATCGGACCCGTGTTTGCGGTGCCTAAACTTCTCAAGCGCGCCGGTCTTGCGGTGGACGAAATCGGTGTGTGGGAGCTGAACGAAGCTTTCGCCAGCCAGTGCCTCTACAGCCGAGATCGACTGGGGATAGATCCCGCCAAGTACAACATCAACGGCGGCGCCATATCCATCGGGCACCCCTACGGCATGACCGGCGCAAGATCGACCGGCCACGCCCTGATCGAAGCGCGCCGCCGCGGTGAGCGGTATGCGGTGGTCACGATGTGCGTCGGCGCTGGCATGGGCGCCGCCGGTCTTTTCGAGGTTGCCTGATGAGCATTTACGAACATCTGACGGTCAACGACGAAGACGGCGTTGTCACCGTTCAGCTTAATCGCGAAAGCAAACGCAACACGCTCAACGCCAAGCTGATGAAGGAATTGATCGATGTCGCGCGGACGTATCGTTCGACCCCACATGTGCGCGCCATCGTTCTGCGTGGTGCGGCTACGTTTTTTTCGGCTGGCGCCGATCTCGGTTCATTTGAAAAGCTGCAGCCGTCGACGAAAGCCGAGAAGGGGAGCTCGGGCGGCTCACTCCTTGAGCTGCGGGAAGCCATGCTCATGGGCCCTGACATGTGCCGGGCCTGGGAGGAAATTGAGCCGGTCACGCTGATCGCCATTGAAGGATATTGCGTTGGCGGCGCGTGCGCCCTGGCGCTTGCCTGCGATTTTCGCATCGCTGGTCAAAGTGCGATGATGCGACTTCCCGAAGTTCCCCTCGGCATAAACATGAGCTGGCATTCCATTCCTCGCCTTACGACGATCGCGGGGCCGAGCCGGGCCAAACGCTTCACCATGTTCGGAGATGCGACGCCTGGGCCGATTCTCGAGAAGTGGGGGATGGTGGATGAACTGGTCGCAGACGGCGCCGCCTACTTAACCGCGATGGAATGGGCGAGGCGACTCGCTGACCTGCCGCCCTTGCCGATCCGCATGACCAAGGAATCGGTGAACGCCACGGCCAACGCCCTTCACAAGGCGACGACCTTCATGGATCGCGACCAATACCTTCTCACCTTCCTGTCCGAGGATTTTCAGGAAGGAGTTCGCGCCTTCTTCGAGAAGCGAAAACCCGAGTTCAAGGGCAAGTGATGCATCGCGTCCGGCGCACGCCTGACAAATTTCCGCTCTTCTGAATAACTCCGGAGGCAGGGCGGGTGAATCTTGCTCTGAGTTACGCCGATCAAGCTTTTGCCGAGGAGGTGCGCCTCTTTCTGGACGAAGCGCTGACGCCGGAATTGCGCGCCGCCGAAGCCCGCAACCCGGCCACCTTCTGCGAGGTGAGCGCCATCGCGGCATGGCACGACATTCTCTCTCGCAAGGGCTGGGTCGCGCCGAACTGGCCACGAGAGTTTGGCGGGCCGGGCTGGACGGTGACGCAGCGCTTCATTTTCGCGCGCGAATGCGAGCGCGCGGGTGCGCCGCGCACGTTCACGTTCGGGCTCGCAATGTGCGGGCCCGTCCTGATGCGTTATGGGACAAAGGCTCAACAGGACCATTTTCTGCCTCGAATCCTCGATGGGGCCGACATCTGGTGTCAGGGCTATTCAGAGCCAAGCGCGGGTTCCGATCTTGCATCACTGCGGACTCGGGCTGTCCGCGAGGGCGACCACTATGTGGTGACCGGGTCCAAGATCTGGACGACGTTCGCCCATCACGCCAATTGGATCTTTGCGCTGGTGCGGACAGACCCCGATGCAAAGCCGCAGAGAGGAATCTCTTTCCTCCTGATTGATCTTAAAAGCCCTGGCATAAGCCTACGGCCGATCGTAAACATGGCCGGCGACCACGAGTTCAACGAAGTTTACTTCGACGCTGTGCATGTGCCAATCAGCAATCGCGTCGGTGACGAGAACGACGGCTGGTCGGTAGCAAAGTATCTGCTGGAATTCGAGCGCGGCGCCGACTATGCGACCCGGGCCGCGGCGATGCTCGGCAAGGTCAAACAGGTCGCGCGCGTGACGAATGCGCTGAATGACGCTTTCGCCCGCAAGCTCTCTGCCGCCGAAGCCGACGTGCTGGCACTGGAGATGATTGAGCTTCGAGCAATGTCGGCTACCTCGCTGGGCCAGTCGGTCGGTACGACCGCGTCCATGCTGAAGCTGAAGGGCAGCGAGCTCATCCAGCGAATCGACGAGTTGGGGCTGGAGGCGCTTGGACCTTACGCATCGCCAGATCAGGCGCGTGCAGTGCTAAGCCACAACCAGTTTACACCGGTTGGCCCGGAAGAGGGGTACGCCGTGACCGCGCGTTATCTTTACGACCGCTCGATCACCATTTACGGCGGAACCAGCGAGGTGCAACGCAACATTCTGGCGCGAGCGATGCTTGGACTTTGAATTGGCCACGTGGAGCGCAACTTCGCGCCACTGTTTTTGTGCTGTCCTGAGAGAAGGTTTCTCAGGCCAGCTTGATCCCTGCGCTTGCTGCCGCCTTGCCCAGAAACTTGATGATCTGAGGCCCGCTGGTCTCATACAAATGCTGCCCCGTCGGGTCGGAAATCGCCTCCCAACGTGCGGCGACGTCTTCAGGCGTGCACTGATCGGCCGCAAGAAAGACGCCCTCGGTTTCCATAATGTAGGTGCGCGCAAATCCGCCTGCGGTGGCATCTAGGATCGCGCGTGACGGCGCCTCATCGGAGACAAGATAGAGAAGTCCCGCCGTCACCATTTCCGGCTTCATCAGGGCGACGGCCGACGGCGGCAGCAGTTCTTCAGTCATGCGCGTCGCCGCGCCGGGAGCAAGCGTGTTGACGCGAATGTTGTTCTTTGCGCCCTCGATATGCAGCACATTCATCAGGCCAATGACGGCCATCTTTGCTGCAGCGTAGTTGGACTGACCAAAATTGCCGTAAAGTCCTGATGATGAACTGGTCATGACGATGCGGCCATAGTTGGCCGCTTTCATGTGGGGCCAGACCGCCATGGTGCAGACCGTGGCGCCGGTTACGTGAACGTGCATGACAGCATTCCAGTCCTCGAGCGTCATTTTGGCAAAGGCGCGGTCGCGCAGAATGCCGGCATTGTTGACGAGAATATCGACGCGGCCCCATGTCGACATGGCCTTGTCCACCATGTCTGCGACCTGATCAGAATTCGTCACATTGGCGCCGTGCGCGATGGCTTTTCCGCCTGCGGCGATGATCTCCTGCGAGACGCGTTCAGCCGGTTCCGACGATCCGCCCGTGCCATCCTGCGCGCCGCCAAAATCGTTGACGACAACTTTTGCTCCGCGCGCCGCAAGTTGCATCGCATGCTCACGGCCCAGGCCGTTACCTGCGCCTGTGACGATCGCCACGCGGTCATCGAACCTGATCGACATTGTTGCTTTCCTTTGGACTCGGGTGTTGCGACTCAGGCGCGTTCAATTGGCGAATTGCATCCCGAGCCATTCGGCGATGAGTGCAGGCTTGTCCTCGCCTTCGATCTCGATGGTGACGTCGAAGGCCGACAGCCATTGCCCCGGTTTCTTTTCTTCCATCGAACGCAGGCAAAAGCGGCCTCGAACACGCGAGCCCGTCTTGACCGGCGCGATGAAGCGGACTTTGTCGAAACCGTAGTTCAATCCCATCGTAATCCCTTGCATCAGCACAGGGGCGGCCGTGCAGAAACCTCCGATCAGGGACAATGTTAGAAGGCCGTGCGCGATCGTCCCGCCGAAAGGCGTTTGTCGGGCCAGTTCCACGTTCGTATGAATTTCCACAGGGTCGCGCGTCAGGACGGCAAACTGGTTCACCATGTCCTGGGTCACGGTCAGCCAATCCGATACGCCGACTTCTGTACCGATAACATCCTTGATGGTCTCGCGCGTGAACGTCGCCATCGCATCCCCTTATTTGAGGGTTGATTTGTACTGAACATATGTTCAGTATCTCGCGAAGTCAATTCCGAGTGGTCCGTATCGGCGCGACATCAAAGGGGATCTTGGCGTGAGTTTGTTGCCCCGCGCTTTGCCTGAAACGCAATCCTTCTGGGACGGGGCCGAATCAGAGCGGCTCAGAATCCAGCGCTGTGCGGATTGTGGCCGTCACTATTTTCCGCCGGCGCCAGTTTGCCCTTTCTGCACGTCACGCGAAGTCGCTTGGGAAGACTTGTCAGGGCGCGCAACGCTCTACAGCTTCGTCATCACGGCCAGTCCCTGGCCGTTATGGAACCTGGCGCCGCCCTTTTCAGTCGCAACGATCGCGTTGGAGGAAGGGCCAAGGCTCTTGTCGACGGTGGTTGACTGCGAACAGACTCCCGAGGCGCTGAAGATCGACATGCCGCTTGTCGCAGCGTGGCGCACATTCGGGGACGGCCCGAAGCTTCTGTGCTTCCGGCCGGCCGGGGACGTCAGCTGATGATCAAGCCCGGAAGCTTCGCCATCGTCGGGGCGGCGGAATCAACTGACATCGGGACTGTGCCGCATCTCTCGTCTACGGGTCTGGCGCTCGACGGCGCAGTGAATGCGCTGAACGACGCTGGCCTCAAGGCGTCGGATATCGATGGCCTTGCGGTCGGACATCTTCCCGTTGGTAACATGGCTCAACAACTGGGCATCTATCCGCGTTGGGTCGACGGCACCAGCATCGGTGGCTGCTCGTGGATTTACCACTTGCGCAGTGCAATTGCGGCGATCAACGCGGGCTATTGCTCGACTGTGCTCATTGTCTACGGCGAATCCGGACGCAGTCACGCAACTCTGCCGAACGCGTACGATGTAGGTCGACCCGGCTCGATCGAGCAGCAGTTCGATATCGCGTATGCGGGCGCGAACCTGTCGGCGACATTGTTCGGGCAGCCGCTGGCTCGCTACATGGCAACGCATGGTCTCACCGAAGCCCAGCTTGCCATGGTCGCTGTCGCGCAGCGCGAATGGGCGGCAAAGAATCCGCGCGCCAAACTCAAGACACCGACCAGTGTTGATGAGGTGCTTGCCTCGCCGATGATCGCCTGGCCGATCCGTCGGGCCATGACCTGCCTCGTATCGGATGCAGGCGGAGCAATGATCGTGACATCGGCCGAACGCGCCAGGGATTTTCCAACTCGCCCGGTCTATGTGCTGGGGTCCGGTTCGGCGATGGAGAACGGCGGATGCAGTCCGGCGGGCACGCGCAATCCCATGGAACCGGATTTCATCCGAACTTCGGGGCGTGAAGCATTTGCATCTGCCGGGCTGACACACGCCGATATCGACCACCTGATGATCTATGATGCCTTTGCGCACAACCCGATCTTCGGTCTTGAAGGCCTGGGCTTTGTGCCAACCGGTGAGGCGGGAGGGTTTATCGAAGCAGGACACACCCGGCCTGGCGGTGTGCTGCCGATGAATACCAATGGTGGCGGTCTCGCTTATGCCCATTCCGGCGCATACGGCATGTTGTGCATGCTGGAGGCGGTGCGGCAGATGCGTGGACAAGCAGCAGCGCAAGTATCAGGTGCGCGGACATCGCTTGTACATGGATGGGGCGGTTTCTGGTCGGCATGTGCAACCGTAATTTTTGCGAACGAGCGCCCATGACCGCGCCGATTCTACTGATCCACGGCGCCTGCCACGGCAGCTGGTGCTGGGAGAGACTAAGGCCATTGCTAGTCGCATCTGGGCATGAGGTGATTGCCCCCGATTTACCTGGACGCGCTGGGAACGGAAGACCAGGCTGGGGCCTGTCGCTGAAAGACTATGCGGCCACGATCGTCAGTGCGGCCCGCCAGCAGACTGGGCCGGTGATTGGCGTTGGGCACTCGATGGGCGGCATGGTCATGGCGGCCGCGGCGGAAGCAGCGCCTGAGGCGTTCGCCCGGCTCGTCTTTGTCTCAGCCTTCCTTCCTGTTTCGGGCGACAGTCTTGTGTCGCTCGCTGCCATGGACAAGGACTCCGATTTGCACGGAGCAGCAAAGCTGTCGTCGATGCGGGGCAGCATTACCATCGATCCGGGGCGGTTTCGCCCAGTCTATTGTGGCGATTGTAGCGAACCCGATGTGGCTTGGGCTGCATCGCGTCTGGTCCCCGAATCAGTGCGCCCGTCGCTTGACAAGGCGAAGCTCACCGCAAGATTTCAGGCGACGCCGCGCTCCTACATCCGCTGTACTCAGGATCGTGCGCTGTCTGTCCAGATGCAGGACCGGATGATCGCCCGCCAACCCTGCGAGCTGGTCGCGACCATCGCCGCGTCTCACTCTCCATTCTTGTCGATGCCGGGGCCACTGGCCGCCGCGTTGAGGACTGTAATCTAACCCAGCTGTCTGGATGCAACCATGAGCCGCATTCATCTTTGCCAGTTCCTCAGCCGCGCAGCCGGGTTGTTTCCTGATCGCATGGCAATTCGATTCAAAGCGCGTGAAACGACATGGGGTGAGCTCAACCGCGCAAGTCAGGAAATAGCAGGCGGCCTGCGCAGTCTCGGCGTCGCGTCCGGTGATCGTGTGTTAATACTGGCGCTCAACAGCGATCGATATGTCGAGTTCTGTTACGCTGTGTGGCGCCTGTCGGCTGCTGTCGTGCCAATCAACACACGATGGTCAAGGGATGAGGTGAGTTATGCTCTATCCGACAGCCAACCCAACATTGTTGTCGTCGATGATGCCTTCGCCGGCATGGTCGGAGATCTGACAGCCGGCAACGATGGGGTGCGGCTGATCCACATCGGCGATGGAGCGCCCCCAGAAGGAATGATAAGCTACAGTACGCTTCGTGAGTTTGGCGCGCCAGAAACAGGGCTTGGGGGCGCCGGCGAGGATATGGCCGGCATATTCTACACCGGCGGTACGACGGGGCGCGCGAAAGGCGTCATGCTCTGTCACACCGGGTTGGTGGCGACGCTGCTGGCGGGAAAAATGACTGACGAGAGTGCGCGTGGCGTGGCCATCCTCTGCGTGCTTCCGATGTTTCATTTGGCTGGCGCGCAACTCGCAATCGCCTCCGCGATTGCAAATCGGCCACTTATCATGCACGCCGCTTTCGACCCCAGCGCGATAATCGATAGCATTGTGGAGGACAGAATTGACACGCTGAGCCTCGTTCCTGCGATGTGGGGCATGCTGATCGATCATCCAAAGGCGCAGCGGGCCGATCTGTCTAGCCTCGCCAATGTTCTGTATGGCGCCTCCCCGATGCCCGAAGGAACCCTGCGTCGCCTCATCGCGCGGCTGCCACAGGCGCGGTTCATGCAGGGGTATGGCCAGACCGAGACAGCGGGTGTCTGTACGCTTCTGGGACCCGAAGATCATGATCCTGATGGACCCAATGCTGTCCGACTGAAATCTGCTGGCCAGCCCATCCTGTTCAGCGAGTTGCGCATTCTCGATGAAGCTGGCGGTGATCGGACGCGCGGCGAAGTCGGAGAGATTGCCATTCGCAGCGCAGGCAACATGCTGGGCTACTGGAACAACCCCGAACAGACCGCCGCCACGCTGAAGGACGGATGGATCATGAGCGGCGATGCGGGCTTCATCGACAGGGACGGCTACGTCTTCATCGTCGATCGCACCAAGGACATGATCATTTCCGGTGGCGAAAACGTCTATTCGGCCGAAACAGAAAGCGCGCTAAGCACCCACCCCGAAGTGCTGGAATGTGTCGTCATCGGCGTGCCCGACGAAAAGTGGGGGGAGCGTGTCCACGCAATCGTTCGCCGGGCGGAATCATCCGGCGTGACGGCTGAAGAGCTGATCGCGTACTGTAAGACCAGGATCGGCGGGTACAAGTGTCCGCAGACGATCGAGTTTCGCGAAGAACCATTTCCAATTTCCGCGGCAGGCAAGATTCTCAAGCGCGATCTACGCGCGGCTTATTGGGCAAAACTGGATCGGAATGTGAACTGATGCCTGTATGGCCTCAATCGACCCCGTTCGCGCGAAGGTAGAAACTGTGCATCCTGCATTGCCGTCCGGTCGAAATCCTGGTTTGCGAGCCCACCGGCGAGGCGATCTCCCGCGCGATTGATTGCCCGACCTCATGAGCACGCCAGCCGCCAAGATCTGCTTGGCGACATACTGACCGCCGCTGGCGTATCCTCAGGGCTCGATAGGGTTCTCGACCCAACGGCCAGACTCCAAGGTGAGGACCTCGCGAAAGCGATTGAGATGATGATCGAAGACGACCCGGTACCGCCCCTTAGATACCGGCTCGCCAAGCTCCGCAGGCGCGCAAGTCATCGGTGCGCTGCGGCCGCTGCTTGCGCCAGCGATGGCGCGTCGTCGAACATGACATGCCCAACGGGTTGGGGGGCAGACTTTCGTGGCTCCCGGTAGTCCTCGGTACCGTCGGGCCTAGGGTCGCCATTGCCTGTCCAGTTTGCAGTCGTTTTACTTCTGTGGCGAGAAAGTTCTCAGGTCCGATGATCGGAGTCTTTGTAGTCAGCGCCCGACATCATGCGCGACCCGTTCTACGCTCGACGCCTCATATTGCTCGCTTGCGCTTGCCAATTGGAGCAAGTATCAATAGTGACTGCGAAAAACGAAGTGACAAGGGAGCCCAATTCGCATGAAGAGAAGTCAGTTGGGCAACATCACGTGTTCGCTGGCCGGCGCGCTGGCTGAAGTCGGCGATGCATGGAGCCTTTTGATCATCAAGGAGATCATGCTGAAGAACCGCAGGTTCGACGGCATCGCCGCGCAGACCGGGATATCCGAAAGCTCGCTGGCTATCCGGCTGAAGACGCTGGAGAGCGCAGGCATCGTCGAAAAGCGCGCCTATCAGGAACGACCCATCCGCTACGAATACCGCGTCACGGAACGCGGCGCAGATCTCTGGCCCGCGCTTGTTGCGCTTAACAGTTGGGGCGACCGCTGGCTTGGTCGCAAAACGCCACCCATGACGTACGACTGCAACGCCTGCGGCGAAGACGCGCGGCCGCATCTCACTTGCACGCAGTGCGGAACCGGCCTCAAGCCGCCGTCCGTCACGCCGGTGCAAGCCCCCGCCATGCAAAGGGACCGCGCTCGCCGCGCCGGATGATACAGGAGATCGCAAGATGAGCGACACGCTAATCGCGGCCGGCATCCTGATCGAAGCCGAGGATTTCGATAACTACGGCGGCTGGCTTCTCGACTCGCAGTTCGAGACGATCATGGGCTCGCCGTATCTCCTGGCTCATGGCCTCGGCCGACCCGTGGCCGATGCCACAACCACAATCCAGATCTCTGGCAGCGGCGAGTATGAAGTCTGGGTTCGGGCCAAGGACTGGGTTCCATCTCATCACCCAGGCCGTTTCACCCTGTCGATCGACGGCTCCAATCTTCAAACAGAATTCGGCGCCAACGGACAGGATTGGGCGTGGCAATCCGCCGGAAAGGTCTCCCTCGCCGCCGGAGAGGTCACGCTCGCGCTGCATGACCTGACCGGCTTCGATGGCCGTTGCGACGCCATCTACCTTAGCCGAGACGGCGTCGCCCCACCCACCGACGTTGATGCTTCCAGCCGCGCCTGGCGCAAGATGTTGCGCGGCCTGTCGAATGATCCCCTCGCTGCCGGACATTACGACGTCATCGTGGTTGGCGGCGGCGTTTCCGGGAGCGCAGCAGCGCTTGCCGCTGCGCGCCTTGGCCAGCGCGTCGCGCTGATCCACGATCGCCCTGTCCTTGGCGGAAACGCCAGTGTCGAAATCGGGCTGATGCCGCGCGGCACGCAAGGCGCGCTGCTGAAGGAACTGTCCGAACGCACGCCCGATGGCGATCTCAAGGCCCTGTCTCTGCTGCAGGCCGAACCGACCGCCTCCGTTTTCCTTGAACACCGCATCGTCGGCCTCAAAAAGGATGGCGCCCGTATTGTTTCGGTCGATGCCGTCACCGCCCGCGGCGGACACGAGCGCCGCTTCACGGGCGACATGTTCATTGACGCTTCCGGCGTCGCACTGCTCGGCGTTCTCGCCGGCGCCGACACGCTGTTCGGCCGCGAAGCCCGATCGCAATACAACGAGCCCTACGCTCCCGAATTCGCCGATGAGATGCACCACGGCAATACGCTCTTCTTCCGAACACGCATGGCGGATCGTCCGACGTCGTTCCCCGACGTGCCATGGGCGATCGAGGTGGCGAAGGACTACGCAAACCTCAGCGGCCAGCTCGTCAAACCCGGTATCGAGAATGGTCCCGGCCCCAGCGCCAACCCGCAGACGCCGGCATTCAGGTTCGGCAGTCGCAAC
>CAIMMO010000123.1 GCA_903842595.1 uncultured Alphaproteobacteria bacterium
GTAGGGCTTACGGCCTGCGCTTGATCCACACCGCGAGGAACATCACCACACCCACAGCAGCCATCGGCGCGGCGAGCATCAGGCTTTCGTACAGTCGGTCGATCTCGTCGGGGCTCACGGCTTCGGCTCCCCCTTGTCGTGCTGCTGGTGCTCCAGCGCCGCGCGGGCGTTTCGGAAATCGCCCATCATAATGTCGGCTTGGAAGATGAATTCGCCATCAGCGGGCGACGATAGGGGCATGAACGCAAAGCCTTGCGTGTCGGGGAAACGCTCCGACCATTTGTCGTGCTGATACGAAAACGGCTTCAGCGCCTCCCTCAGCCTCTTGTTCTCAGCGTCCATCTCGGAGAGGCGGGATGCGGCGGCGCGGAGCATCTTGCCACGCGGCGTCTCTTTGACCTCCCAACACTCATCGTAAGTGTCGGCGTCGATAAAGTCCGCTTGAGCCCGCAACGCCTCTATGAGTTCATGCGTATTCACGCGCCCCTCCCATGCTCTGCAACCGCTGAAATCATCCGCTGCGCACCGGCTTGCAGCAGCATCGCAATCGTTCCGCCGTCAGCGTCAGGCCCTGCGCCGAACACCTCGCAAGTGTCGCCAAGCAGAACAACCGCGAGTTGCGTGACGTCACCGTGCTTGCCAGCTTCGATCTCATCCGCGATGACACGCAGCGTTGCGGCTGGATCGCGGAAGTTGGTCGGGTAGAGTGTGTGGACTTCGGCGAGCGTGCTCACGTCTGCTTCTCCTGTGTCATCGCAGCGCGGATTTTGTCGGCGGCGGCGCTAGCAGCGTGAACGTGTGCCGAGTATTGAGCGCCGGGAAGCTCGCCAACGAAGAACAGCATCCCGTCGAGCGCCTCCAGCGCCTCCGCAAGCAACTCGCGCTGTTTGTCATCCTGGCTCATGCTGCTGCTTCCTGTGCTGCTTCAACCATTGCAATCCGTTCGCCTATCCAGCGCATCACCGGCACCGCCATTGAGTTTCCCAGCGCCTTGTAGCGCGGGCCGTCAGCGGCTGGCTTTCCTCTATGGCTGATCAGCGTGTAGTCGTCTGGGAAGCCCTGCAGGCGCTCGCACTCACGTGGCGTGAGGCGACGGACGGCAGACGTGTGAACGTAGGTCTGCTGCTTCATGCCAGGTTCGGCCGCAACCGCACCCGCAACGGCGAGCTCACGGATTTCGTTGCGCTGGTTCTGAGTGAAGGCGATGGCCTGCACTTTGTTGCGCGCCTCTAGCGTGTAGGCCGCGTCAGGCTGATAGCCCTTGCCCTGCGGGCCGTTCTCAAGGTTTTCAGAGACGGCACGCTCCTGAATGGCGTAGGCGATGACGGCCTCTTGATCGCCCTTGTCAGCGTCGGCGGATAGCGGCGGAAAAACAAAACTCGGAGCGCCGTCCTTACCGCGCGTGTAGTGAGCTGGCTTGAAGGCGACAGGGATGAGGTGGCCTTCCTTCGTGCTGCTGTCCGAGCCCTTCGCGTCGCGGGCAAGCAGCGCCCACGCGACCTCAGGCAACTCGATCAGTCCGCCATCGAGATCGAAGTCCGTTCCGAGCCCGCCGCCGCCTGTAGGGCGCGAGCTAATTGTGGGGGCAGCTCTTTGCCCCGCTTCCCTGCGCGGCGCAGGATGCCCCGACAGGCTGTGGCGCTCAAAAAGAACCGCTGCGGCACGTCGCCAGTCTCCAAGATATCCGACAACGAACACACGGCGGCGGCGCTGTGGTACTCCGAAGAACTGAGCGTCAAGCACTCGGTA
>CAIMMO010000124.1 GCA_903842595.1 uncultured Alphaproteobacteria bacterium
CGCCATCGTAGCGCATGCTGCGCCTACTCGCCCCCACCCATCCCCAGCGAGCGCGCGAGATACACATAGTGCCGCGCCCAGCGCTCGGCGTTCATCACGGGGTCCGAGTCGTTCGAATGCCCGCCCTGCGTGTTCTCGTAGTAAAGTGCGGGGTATCCCATCGCCTGAAGGCGCGCCGCAAACTTGCGCGCATGCCCCGGATGCACGCGATCGTCGCGCGTGTTCGTGGTGATATAGACTTCGGGGTAGTTCTGATCCGGCTTGAGATTCTGGTAGGCCGAATACGCCGCGATGAATCTGGCCTCCTCCGCAATCCGCGGATCGCCATACTCCCCCATCCATGACGCGCCCGGCGGCAGCAGGTGATAGCGCATCATGTCCACCAGCGGGCTCTCGATAACGGCGCCGCCAATGAGCCCAGGATGCTGCGTCATCGTCACAGACGTCAGCACCCCTCCGTTCGAGCGGCCATAGATGCCAAGATTCTTCGCCGACGTGATCTTCCGCGCCACAAGGTCCGCCGCAACCGCCGCAAAGTCGTCGAATGACCTCTGACGATTTCCCTTCAGCGCCGCCTGGTGCCAGGCTGGCCCGAACTCCCCGCCGCCACGGATGTTGGCAACGACATAGGCGCCGCCACGCTCAAGCCAGACCTTGCCCAGCTCAGGCCTGTAGACTGGCGGCATGCTGATCTGGAAACCGCCATAGCCATACATCATGGTCGGCGCCCTGGCCGTGAGCTCGCCCTTCGGACGCACCACAAAGTAGGGCACCCTGGCGCCGTCGCGCGAGATCGCCTCGAACTGTTCGACGACATGAGCCGACGCATCGAACCGCTTCGGGGCTTCCTTCACTTTCTCCGATGTCAGCGCCGCGATGTCCGCGATGTTCAATGTCGACGGCGTCAGGAACCCTTCGTAGGTGAAGAACACCTGCTCGGCTTCGCGCGCCGAGGAACCCAGGATGATCGCGACATTCTCGGGCGTCTTCAGAGGATTCTGCCGCCATCCACCGAATTCGCCCTTGTCCGTGAAGACGATCGCCTGGGCGCGCACATTGTCATAAACCGTGGCGATTACCCGCTCGTCGAACACGGCGATGTCTTCCACCGACTGCCGCGCCGACGGCTCGATAATCACGAGGTCGCGATTGCTCATCACGATGCCGACCCCTGGAGGCGGCGGCAGCAACATGCGCATGGGCACCGCAACGACCGCACCGGCGGCGGCGGATTGCCCGCTGATCTCCCAGGTCTCTTCCAGCGTGAAGACGAGCCGGGGCGCAGCGCCTCCTACCTTGCCCAGCATGCCGCGCAGCGTCGCGCGCCCCGGCACATTCAGCTTCACCGGCTTGCCGGTCGTGATGTCCCACACCTCGGCGCTGAAGGTATCGAGGGGCCGTGAAACAAGGGTGGCAAGCACCTCCCCCTGGCTGTCGCGCATTACAAGCGGCCTCACGCCATACCCGCCATCGCTGGCCGAGCCGCGATAGACTTCGGTCGCTTCAGAAAGCTTCTGCCCGCGCTTCAGCGCCTTCACGATGAACGGATAGCCGCTCTCCGTCAGCGACCCTTCGCCGAAATCGGTCGCGACCAGCAGCGTGTCGGCGTCGCGCCAGGCAATCCGGTGCTTGCCCTCCGGAATATCGAAGCCCTTTGCAACGAACGTCTTCCGCTTCGTGTCGAACTCGCGCACGCGCACGGCGTCCTTGCCCCCATCCGACAGGCTCACCAGGCAAAGCGTCTCATCTGGCGCGAGGCACTCCGCTCCCTTGTAGATCCAGTTGGCGCCCTCGCGCCTGGCCAGCGCGTCAATGTCGAGAACCGTCGTCCATTTCGGCTGCTCGGACGTGTAGCTGTCGAGCGTGGTCGAGCGCCAAAGCCCGCGCACGTTCTTTCCGTCCTGCCAGAAATTGTCGATGCCCTCGCCGCGGAAGCGCGGCGAGGCAATTCGGTCCTGCGCCGTCAGGATCGACAATGCCTCAGCACGGAACGCCTCATAACGTGGATCGGCCTTGAGCACGGCCTCCGTCTTCCTGTTCTGGTCATTCACCCACCTTGTCGCCCGCGTACCGGTCACGTCTTCAAGCCAGAGGAAATCATCCGCCGCCGCAATCGCCGCCGGCGTCAATCTATCCGCCGGAATTGCGGCAGCTGCCGGCGCCGCCGGCGCGGAAGGTTGCGCGGCAGCCATCGCATCGCTCTGCGACGGCTGGGGCGGCGATGCACAAGCAGCAGCGGCAAGCAGGGCGGCAAAGGTCCAGTGCTTGAGGGGGCGAGCCACGGATTTCTCCCGAGTAACAAACGACGGCGTTTCCGCCAGTCGACGGCCTGTCTTTCTACCCAGCAAAGTCGCGCACGGCGAGTCGGCGCATCGCTGTATCCCGCCACAATCGCCGCCGCTCCGCCGCACTCGCCGCGACAACGTCACCGCTCAAGCAAACAGCGGACGCGCTCACATTGTGGTGTGGCTGCATTCGAAGGGGCTGGGACCCCCGATGGAACAGATGAGCACCCTGACAAAAAATGGACTTCGCACGCGCCCTGCTCTGGCAGGCGCGCTGCTCGCCGCTACGTGCCTTTCGCCGGCTGCATGGGCGCAGGACGGGACTGTCGCCAAGGGCGAGGTCTCGTCCGGCTCGCTCCTGCTGCAGTCCTCGACGCCCGGCCGCTATGTCGAAGCGCCGCTGGTCGCCGCAGACGTAAAGATGAACATCGCCGGCCCTGTGATCCGCACAACGCTGACGCAGCGCTTCACCAACCCCACGGACAAGTGGGTCGAAGGCGTCTATGCCTTCCCCCTGCCCGAGGACGCCGCCGTCGACACGCTGAAGATCGTGATCGGCGACCGCTTCATCGAAGGCGACATCAAGGAGCGGCAGGAGGCCCGCATCATCTACGAGCAAGCGGCCGCCAACGGACAGCGCGCCGGCCTCGTGGAAGAAGAGCGCCCGAACCTCTTCACCACCTCACTTGCCAATATCGGCCCGGGCGAGACGGTGGCGATCCAGATCGAATACCAGGACAAGGCCCGTCTCGACAACGGCGTCTGGTCCACGCGCGTGCCCCTGGTCATGGCCCCGCGCTACAGCCCGAAGCCGACCTTCGGCCTCACAGCCGACCGCACCATCCGCACCATCGCGGTCGACGATCCCGTGCCTGATCGCGACCGCATCACCCCGCCGGTCCTCCATCCAGCACATGAGCCGGCAGGCCCCGAAGGCCTGCGCCTGCCCGTGAGCTTCGACATCTCGCTCGAAGCCGGCGCGCCCATCGCCGACATCTCGTCGCAATCGCATGGCGTCATCGTGACGAAGGCGGACGCGGATTCTGCAACCATCACGCTGAAGGATCGCGAAGTCCCCGCAGACCGTGACTTCGTCCTCAGCTGGAAGCCCGAACCCGCAAAAGCCCCCACCGCCAGCCTCTTTCGTGAAGAACGCAATGGCGAGGACTACCTCCTCGCCGTGGTGAACCCGCCCGCCATCAGGGTTCAGGGCCAGCGCCGCGATCGCGAGACGATCTTCGTGATCGACAACTCCGGCTCGATGTCCGGCGAAAGCATGGAGCAGGCAAAGCAGGGCCTTCTCCTCGCCCTCAACCGCCTTGCTCCCACGGACGAGTTCAACGTCATCCGCTTCGACGACACGATGGACATGCTGTTCAGCACGGCCGTCGCCGCGAACGAACAGAACCTCGCCCGCGCCAGGCGCTTTGTGTCGAACCTCGAGGCCAATGGCGGCACGGAAATGCTGCCCGCCCTGCGCGCAGCCCTGGTCGACAATGACACGTCCAACACCGAGGAAGTCCGCCAGGTGGTCTTCATCACTGACGGCTCCATCGGCAACGAGGACGAGCTCTTCTCCGCCATCACCGGCGGACTTGGCCGCTCACGACTCTTCACCGTCGGCATCGGCTCGGCGCCCAACGCCTACTTCATGACGCGCGCCGCCCGTCAGGGTCGCGGGACGTTCACTTACATGGACGACGTCACCAAGGTCACGGAGCAGTCAGCGAAGCTCTTCGCCGCCCTCGAAAACCCTGTGATGACCGACCTGGCCGTGAAACTCCCCACCGGCGCCGCAGACGCCTACCCCTCGCCTCTGCCCGATCTCTACTCCGGTGAGCCCGTCACGCTCGTCCTGCGCGCCGCCGATCTCAAGGGCGATCTAACCCTCTCGGGCAGGCTCAACGGCAGCACCTGGTCGCAGACCTTCTCCATCGCTGATGCCGCCAGCACGAAAGGCGTCGCCCAGCTCTGGGGCCGTGCGAAAATCGCAGGCTTCGAGGAAAGCCGCTACTCCGGCATGAGTCTCGAAGACGTCGACAAGGGCGTCCTCAAGACCGCGCTCGACTTCCACCTCGTCTCGCGCCTCACCAGCCTCGTCGCCGTCGACAAGACGCCCGCGCGCCCCGCCGGCGAGGCGCTCGACACCCGACAGATCGCCAGCATGCTCCCGAAAGGCTGGGACTTCGGCGCGGTCTTCGGACCTCAAGCCGAAGCCCGCGCCCTGCGCTTCGATCGCCTGCCCGATACCGTCATGCAGAAGATCAACGCACGCGCGAGGCAGGAAAAGCCCACGCCCGAACAGGACCTCGCCCTGCCCGGCACGGCCACCGTGTGGGAGCTCAGCCTTGCCTTCGGCCTCGCCCTCATCGCTTTCGGCGCCGCCCTCCTGCGCCGCGGACGTGTCCTCATCAGCCCCCGGGGACTGGCCGCCGCCAGTGTCGGGCCGATCCGCACGCCGTCAGTGGACAGGAACAGGCGCTAGCCGGCGGCTCGCCCTCCCGCATCAGCCGCGGGAGGGCGGGTTCGGCAACAGAGAGACCAGATGAAACCGATCAACCTCTCCACCCGCTCACTCTCCGCGCTCGCACTCCTGGTTGCAGGCGCGCTCATCGCCGCGCAGGCGCTCTACATCCCGGCCAAGGCGCAAGTCGCCCAGGTCCTCATGTCCAGCGCCTGGGAGCGTCAGCTCTCCACCGGCGATCCCGCGCGCCCCTGGCCGTGGGCCGACTTCACGCCCACGGCCAGACTTTCCTTTCCCGCCCAACACCAGACCGTCCTTGCACTCACCGACGCTGCCGGCGAAAGCCTCGCCTTCGGCCCCACGCTGATGGCCGCCTCAGTTGACCCGGGCGACCGCGGCGTCGCCGTCTTCGCCGCCCACCGCGATACGCACTTCGCTTTCCTGCAAGGCGTGAAAGCGGGCGATCCTGTGACTGTCGAAACCGCAAACGGCGCCCGCACCTTCACCGTCACACACTCAGAAGTCGTCCGCTGGGACCAGTCCGGCATTGTGCCGAACGATGGCGGCCCTCCGAGGATCGCCCTTGTCACCTGCTGGCCGCTGGACGCAAAGACGCCCGGCCCGATGCGCTATGTGGTGTGGGGGGCGTTGAGCCGGCTGAAGGCAATGTGAAAGTAGTCCGGGTGAGAGTAGTGCGGCTGCGGCGCAGCCAGCCCTCCCCGGCGCTTCGCGCCATCTCCCGCGACGTCTCAAAGGGAAGACAAATGCCGATGGTGAGGGGCAGTCCCTCCCCGCCGAAGGCGGGGAAGGCTGCACGCGAAGCGTGACGGGAGGGGCCGCCCGCCGAGCGGGCGGATGCCTACTCCACCCCCGGCCCCGGTACGATCTTCAACCGCCAGGCCGTCTGCGGCTTGAACCACTTCTTTGCTGCCGCCATCACATCCGCTGGCGTGATGCTGGCATAATCGCTCAGCTCCGTGCGGATGTACTGCATGCCGCCGGGATCATCGTGCGCGTTCGAGAGCAGCTCCATCCAGTAGCCCACATTGGTCACGGTATTGCGCCGCGCCTGTTCCAGTTTCGGCTGTATGATGCGGTCGATCTCCGACTGCGGCTGGGGGCTGGTCGCAAGATCGAGCGCCAGCTTCTGGATCCGGTCCTGCACCGAATCGATCGTCTCCGGCGGCACTTCGATCGCCACAGCGATATAGCCATAGTCCGGCAGGAACGTCGAAATATCGACGATCTCCATGGGCGAATACGTCGCCCCGCCTTCAGAGCGGAAGACACGCGTTGCATTGTCCCGCAGCATCTGTCCCAGCACGTTGGCGATACGCTCCTCGCGGATGTTCTTGAACGCGCCCTGATAGGTCGGCCAGCCGATGAAGGCATAGCCCTGGTCGGGCCGGCCCTCATGCGGCAGCATCGTCACGCCTGGTGGATGAAAATCGACATCGCGCCAGTTCGCCGGCTCCTTGAACTCCGGCCGCTTCGGCAGAGCGCCCAGCGTCCGCGCAACTTCGCTGATCACCTGCTCCACGCTCACATCGCCAACGACGATCACTTCAAGCGGCGAGTTGTCGACAATCGGCTTGATGTATTTGACCGAATCCTCCGGCTTCCAGGTGTCGCGCATCGCCTTGTTGTTGATGGTCCAGCGCAGGTCGCCATTGTGCAGCAGCCGGTCGAGCTCCCGCTCGAGCACCCCCGACGGCGTCATCAGCAGTGACGCGTCGGCCTGGTCGGCCCCCTGCATCCACGCTTCCCAGTCATCCGCCCGATAGGCTGGGTCGGACACCATCGCCGCCATGATCTCCATCTGCAGGCCGAGATCCTCGCGCGTCGCCACGTTGACGTTGTCGAGCGCATAGGCGTCGTCCAGCGTCCGGGCCACGGCCACCGCGCGCCTGCCCGCAAGGCTGCGCGCCTGCTCCGTCGGCGTCAGCTTGCCAAGCCCACCCGAAGACCAGAGCGACAGGCCCATGTCGGACGCGTCGATCACATTCATCGGCATCTGCAGCCGCCCAAGGCCCAGCCGCACGCGCACGCTGATCAGGTCCTTGTTGGACGGCAGCGGCTTCACCGTCAGCTTCACGCCATTCTCGAACCGCACAAGCGTGACGCCGAGATCCTGCACCTGCTTGCGCTCGGCGACCGTCCCGGGCTTGCCGAAATTCGTGTAGGGCCACGGCTTGATCGGGTCGGGCGTGTAGGGCTTGATCGACGCTGCCATCGCGCGCTTCAGCGCATCGCGAAGACCCTGCTCGCCGCCCGCTGGCGCGGCGCTTCCGCTGTAGATCAGCGTCGGCGTGTCCTTGAACCGTGCTTTCAGCGCCGCGTTCACTTCCGCCAGCGTGATCGTCGGCGCCTGTTCCAGCATCAGCGCATGGGATTGCTGCAGCGACGTGAAGGGAATGTCAGCAGAGACGAGATCCGCCGCCGTCTCCACCTGCGCAACCGACGTGCCCGTACGCCCCCGCTCCGCTTCGCGCCGCGAGGCATCGATGAACAGCGCTCGCTGCCGGTCCAGCTCCTCCTGCGTGATCCCGTACTCCACCGCCTGGCGGTGCGCGGTTACCATCAGCTCGATCGTCTTCGGCAGGTCGATCACGCCGCCCGAATAGGCAATCTGTCCGCGCCACACGCCGTGGATGGCGCTCGCAGACGGGCTACCCAGCGAGCGTGCAGGCTTGCCCGCAGCATCATTGAGGCTCAGCATGCGCTGCGCCACGACACGCGAAGCCAGCACCTCGACCAGCATCCGCCGCCGTTCGGCCTTGGTCTGCATCCGCTCCGAATACGGCTCGAACCAGCGCATCATCACGCTGGTGTCCGGCGCGCCCGGGGTGATCAGCATCGCGATATCCGGCGTCACCGGCTTCGTGGTCACGGGCGCTGGGTCCTTGCCCGGCGCGCCGCGTGCCTTCCAGTCGCCAAACGCCTGGCTGATCATCGGGATGATCGAGGGATTGACGTCGCCCACGACAAGAAGCGTCGCCCGCTCGGGCCGATAGAACGCGTCATAAAAGCCGCGGATGGTATCAGGCGTCACCGTCTCGATGACTTTCCGAAGCCCGATCGGCGGACGGCCATAGGGATGCTCACCCACCTGCATCTTCAACATCGCTGTCGCGGCCGCGAGCCCCGGGCCCGCACGCGCCCGCTCCTCGGCCAGCACGACGCCACGCTCGGCGTCCACCTTGTCCGGCTGGATCAGCATGTCGCTCACCAGCTGGCGCATCACATCGAGCCCGATGGTCAGTGACTCGGGATTGTTGCGCGGCAGGTCGATGATGAAGGTCGTGGTGTCCGGCCCCGTCGAGGCATTTACGTCCGCCGCCATCTGCAGGCCGATGCCTTCCAGCGCCCGCTGCACTTCCCCGTCCGGGTATTTGGTCGTGCCACGGAAAGCCAGGTGTTCAAGGAAGTGGGCCACGCCCTCTTCGCCCGGCCGCTCCTGCATCGAGCCCGCGTCGATCAGCAGCCGCAACGCAACCTGTCGCGGCGGCGTCTGGTTCGGCAGGATCACGTAGCGCATGCCGTTCGCCAGCTCGCCAAGCACATAGTCGTTGTCGTGCGGCAGGTCGCTCCGGTCACGCGGCCATCCCGGTCCGGCGGGCGCGGCCTGGGTCACGGTCACGGTCTGGGCGAATGCCCCGCCGGCCATTGCGCCGATGGTAAACAGCCCAGCCGCAAGGCAGACGGCGACACGCTTGAAACGTTTCATCATTCCTCCGGAAGGTCAGCGACCCGTCCTCGCGGCAATCCAGCCGCTTCACGCTCCTGAAAGCAAGTGATTAAGGCGGTTGTCAGGCCTCGGCCCATACCCGTCGCGCAAACTTCTTCGGCGCCACGGCGCATGAGCTCTGCGCCATACACGCCTTAAGTGTGGGCATTTCCGCGAGAATGTCCTCCTCGGACACAAACCGGGCAATCAACCAATCGTGTTGCCTGAACGCGCCCTTGCTCTCCCGCTCGAAAGACAGGTCCTGCACCAGCGCCGCCGACCCCGGCAGCTTCATGATCATGGCCAGCGCGCCATCAGCTCGTGTCTGTCGCCGAACACGAAGAACATCTTCATGCGGAGACACAGCGCCCGCGCCGGCGGCCAGCCGGGCCCCGCCGACGTTTCGGGCATCGTCAGCCCCCAACGCAGACAGATTCTTCTCGGTTCGTTGGTGCGGCGTGAGGCGCGGCATGGGGCAAACCGGAGATATTCCTGACCCTGACACCGCGTCACAGGATTGCCGCGCGCCGCGCAAGGCCTTACGAGTGCGTCAATCAAGGATGGGGAGTCGGACCATGCTCAGGAAATTGTTGCTGCCGCTTGTCATGCTGGCCGCCGCCAGCTGCGCCAATCCGCCAACGCCCGACGCGCCGGCCGCACTCGCCGCAGCGCCCCAGGCAGTCGCCGCCCCGGCTGCGCCAAAACCGCTCCAGATCTCCGAAGCAAGCTTCAGCTGCATCCGCGACCTCAAGCCCGTGCGCGGCTTCTATGTCGGTAACCTGCTCGGCGATATCGACGCAACGCTTGCCGCCGCCAACGCCCCCAACGGCGCCAAATACCCGCCCGGCTCGGTCGTGCAGCTCGTCCCGGGCGAGGCGATGGTCAAGCACCATCCCGGCTACAACGCCGCCACCAATGACTGGGAGTTCTTCGAACTCGACGCCCAGCCCACCGGCACCAAGATCCGCGTTCGCGGCGCCACCGACGTTGTCAACCAGTTCGGCGGCAACTGCCTCACCTGCCATGCCCAGGCCGAAGCGAAGTGGGACATGATCTGCGAACAGGGCCATGGCTGCGCCCCGATCCCCGTCACCCCCGTGATGGCGCGTGCCATCCAGAACACTGATCCACGCTGCCCGAAGATCGAACTGCCGGCAGACCAGCAGGCAGCCCTCCGTCAGCTGATGGCGTTCCGCGGCGCCGCGCAGCCGCAGGCGCAGTAGGTCTGCCGAACGACTGCGCCGTGATCGTGAACTCGACAATCAGGCGCATGTTTTCCTGCGCCAGCCAACAGCCTTGCGGCGACTGCAGGCTAGCGATGGAGATGAAGTCCCGCGCAGCCTTCAGCGCCGCCTCACCAAAATGCTTCTCGGGAGCCGCAGCCAGAACGTCCGCTTTCGTCACCTTGCCCGCCGAGCCCAGATCGCAATTCGACAGTACCGTTCCCACCAGACCTTGAAATC
>CAIMMO010000125.1 GCA_903842595.1 uncultured Alphaproteobacteria bacterium
GGCGTCGCCATTGTCTCCCGGCTGCCGATCGAAGTGCTGGAAACGCCGGGGCTCTGCCGTCACGGGCATGCGCGCTGCGCGGCGGTGAAGGTCGCCGGGTTCGAGGTGCAGAATCTCTACGTGCCCGCAGGCGCCGATATCCCTGATCCCGAGATCAACGAGAAGTTCGCGCACAAGCTCGATTTCGTCGAGCGGATGCGCGAGGTCTATGCTGCGCGCGCTGCGAAACGCTCGGCGATGCCGCTGCTGGTGGCCGGCGACATCAATATTGCGCCGGAAGAGAACGATGTCTGGTCGCACCGCCAGCTGCTGAATGTGGTGAGCCATACGCCGGTGGAGACGGACGGCCTCAAGCGCGTGCTTGCCGAGGGCAAGTTCACTGACATCGCCCGCGCCAAGCACCGGCCGGATGAAAAGCTCTACACCTGGTGGAGCTATCGGGCTGCTGACTGGAAAGTCTCCAATCGCGGTCGCCGGCTCGACCATTGGTGGGCAGACAAGCGCGCAGCGCCTCTGGTCGACATCGCGAGCTACAAGATTCACACCGACGAGCGCGGCGGGGAAAAACCTTCCGATCATGTCCCGGTGACTGTCACCGTGACTGCCGCAGCCTAGCCGCTCGGCTGGGCTGGCGGTCTATGGTATCCCGCAATCGCCGCGCCGATCGGGAGTCCGTCATGAAGCGCCTCGCCCTTTTCTCGACGCTGCCTGCTGTCGCGCTGGCATTGGCTGCGTGCAGCCGGTCAGCCGATACCCCGCCGACAGCCGAAGTACCTGTCGCCTCACCCGCAGCGACGCCCTCACCTGCAGGCGACGTGCTGACCGCTACGGGTTGGGGACCGCTGACGATCGGCATGACGAAAGCGCAAGTCATCGCGGCCGTTGGCGACACGCGATCACCCGACGCCGTCGGCATTCCCGGCAGCGATTGCCTCGAATTCGAGCCGCTGCGCGCGCCCGAAGATTTCTGGGTAATGATCGAGACCGACAAGCTCACCCGCATCACGATCGGCGACGTATCGGCTGTGAAGGACGCAAAAGGGCTCGGCCTCGGCGACACGGCTGCGAGGGTGAAGGAGACCTACGGCGCGAGCGCCGTCGCCAGCCCGCACAAATACCAGAACGCCCCCGCAGAATACATCACGGTCTGGGAAGGCGGGCCGCGCGCCGAGCCTTACATGGAGGACGAAGCAGCCCGCGGCATCGTCTACGAGATCGACGGCACGGGGAAAGTCGGCGCGATCCACGCCGGTGGACTGAGCATCCAGTATGTTGAGGGGTGCGCGTAGCGGCAGTAACTCGCCGGAAGCGGCCGCTTCCAGCAGACGACGCGTTCTGAAGTGTCGTTGAGGTCAGCTGGCGTTGATCAGAGAGGACGGCCATCCGATCCGGACCAGGAGATTATCCGGGCCTGCAATTCCCACCTCGTAAATGCCCCATTCGCGATGGCGCAGCACGCCTCCCGGCCGGATGACGAGGTCGTCTGCGCGCGCCGCGATATCTTCAACCTGCGGGGTGCGAATGAAAACACCGAAGGGGTTGTTCTCCGCCGGAACGCGCCATGCACCGCCA
>CAIMMO010000126.1 GCA_903842595.1 uncultured Alphaproteobacteria bacterium
GCGGGTCAACCGCGCCTTCCCCTCGATGCTTGAGGGCGCTCAGGCCTGTCAGCAAACCTTCGATGCCCATGCAAGAGATGGCGTGACTTTCTCGCTTGATCTCGCGATGAGCCATCTCACGGCCGATATCATTTGCCGCACCGTGTTCAGTGCCAGCCTTGAAACGAGGGCGGCCCATGAGGTCTTCGCAGCCTTCACGACGTTCGAACGCAGCGTCGCCCAGGTGGAAATCCGTCGTCTGATAATGGACCGGGCCTGGACGAGTGTCCCGCAGCGCGATGACGTCCTCGCAGCCTGCGATACAATTCGGCGGCACCTCGGCGATTTGCTGGACACACATCTTGGGCCAGACGGCGCACGATTTGATGACATTGCCTCCTCGGTGATCGCAGCGCGCGACGACTTCACCCGCACGGCCTTCAATCGCGAGGAGCTCATCGATCAGCTGGGCGTGCTGTTCCTTGCGGGCCATGAGACGAGCGCGAGTGCGCTAACCTGGGCTTTCTTCCTGCTGGCTGAGCAACCCGACCTCGTCGCGCGCGTGCGTGCGGAGATCCGGAAGGTGGCGGGCGATGACGAGCCGCTCACCATAGAGGCAACCAGACATCTGCCCCTGACCCGCAATGTTTTTCGTGAAACGCTTAGGCTCTATCCCCCGATCACCTTCCTCCCGCGGGTCGCGACCACTCCCACAAGCATCGGGCGACATCAGGTTCGTCGCGGCGCGCTCGTCATGGTTGCGCCTTGGGTATTGCACCGCCACGCAAGCTACTGGCGCAATCCGCATGTCTTCGATCCAGATCGCTTCCTGCCCGAGCGCGAGGCCGAGCTAACCTCAGGCGCCTATATTCCGTTTGGCCTTGGTCCCCGTGTCTGCGCGGGTGCGGCCTTTGCGCAGACCGAGGCGGTGCTGTTGATTGCTGAAATGTTCCGCCGCTTTGATTTCCATGTTGTCGATCCAGCGCGCGTGCGTCCAGCGGCGCGCCTGACGACCCGTCCAACCGAACAGATCATGATGCGCGTGACTCGCGCAAACGCATGACCACAGTGCTGCTCACGCTCGGCCGCCTTCCCAAGGCGCTTGACCTGGCGCGCGGTTTCAGTCGCGCAGGATCTCGCGTGATCGTGGCCGATCCCTTTGGCTGGACTCTGACGGGCGCATCTCGCCATGTCGCCCGCGAGTTCGCCGTGCCCCCGCCGAGCAACGGCTCTGCTGCATATCTCGCCGCCCTCGCGGAGATTGTCGCACGCGAAAGCGTCGATCTCGTTGTGCCTGTCTCCGAGGAGACGATGCATGTCGCCTTCCTGCCTGACCTGCTCGGTGGGCGCGCGCGCGTATTCACCATGCCACCCGACCGCGTGCTCGCGGTGCACAACAAGGCCGGCTTTATCAGCGTCGCGACAGCGATGGGCCTGGCCACGCCAGAAACCTGCATGCTCGGCACACCCGAGGCGCAAGCGCTGGCGGCGGCGGACGCCGTGGTCGTGAAGCCGGTCTTCTCGTGCTCGGGACGTGGTGTCCGTATCCTGGGGAGGGGCGCAGTCCTGCCCGATCCTGACCCATCGACGCCGGCGATCGTGCAGCGCTTCATCGCTGGCCGTGAGCACAGCAGCTGTACGATCGCGCATGAGGGCAGAGTGATCTCGACCATGATATATCGCGGCACGGTCATGTCCGGTAGCGTCGCGATCGCGTTCGAGCGGGTTGAGGCGCCGGCGATCGAACGCTGGATCGAAACCTTTGTGCGCGAATCCGGATGGACAGGATTTATCTCCTTCGATTTCATTGTCGACGCCGATGACCGCGTGGTTGGCATCGAATGCAACCCACGAACAACAAGCGGACTTCATTTCTGGCAGCCTGAAGATGTCGCTCGCGCCGTGCTCAGCCCGCAGGCGAGCCCGCCAGTCGGAGTGCGTCGGCACAGCAACCTGCAGCAATTCTACTCCTGCCTCACTGAAACACAGATGGCGATGTTTCGCGGCCGCGGCTTTCGTCACCGGCTGGGCCGGCTCGTTGGGACACGGGATGTCACATGGGACTGGCGCGACCCCTGGCCATTCCTGAGCATGACCCTTACGTCCTGGCCGATCATCCGCATGGCAGTTTCTAAGGGCGTCAGCTTCGGGGAGGCGGCAACGCATGATGTTAGCTGGTACCATAAGGCCGCCAGCGCGCCCGATGCTCAGCCGTCGTGATCGCGACGGCGGTGGCGACATGCGCGGTGCGATCGTCGATGCCCGGTTGGGTGTCGCAATTTCGAGGCCTGCACGGAAAGACCATGGATCGGCCTGTATGGTGCGTGGATTGCGCCGTATCGCTCGCTCGTTGCCTGTGGACGGGGGGGTCCTCGCATGCCCCCCCACGGCGCTTGCCGACATAGCGCTTGCGCGGACAAGAGCCTGGCAATTAGTCTCCGAAAATGTTGGATGCTGAGCCGGTTGAGGCCCTCGCGAATTTCGATCCTGGCATGTCCCTGTGCGCGCCGGTTGTCGCGGACTGGGCTTTGGCTCTGCAGCGTGGACCAACCGGCCGGCGTGGTGATGCTCGCCGGCTATCGTCTCGACGCCCACGTTACCACTTGCGCGGTTTTGTCGAGCGCGCTGTCCTGGACCCTTCCTGTTGAGCCGGAGCTGCACCATGCGTCCCAACGTACGCAAACCCGAACGTGCGACGCCTGCTGATCTGGCGACTTGCCGGCAGATGATCCGCACTGGATCCCGCTCGTTCTTTGTCGCGTCGCTGCTCCTGCCCGATGCGGTACGAGGAGGAGCATACGCCCTCTATGCATTCTGCCGTCTGTCGGATGATACCATCGACGTGGATCATGGCGGCGAAGCGGGAATCGCGCGGCTCGCCTCTCGCCTCGATGCAATTTATGCTGGCGAGCCGGCTGACGCCGCAGTCGACAGGGCGCTGTTCGACGCTGTCGATCAGTACGCGCTGCCGCGTGCGCCGTTCGACGCGCTTCTGGAGGGCATGGCATGGGATGCGTCCGGGCGGGAATATGAGACGATCGAGGATGTATATGACTATGCCGCGCGCGTCGCAGGCGCGGTCGGCGCGATGATGGCGACGCTGATGCGGACGCGTTCGCCGGAGATGGTTGCGCGGGCATGCGATCTGGGTGTGGCCATGCAACTGACGAACATTGCGCGGGATGTCGGTGAGGATGCGCGCAATGGACGTCTGTATCTCCCTCGCGCCTGGATGCGCGAGGCGGGCCTTGACCCCGTTTCGTGGCTCGCGCGTCCGGAGTTCAATCCGCAGATAGCGGGGGTCGTGGAGCGCGTGCTTGAGCTCGCCCATCACCTCTATCAGCGTGCCGATCTCGGTATTGGCGGGTTGCCGCGCGCCTATCGCCCTGCGATCCATGCGGCGAGGCTTCTTTATGCCGATATCGGCGCCCGCGTCGCCATGCGAGGTCATGATTCCATGTCGAGCAGAGCCATTGTGCCGACATCTCGCAAGTTGCAGCTCCTGATGAAAGCGCTGACACGCTCGTGGCGGGCCCCGCCAGGCGCTGAGCTGGCGACGCCTGCGCTGCCGCAGACCCAGTTTCTGGTTGATGCCGTTGTCGCCGGAACTGATATGAAAGATGAGCAGGATTCCGCTCCGGGCCTGCAGCACGATATCAGGTGGGTGATCGAGTTGTTTGCGGCGCTCGACGAGCGGCCCCGACGCTTGACCTGAAGTCTGACCTGTTGCTGGCTTTCTTGTCGCTTGCGCCGGGTTGCGGTGTCGGGCGCACATTGCGCCGCCGGGGCTTCAAAGTGTTGCAGCCGCGTCTCTTGCTCAAGGTTGTCCAGCCGCGGTCAACGCCCTGTGGCGATGCGGGGCATGCGAAAGGGTAGCATCGCGCGCACGACCGGATTGCGAAGCCGATCCAGTGACAGCGTCTCGTGCATGATGTCTGCCGGAGCGCCATCGACCTGTCCTGCAAGATGCGATCGGGCGTAGAACGGAGCATCCTCGAGCACGCGCACAAGCCTTGGCTCCATTCCGCGATCGCCGCGGGAGGTGGGCTGCATGCGCCAGAAGGTTTTCGGCATCCTGATCAGCGGCGGGGCTTGGATGGCGATGTATTCGCCTGTTGAATTGAATTTCAGCGCAAGGGATCGCTCTTCGCCGTTCCGGAGCACGACATCATAGTAGATGATTGTCGCATCATCGGCGACGTGGGAGCGTGACCAGTCCCAGGAACGGAACCTGCGTTCGAGCGGTTCGTCGCCACAGTTGCTGTCGAAATAGCCCTCTCCATTCCAGGATGTACCATCCTCGAACTGCACTGCGACGCGGCCGCGTGGTGCGATCGGTCGCCACACATGGTGGGCTTCGCCGTCCAGCGCAAAAGTCTGGCCCGAGAGATAGGAGGGATGCAGCGTCACTGTCCCGCGCATTCGGGAGGGGAGAGGGGCTGTCCACTCGTCGACGTTGATGCGAAGCGTCTCGTTCTCCCAGCTCATGCTGCTGCGGCTGATCGCGATCTCGTCCGGGCTGCGATCCAGGCTCGTGTGGCCACGTTCGGTCATCGCCCAACGATTTCCCCTGACCGAATAGAGTGCGACATTCATGGCGCAATGGTTTTCGGGATGCCGCCACCCCGACCATGCGTAGTAGGGCGAGAAAACACTGCCGATGAAGGCGATGATTGTGAGGCCATGCTGTTTGTCTTCGCTGAGCGCGTCGATGTACCACCAGGCATAGCCGCCTGATCCGACTGGAATGTCGAAGCGCGGCGCAGGAAGTCTGTTGCCAGGTGCAGGCGCACGCCAGTGAGATCCCGGCCCGCCGGTTTTGTGCAAGAACTCCGGCGACTTAACGGCGCCGGCGGATGATTGGTCGTTCATGCCAAACGCCTCGCCTTCGACACGGGAAGCTGCACGTCCGTTCGCGTGAGTGCTGGTCGTCTTCTTCCCGGCTGCGCCATGTCCAGTCCACGCTCGTGCAGGTGGCTGAATACCCTCATCCTGAGTGTATCGTGATCAGCATTTGCGCGTTCGTGAGTGTGCTTGCTCGCCAGGGCAGATTTTGCGATGCCGCGTTGATCGGGTGAATGCCGCAGGCGCCGGCGGGCCTGGCGGGTCCACATCCATGCCGTGCTGTTCGCGCCCGCCGGACGCATCGGGCGCCTCTCCGCTTTGCTCGCACGGACACGACAGCCCGGTGCATTGGCCTCAGTCAGCTCATGAAGTGCGCCGCCCCCAGGGTTGGCGCGGTCGTTGATCATGGGTTCCTCGATGTCAATTGACTGGACGCCAGCTTGTGTCCAATCTGCAAGACATAGGTCGGGGCAGCCCCGATCGACAAGTCCGGGAGACTGTCATGACGCTACCTGTGCGTGTCGAAGCAGCGCTCAAGGCCGCAATCGACAGGGCAGACACGCCCAGTGCACCTCCCGGATTGATCAAGGCGCTTCGCTACGCGGTTTTCCCGGGCGGGGCTCGCGTGCGTCCAATGCTGTGCCTGGCTGTCGCGCGCGCCTGCGGCGACGATCGTCCCGATATCTCGGATGCAGCTGCAGCCGCCGTCGAACTGCTGCATTGCGCGTCCCTGGTTCACGACGATCTGCCATGCTTCGATAACGCTAGCTTCCGTCGCGGTAAGGCGTCTGTTCACGCGGTTCATGGTGAACCGCTTGCCTTGCTTGCGGGGGATGCGCTGATCGTGATGGCCTTCGAACGTCTGGCTTTCGCCGGCGCCGCTGAACCTGGCCGGATCGCGCCACTGATCGAGGCAATCGCCCGGGGGGTTGGCGCTCCCGCCGGGATTACTGCAGGTCAGGCATGGGAAAGCGAGCCTGCTGCACCCCTTGAGATCTACCACCAGGCAAAGACGGGCGCCCTGTTTGTGGCGGCTACGACTTCCGGAGCGATCGCTGCCGGGTCGGATGGAACGCCTTGGCGTTTCCTGGGAGAAACGCTCGGCGCGGCGTATCAGGTTGCTGACGATCTGATGGATGCCGTGCAGTCTGAGGTTGGCGACAAGCCGGTTGGCCAGGATGCGCTGCTGCACCGTCCAAATGCGGTCGCAGAGGGCGGTGTCCAGGGCGCTCTGGCCAAGCTGAACGCGTTGGTGGAGCAAGCCGTAGCCTCGGTCCCCGACTGCGAAGGCGCTCAGGAAATGCGCGATCTGGTGAGGATGACGGCGATGCGCCTCGCACCCAAACAGCTCTCACGCAGTGCCGCGTAGGCGCCTGTGAGTAACTGGCGCGCGCGGTGGATCGCGTGGCGCAACGCGCGCATCTCGGATCCACGATTTCAGAGATTTGCTGCTGACTTCCCGTTCACGCGGCCGATCGCGCACAGCCGCGCCCGAGGTCTCTTCGACGTGGTGGCGGGTTTCGTTTACTCGCAGGTGCTGACTGCCTGCATCCAGCTCGATCTTCTCAAAAAACTTGAATCAGGTCCGCTTTACGTCACGGAACTATCGGCTGCGCTTGATGTTCCGCCGGCAGAGATGGCGCGGCTGCTCCGTGCCGCTGCCGCGCTTGATCTCGTGGAGCCGATCGGCGAGCGATATGCGTTGGGCGCCCAGGGCGCAGCGCTGCTCGGTAATTCGGGTCTGGCCGAGATGATCCGTCACCACGACCGGCTTTACGCCGACTTGCAGGACCCGGTCGCCCTTCTGAGGCGCGGACGGGGGGAGCATCTTGCGGGTTACTGGCCCTATGCGACCGCACAAGACCCTGAAAAAACGGAAGAATCTGGCGTTTCGGCATACTCGGCCCTGATGGCGGCGACCCAGCCGGCGGTCGCAGCTGACATTCTCGCCGCTTACCCCATGCGTGGCCACAGAAGCATCATGGACGTAGGCGGAGGGCAGGGTGCTTTCCTGAGCGCTGTCGCCACGCGCTGGCCGCACCTCCATCTTCATCTTTTTGACCTGCCTGCGGTTGTGACCCGCGCACGTAAAGTGCTTGCGCCTTATGCTTCACGGACGAGCTTTACCGGTGGCAGCTTCTTCTCCGACCCGCTGCCGGCCGGAGCGGATCTCGTTACCCTTGTCCGGATCCTGCATGATCATGATGACGCCGGTGTCAGAAAACTGTTGTCGTCCGCGCGCGCGGCCCTAGCGCCCGGCGGCCGGCTGCTGATTGCCGAGCCGATGTCGGACCCAAGGGGCAAGGACCGGGTAGGCGATGCCTATTTTGGCCTCTACCTGTTGGCCATGGGGCGCGGACAGGCGCGAACGCCCGCCCAGATAACCGGATATGCGATCGAAGCGGGCTTCAGCCGCACGCGAATGTTGCGCGTGCGAACGCCAGGACTGCTCCGGGTCATGATCGCCGCCCCTTGATGGGCTGGTCTGCGTCTCACCGTCGGCTGCGGTCTGTGGGTGATTCCACAGGCAGGTCGATTGAGGCTGGCTCCGGCGCGCCATTCCCTAACGTCGCCGATGCGGGCCGCCAATTTTTGTCAACAAACCACGAAAACACGGCCGGTTAAGCGGCTCGAATTACGTCATGCATGATTGACACTATAAGTCGTCCACGTAAGTTGACGCGGTGTCCACGCAACAGCTTTGCGACTGGCGCGGGTGGCAAGTGGGAGACGAGATGCAGACTGTCGCTGTCGTCCTGGATGGGCCTCAACAGATCGCTGTGCGCAATCTTGCGCTCAATGCTGTGCGAGACGACGACGTCGTGATCGATGTGTCGTGGAGTGGAATCAGCACCGGAACCGAGCGTCTGCTGTGGTCCGGTCGCATGCCGCCGTTTCCCGGAATGGGCTATCCGCTTGTCCCCGGCTATGAGTCGGTCGGCCGTGTCGTCGATGCTGGCGCAAAGGCGACTCATCGCATTGGCGAGAACGTCTTCATCCCGGGAGCCACCTGCTACAAGGATGCTCGCGGCCTGTTTGGCGGCGCGGCGCGGACGCTCATCGCTCCCGGCGCGCGTGCGACTGCGGTTCCCGAAAATCTCGGCTCGCAAGCTGTGCTGATTGCGCTGGCCGCAACAGCCTATCACGCCCTCGCTGGCGGCGCGCCGCCTGATCTTATCGTTGGCCATGGCGTACTCGGCCGCCTGCTCGCGCGCATAACGATTGCGACCGGAGCCCCGGCGCCGACAGTCTGGGAAACCAATCCCCAGCGGCGCTCCGGCGCCGATGGCTACAACGTCGTTCATCCTGATGAGGATCAGCGGACGGACTACGACGCGATCTACGACGCCAGCGGAGCGGGCTCACAGCTGGACTCATTCGTGAACCGGCTCGGCAAGGGCGGCGAGATCGTCCTCGCTGGCTTCTATGAAGACCGTCTGTCCTTCGCCTTCGTCCCCACCTTCATGCGCGAGGCGCGCTTCCGCGTCGCAGCTGAGTGGAAGCCGGAGGACCTGCGGGCGATCAGTGCAATGCTGCGGCTCGGCAGTCTGTCGCTCGATGGTCTCGTCACCCACGAACAGTCACCCGAAAAAGCCGGCGATGCATACGCCACCGCATTTACCGATGGCGCGTGCCTGAAAATGGTCCTGGACTGGAGACACTGCGCATGAGCGTGACGCTGCTGGACACTCGAGCCTTGCGCAGGGAAGCGGCCATTGAGCCGGATCCCGTTCCAACCGGCGAAGTCACGAAGGAAACGCAGATCATCGCCATCTATGGCAAGGGCGGCAGCGGCAAGAGCTTTGCTCTCGCAAACCTTAGCTACATGATGGCCCAGCAGGGCAAGCGCGTGCTGCTCATCGGCTGTGATCCCAAGTCGGACACCACCTCGCTGCTGTTTGGTGGGAAAGCGTGTCCCACGATCATCGAGACGTCCTCGCGGAAAAAAGCAGCCGGCGATGAAGTTCGCATCGAAGATGTCTGCTTCCAGCGCGATGGTGTCTTCGCGATGGAGCTCGGCGGACCGGAAGTGGGTCGCGGCTGCGGCGGACGGGGCATCATTCACGGCTTTGAACTGCTCGAGAAGCTCGGCTTCCACGACTGGGGCTTCGACTACGTCCTGCTCGACTTCCTGGGCGACGTGGTCTGCGGCGGCTTCGGCCTGCCGATCGCCCGCGACATGTGCCAGAAGGTCATCGTCGTCGGCTCGAACGACCTGCAGTCGCTCTACGTTGCGAACAATGTCTGCTCGGCAGTCGAATACTTCCGGAAACTCGGCGGTAATGTCGGCGTCGCTGGCATGCTCATCAACAAGGATGACGGCACGGGCGAGGCGGCTGCGTTCGCGGCGTCCGTTGGCATTCCGGTGCTTTGCGCCATCCCGGCCGACGAGGACATCCGTCGCAAGTCGGCCAACTATCAGATCATCGGCACGCCCGGCGATCGCTGGGGACCGATGTTCGAAGGCCTTGCCGCCAACGTTGCGACCGCCCCTCCCGTGCGCCCGACGCCGCTGACGCAGGACCAGCTGCTTGGTCTCTTCAAATCTGACCAGGTTGGCGGCGGTGTTGTCCTTAAGCCAGCGACGCAGGCCGACATGCGGGGTGCGACTTACGTCGAGAAGCCGACCCTCGAAGTCATCTATGACGCGGTGTGATCCATGATTGACCGTGATCCCTCAGAAGCGCCACGCGACGCCATCGGCCACGACGCCGGTGACGTCGCCAGCGGCAGCATTCCTGCTGAGGGCTCCGGCTGTCATGCAGGCGCCGACGAGCTGCACAAGGCGGCCGCCAGCGCCGGCAAGTCAGAAGTGCTGGAGCGCTATGCGAAAGACTACCCCAAAGGTCCGCACGACCAGCCGCAGAGCATGTGCCCCGCCTTTGGTAGCCTGCGGGTCGGTCTGCGCATGCGGCGCACGGCGACGATACTTTCGGGCTCCGCCTGCTGCGTCTACGGGCTGACCTTCACGTCGCATTTCTACGGTGCTCGCCGTTCAGTCGGCTATGTGCCGTTCAATTCCGAAACGCTCGTGACGGGCAAACTGTTCGAGGACATCCGCGAGGCAGTGTTCCAACTCGCCGATCCCGAGAAGTACGACACCATCATCATCACCAACCTGTGTGTGCCAACCGCTTCCGGTGTACCGCTCCAGCTGTTGCCGAAGGAGATCAACGGCGTCCGGATCATCGGCATCGATGTGCCGGGCTTCGGCGTGCCGACCCATGCCGAGGCAAAGGACGTCCTCGCCGGTGCGATGCTCAAATATGCACGCAATGAAGCAGAGCAGGGGCCCGTCGCTGCGCCGCGCGAGCGCGCTTCGCTGCCGACCGTCACGCTGCTTGGCGAGATGTTCCCGGCCGATCCGGTCGGCATCGGCATGATGCTGGCGCCTATGGGGCTCGCCGCCGGGCCGGTGGTGCCGACGCGCGAATGGCGCGAACTCTACAGCGCACTGGACTGCGCCGTTGTCGCGGCCATTCATCCCTTCTACACGGCTTCTGTCCGCGAATTCGAGGCGGCCGGCCGCAAGGTGATCGGTTCTGCGCCTGTAGGCCGCGATGGAACGGCTGCGTGGCTTGACGCGATCGGTGCAGCGTGCGGCGTGGCGCAGGACAAGATCGATGCCGCCAAGAACCAGATCCTGCCTGCAATCACCGGCGCCCTCGCCGAATCGCCGATCAAGGGGCGTGTGACCGTCTCCGGCTACGAAGGCTCCGAGCTTCTGGTCGCCCGCCTTCTGATCGAGAGCGGCGCCGATGTGCCTTATGTCGGGACGGCGTGCCCGCGCACGCCATGGTCCGAGCCTGATCGGCAGTGGCTCGAATCCAAAGGCGTCCGCATCCAGTATCGCGCCTCGCTCGAGCAGGATATCGCCGCAATTCATGAGTTCGGGCCGGATCTTGCAATCGGCACAACACCCGTGGTGCAGCACGCAAAGGAGCGCTCGATCCCGGCGCTCTATTTCACCAACCTCATCTCGGCACGCCCGCTGATGGGCCCCGCAGGCGCCGGTTCGCTTGCGCAGGTCGTGAACGCAGCGCTCGCCAACAAGGGCCGGTTCGACCGCATGACCGACTTCTTCGAAGGCGTCGGAACTGGCCACGCCACCGGCGTGTGGGAAGACACGCCGCAGGACCGGCCCGAGTTCAAGGCGCGCTATGCCAGGACCATGGCTGCCTCCCGCGCGGCGGAAGAGGCGGTGGGCACATGACCCTCATCCTCGACCACGATCGCGCCGGCGGGTACTGGGGCGCCGTCTACGCTTTCACCGCAGTGAAGGGGCTGCAGGTCATCATCGATGGACCCGTGGGCTGCGAGAACCTGCCCGTTACCTCGGTCCTGCACTATACCGACGGCCTGCCGCCGCACGAGCTTCCAATCGTCGTGACGGGTCTGGGCGAAGACGAGCTTGGCAAGACCGGGACCGAAGGCGCGATGCGGCGCGCCTGGAAAACGCTGGACCGCGACCTGCCTGCCGTGGTCGTCACCGGCTCGATCGCCGAGATGATCGGCGGCGGTGTGACGCCTGAGGGCACCAATATCCAGCGCTTCCTGCCGCGCACGATCGACGAGGATCAGTGGCAGAGCGCTAATCGCGCGCTTACTTGGCTGTGGACCCAGTTCGGCACGAAGAAAGTGCCCAAGCTCAAGCCGCGCAAGGAAGGCGAGAAGCCCAGGGTCAATATCATCGGTCCGATGTACGGCATGTTCAACCTGCCGTCCGACCTCGCCGAGATCCGTCGCCTGATCGAGGGCATCGGTGCGCAGGTGAACATGGTCTTCCCGCTGGGTAGCCACCTTGCTGATGTCAAGCAGCTCCCACTCGCCGAAGTAAACGTGTGCATGTACCGCGAGTTCGGGCGGCAGCTCTGCGAGACGCTGGAGCGACCGTATCTCCAGGCCCCGATCGGGCTGGAGTCGACCACGCTCTTCCTCCGCAAGCTTGGCGAGCTCACCGGCCTCGACCCTGAGCCCTTTATCACCCGCGAGAAGCATACGACGATCAAGCCCGTCTGGGATCTCTGGCGCTCGGTGACGCAGGACTTCTTCGGCACCGCCAGCTTCGCGATCGTGGCCAACGAAACCTATGCCCGCGGCGTGCGCAACTTCCTCGAGAACGATCTCGGCCTGCCGTGTACATTCGCCTTCTCGCGCTCGGCAGGTGTCAAGCCCGACAATATCGCGGTGCGCGAAGCCATCCGCACCAAGCCGCCCCTCGTGATGTTCGGCAGCATCAACGAGCGGATGTACATGGCCGAGCTTGGCTCGCGCGCCTGCTACATTCCGGCTTCCTTCCCGGGTGCCGTCATCCGTCGGCATACCGGCACCCCCTTCATGGGCTATGCTGGCGCGACCTACCTGGTGCAGGAAGTCTGCAACGCGCTGTTCGATGCACTCTTCCACATCCTTCCGCTCGCCGGGCAGATGGACAAGATCGACGCGACACCTGCGCGCTCGCACGTCGAAATCGCCTGGGACAGCGACGCAAAGGCGGCGTTCGACAAGATCATCGACGCGCAACCGGTTCTGGTCCGCATCTCCGCGGCCAAGCGACTGCGCGATGCGGCCGAACGCATCGCACGTGCGGATGGCGCAGACCGTGTGACGTCTGCGCGCCTCGCGCGGGCGGGCGCGACGATATTCGAAGGGGCGCCCGGATGAGGCGCTTGCACCTTCAGACGAGCACAGCCTGGGCGCCTGGCGCCTCTGGTCATCAGATTGGATCTGGCCTTGCCGTGCCAGGTAACTCGTCGTGCTGGCAACAGTACGGCAGACCCAGCGCCACTTCGGTGGTTCTGGCTTTTCGGCA
>CAIMMO010000127.1 GCA_903842595.1 uncultured Alphaproteobacteria bacterium
CCCGGTCGACAAGATCCGTGACGTCATCGGCACGGGCGGCAAGGTCATCCGCGAGATCGTCGAAAAGACGGGCGCGAAGATCAATGTCGAGGACGACGGCACGGTGAAGATCGCCGCTGTCGAGAAGGCGAGCCTCGATGCCGCGCAGAAGTGGATCGTAAGCCTGACGGCCGAGCCGGAAGTGGGCCAGATCTACGAAGGCAAGGTCGTGAAGGTCATGGAGTTCGGCGCGTTCGTGAACTTCTTCGGCGCCAAGGACGGCCTCGTCCACGTCTCGCAGCTCGCTGCAGATCGTGTCGAGTCGCCCTCGGCTGTTGTGAAGGAAGGCGACACGGTGAAGGTGAAGCTCCTCGGCTTCGACGATCGCGGCAAGGTCCGCCTGTCGATGAAAGCCGTGAACCAGGAAACCGGCGAAGCCATCGAAGGCGTCACGGATGACGGCCCGCAGGGCGATCGTCCGCCGCGCGGCGACCGTCCGCGTCGCGACGGTGATCGTGGCGGCCGCGGCGGTGGCCGCGGCGGCGACCGCGGCCCGCGCCGCGAACGCAGCGAAGGCCCGAAGGGAGACGCGGAATAACCTCCGCTCTCATCCGAGAAAGCAAAGGCCGCTCCGGAAACGGGGCGGCCTTTTGTTATCGAGCGTTGGTGGGAGCGGGCGGAGACGAGGTCCCCGCCCGCCCAGCAGCCACGTGGTCCTCAGCGCACGGCAAGCATGCGGGGGGAGTCAGCGGGGCGGCCGATAAGGAGATCGTTGATTGCGGCAAGGTCAGCGCGGTCCATGCGGCCAACAAGCCGATCCATGGTTTCACGCGCACAGGTGCGTTCCTGCTCACGCACACCTGGACCGCACACACCGTGCTGCTTGCAGGTGCGTTCGATGTGACGTGCAAAGGTGAGATCGTTGTCGAGCGCCGAACGCGTTGCGTCATGGCGCGCTTCGCGCGTGAACGAGACGCGGCCCGGCTCCGCCGCCGCACGCGGCGCAAATGCAATGGCCAACGCTCCGGCGACGGCGGCGAGGGCAAGACCTCTGATCGCGATCATGGGAAGGATCCGTTCGTTATCCGCAGCTCGTGCTGGCTGTGTGGGTCCTCTCGCCTGAATCGATGACAGCCATCTGACGGGTAGGCTGCGGTTGCGTGAAACAATTCGGGCCGGATTGAGCCTAAGGCTCGATCGGCGGCATTGACGCAATCCAGTCGCGCACCAGCGCGATGCCGACCGGATCAATCAGCGAGCGCCCAAGTTCCGGCATCGCAACGCCCGGCTCGACCGACTCCATGCGGTGCAGCAGGATCGACTCGTCAGGATGCCCCGGCTCGATGACAAACAGGTTGTCGCCCGACCCCCTGCCCGCCGCCGTCGGCCGCTTGTGTACGCCCCAGCCCGTCGGGTTGGTCTCGTTCCACGCCAGAAACAGCCCCGAATTCGACGCCCCGCCGCCGGCGCGATGGCAGTGCGCGCAGTTGATGTCGAGCCACGCCCGCGCGCGATCCTCGATCGGCGCATCGCTCGCGATGGACGGCGCCGCGGGCGCCGCGCCCGGAAGCCCGGTGAGAATCCCGCGCGCCTCCCAGTCGGCCAGCTGCGCCACGCCCTGGGGCCCGACATGATTGAGATTGCGGGCCGTCGGGCCGATTGGCACGAAGTCGTCGCCAAGCGAGTGACACTCCTTGCACTGGTTACGGTTCGGCACCGCATAGTTGATCGTCAACGCCTCGCCATCAGGCGAGATCGTCTCGATCACCTGCTTGTCGCCAACCGGCGAATAGACTGCCTCGGTCCCCTCCGCATTCCAGACATAGGGATAGGCGACCCACCCGTCGGCCTTGCGGATCAGCAGGCGTGTCTCCACATACCGCTCATCTTTCGCCGGCTCGCGCATGTCGGGTGCGAAGGCGAAGGTCTTGATCAGAACAGAGCCAACCGGGAAATCCATCACGCCGGTTTCCTTGTACGCGGCGGTCTTCCCCTTCGGTACATAGACCGCGCGATGCTTCGCAGCGTGATCCGAGAACAGCGCGTTGACGAGGTCGTAGGGCACCACGCCTTGAGCGGGCTCACGCGCCGAGACGTCGCTGAACAGGCCATAGTCAGAAAGCCTGGGTGCTGGATCATCTGCAAGGATCACGGCGTCGCGTGCGCCGCCAGGGGCGGAGCATGCGGCAAGGACAAGCGTCATGCCCGCCAGCGCCAGCCTGCCGAATGGCAGCCCAACGCTGTCCCGTCGATCCCGGCACGCACGGGCTCCCAGCAGGCTGTTCAACACATCCAGGCAGTTACGGCTGAAACCCAAGGTCAGAACACGCCTCTTAAACCACCCAGGGTCCCTGCCTTAGCGGGACGAGCGGGCCACACCACGTCGCCCGAGCGGCAAGCCCGGGGAAACAATCAGGTCCCTTCCTTCGCCGCCGCCGGCTTGTCTTGCGGCAACACGATCGCCGGCGGCTCGGCGATCTCGAAGTCCGGCAGACGCGTTGTCGAAGGATTGGCCTTGGTCAGGTCGATCGGGGTCACGCCGAGGCCGAGATTGATGAAGCCGACCTCCGGCTTCTCGCGGACGGCGATGCGCACCTCTTCCGTCTTGCCGTTGTAGGTGGTCACGCCATCCCACACGATGGCAGGCAGACTGCCGCCCAGCGCGGGCGCCAGGGGCGCCAACCGCCCCTGCGGATTGTTGCCGCCCTCGCCATAGGTATTGTCGCGGATCACGAAATCACGCGGCAGAGGGTTGTAGCGCGCATCCTTGAACTCGAACGAGTAACCATAGATCAGGACGTGCGTGGTCTGGTTCTTGTCGAACGTGTTGTTGAACACATGCACGTTCTGGTTCGCCATCAGCATGACGCCTGCGCCCGTCGGCACGTTGGCGACGATGTTGCCGGGCGGGGCGAAGTTCGGCGTGTCGTTCGCAACGACCTGGTTGTTGAAGATGCGCGTCGAATGCCCGCCGATCTTTGGCAGGTCCGGCAGGTCGAACACCAGAATGCCGCCAGCATTGTGCGTCGCGACGTTGTCGTGCACGTCGGCGTTGGTCGAATTCTCGATCTCGATGCCGGCGACGTTGTACTCTGCCAGGCTGTTGCGGACGATGATGTTGTCCGACTGGCCGACATAGATGCCGGCGTCGGACGCGCCGCTCACCGTTACGCCGTCGATCAGGACATTCTTGGATTCCACCGGATAGACACCATAGGCCCCGTTGGTCGTCAGCGGACCGCCAGTCCAGATTACCTTGAGGTCCTTGTAGGTGATGTTGTCGGCGCCCTTGGACTTGATGCCGTCGCCCTTGGGGTCTTCCATGGTGAAGCCTGTCACCGTGACATTGTCGGAGGTGATCAGCAGCCCCTCGCCCGATCCGGTCTGGCCCTTGAACGAGATGAAGGTCTTGTCCTGCCCCGCACCCTTGATGGTGACACCGTCCACGGTCAGCGACAGCCCGTCGGTAAAGTCGAAACGGCCCTCGCCGATCTCGATCGTATCGCCCGGCTTGGCCTCGATCAGGAGCTTCTGCAGGTCAGCATAAGCCGTGGCGGATGGGGCCAGCGCTGCGGGTTTCGCCGGTTCCGTCGGGCTGCAGGCTGCTGCAAGCGCCAAGACCGAAACTGCCGCGAGAATGCTGCGCATGTCGCGCTCCCCTTTGATTGTTGCTGGGGCGGACTGTCGCCCCGGCGACGAGGAAGTCAAGTTGACCAAACGGGAGCCGGCCGCCCCTCGGGGAAGGGGCGGCCGCAGCGACCAGCGTGAGGGAGATCGGCGCCAGGCCGCCGGGGTGTCTCGCCTAGTTCGTCAGCGCCCACAGCACGAGCCCGGTTGCGGCGGCGATCAGCAGGATCTCACCGGTGTCGTGGTCCCGATAATAGTAGTGGCCATGGCGCGGTGGCGGCAGGCGATAGCGATAGTAGTCGTTTACCACGACGTACGAGGTGTGATGACGGCGGTCGAAGCGGTCGCCGCGGGACCAGTAGTGATGGCCGCCACGGTCGTCATACCAGCCACGACGGTCGCGCCGATCGTCGTGACGGTCGTCGCGGTATCCATCTCGATAGCCGTGGCGGTAGTCGCGGTCGTCCCAATCGCGGCGGTCGTAGTCACGACGGTCGTGTTTCCGGCGACGGTGATCGTCATCGGCGAAAGCAGGCGCCACCGCGGTCACCGCGACCAGGCCCGCCAGAAGCGAAGAAGCAACGAGACGCATGGGGTACTCCTTTCAGTCTCTTGACCCCATACCAACGCACCGAACCTGAACGCAGGACGACTCATTCGTTCATAAAGGGGGATCGCGCGCCATTCATCTTTGTGCCAAGCAAAATCAATCGCTTATCGCGCCAGCCAGCATCAGATTTTCTGCATGTTCCGTGCACGGCGACTGTTCGCCGGCGCAACCGACGGGGTGAACGCGCTGCGATGTATGCGGAACTAGGCGGCGGAGCGATCCTTGCCCAGGCCTGCCGCGGCCTTGATCCAGGCTGCCACCTGCTCGCGCTTCGGCCCCGCCCCGTCGCGCAGCAGGCGTTCACCTTCGTTGGAGCTCGCGAACAGGTCGATCGCATCCATCAGCGAGTCGAGGTCGATGCTGGCCAGATCCTCGACACTGTAGACACCTGCGCCGACGAGGATCTGAGCATTGGTTCCGCTGAGGTCCGACAATGAGCAGGCGAGCAGCGCCTGCGCCTGCCAGTCCTTGATCACGCCGGCGTTTATGTGGCTGGCCTTGATCCGTTGCGCCGCCTCCTCGGGCGTCAGCGCGAGCAGGTCACCCACCGTCTTGACGCCGATGACATTGAGCCTGTTGGCCGACTTGGGCCCGATCGATGGCGCATCGACCACACGCTGCTCGCGGGTGAGACGGGCGCGCGATTCCTTCTGCGCAGCCGTTTCGACGTTCGCGACGGGCTTGGCCTGCGTGACCGCCCTGCGCGGCGCGGGCGTCTTCGCCTCGACAGGATGGCTGTCCGCGATGGGCACAGCCCTTACCGCTTTTGCACGCTTGGTGATACGCGGCTTGGCGCCCTTCCCGTTCGCCGTGCCGGTTTCACGCGGCCACTGGCAATCGAGACTGGACATCGAGACTTTCAGGACTTCCTCAGCAAAAAGCTTGCGTACGACCCGGTCGTCATCGCCCATCGTCTCCCGGACTTTGCCGGTGCGGCGATACTCATCGTATTGCGACCCGACGAGCCTGCGCTCGACAACATCGTCTGCGATCTTCGATACGACGCGGGCCGGCAGGCTTGCAGCGACAGCGACGGTGTCCAGCACCAGGCTGACCTTCGGCGCGTCCGCCTTCGCCTCTGCAATCGCGCGATCAAGAATGCGCGCAAGCATGACGGACGCATAGCCCATGAGGGCTGCGACGACGTCCTTCATCTCCTGATCCAGACCCTCGACCGGCCGCTTGCGGCCGATGTCAAAGTCATAATGGTCGATCAGTGTCTCGTAGTGGCGGTTCGAGATCTGCGCGCCCGCCTTGATCATGCGCTCGATCCAGTCCTCGCCCGTAGGCGTCGGCACGTCAGGAAAGCCGAGGTCCTGCGTTAGGATCAGCAGCAGTTCCGGGAAGGCCTTCGACAGCGACCACTCGACCGCGCGATGGATCGTCCCCTCTTCCTCCGTCTGGTGCGTATGGAAGGGCTGCAGCGGATCGACGGCATAGTGACTCATCACGCCGGCGCAGTAAGCCGCGTGGCTCCAGTCCTTTACGCGCATGGCGCGCACGGTGCGATTGTACCATTCACGCGCAGCCTGAGGCGCACCGCCCCAGTCTCCATCCCGGACGTGCAGCACATGATTCTTGAAGTCCTTGAAGACTTCATCGGGAGCCTTCGCGCCTTCAAGATAGGCGTCGCGATGCTTCAGGAACAACTTGCGCCAGTCTTGCGCTCCAGCACATTGCAGCTGATCAAGCGCGAGGATGGCAAGCCGGTGGTGATTGCTGCGGCAAACCGAATCCAGCACGAGCCGGTAGCAGGCCGACATGAGCAACGCTCCCACAGGATGAGGCCGTAACCAGAGGACGGGTTCGGTAAAGGGCGGGTTAACCTGTGTCGCGGCGGCATAAGTCGCGCGCGCCGTGGACGCGCGCGGCACATTGTGCTTGCGTTCGTTGCCAGCCTCAGACTGATTGCTTGCCGAAGGTAGCGGCCGGATGACACTCCGCACGATGACATCTGCCTTTCTGACCCTGACGCTTGCAGCCTGTAGCGGCGCAGAAGATCCGGATACTCCCTGCTGCGCCATCCTGCCGAAGCATCAGTGCCAGGACGGCCTTTCGCAGGCAGGCCTGACCAATGCGGAATTGGAGCTGCTGCTCGGGCCAGTGGACAAGGTCTGCCCGTCGACCACGCTCAGCGAGGCGCGCATCCGCGAGCTGGCGGCGATCTGGAATGTATCGCAAGCTTGCGGTGCGGCGCGCGGCCGTGATCGTCTTCTGGCGCTGGACAGTGGGCTGTGCGCGATCCAGACGGGGCTCAAGGGGCCGGTTGCTGCCGAAGGCTTGAAACCATGATGATGATGGCGTGCGGGACCAGGCTTGTCGGCCGGGGCATCATCGAAGCCGAGCGCGCCCCCATTTGGCGCGAGCCGCAGATCGCCTGCCCGAATCCTCTCGCGCGTGAAAGCAGGATGCGCAAAATCATCAATTGTGACGGAGAAGCGGCCGGCTGCCCGCAACTGGGCAGGCCGGCGACCATCGCGGCGTCGGATACCGGCGCGTGGGCGAAGCAGCAATTCTGGAGAGCATGATGAGACAGGCGGCAAGATCGACAATGATGGTGGCTGTGCTGCTGTCAGTGAGTGTGGCGGCGTGTTCGCCTGCGGCCGCGCCGGCGGGTCAAGCACCTGGCGTCGCGAACGCTGAAGCTGCGCCGAAGCCTGAGGGCGTCGCGCCACAGGAAATCGCTCCTGACACAACGGCCCCTCCAGCGCTCGCCACGCAAGCCCCTCCAGCACAGGACGCCCGCATGCAGGACCCCTCCGCCCCCACTCAGCCCGCCTCGCAACTGGACCCGCGTCTCGTTGGCGTGTGGGTCAACGAGAACCAGATCAACAGCCCCGGTGGCGCGGGCGGCTTCGCCAGCTTCTCAACTGTGATGACGATGGAGCTGGATGCCGACGGCACAATCCGCCAGTTCACGCAGTCTGTCGGTGGAGGGGGCGAATGGTCGTCGAACTCGGGACGCAGGCTCGACTTCGAGGGCAACTGGCGCGCCAGCAATAACACGCTGCTCGTCCACGGCATGGGGCTACCCGACTACACTCCGGCAGCCACATACAGCTTCTCGGACGAGTACCTGGTCACGAACAGCGACATGGGCCGCCTGATCTGGCAAAGACGGTCCTAGCAGGAGGCGCCTTCGATCCACGCGGCCTGCACGCAGGCGCCTGGCCACACCATACGACATGCATGAAGGCCCTTCCCGGCGCGCGCCGCAGGCGTTTCGACAGCGCACGCCCGCCTGCATCTGCAGCAAATCTTTTTGCAGCGCGCCTCTGGTGCGGCGGCCGGTCGCACCCATTTCCCGCGAGTGGGCTTCGGCTCGCGGGTTGGGGATCAGCAGAAAAGGGGACGTGCATGCAGGCTTACATTCTTCTCGACCGGTCGGGCTCGATGCAGTCGCTGTGGGTGGAAGCACTCTCGTCCGTCAATGCATTCGCAAAGGAACTTGCCAACAAGACAGACGGCCCGGTCGTCGACAGCCATGTGACGCTGGCGGTGTTCGACAGCCAGGAAGCACTGCAGTTCGACGTTCTGCGGAAGAAACAGCCTGCGCTTCACTGGGACAACGTCACCGACAAGGACGCCTCCCCGCGCGGCATGACGCCCCTGCTCGACGCCATGGTGCGGATCATTTCGCTCGCAGAGTCGGATAATCCGGACAAGGCGATCATCGTGGTGATGACCGATGGCCAGGAAAACGCCTCGCGTGAAGTGACGCGCGATGGCGTGAAGGCCGCGCTCGACCGGGTAAGGGCCAAAGGCTGGGAGACCGTCTTCCTCGGCGCCAACTTCGACAATATCGCCGACGCATCTTCGGTCGGCGTTGTCGGCGACAAGCAGATGGCGATGTCGGCGGGAACGATGAACGCGTCGATGGCGCGACTTGCTAAGAAGTCTCGCTTCTACGCGGCGGAATCCGCGCCGATCGCGTTCGACCAGGAAGATCGGGCCGTGGCAAAGGAAGCGAACGTCAAGAACAAGAGCTGATTGCGGACAAGGTGGCGGACGCATTGTCCGCCACCAACTTGCTAACCAGGAATTCCGACCAGTGCTGCGCTGGCATCATAAGCTCCGTCCGCATTCCAAAACATGTGCCCATTTGCGAAGCCAGCAATCATTGCCTCAACGCGCAGTTGCGGCGTCCCGTGCCAGTCTGGATTGTTGAAGTCAAAATCGCCCTTGTTGAAAAGCGATTCCCCTAACCCGTCGAGAACGACGGGAGTGCCCGCCATATTCTTTCGCCGCAGATACCAACCTGCCATGTAGTCTGCTTGGAGCTCCCGCTTTACAACAGGGCCCCATGGCAATCCAAATCGTCGGGTCCTTTCTGCCTGCTTGATGTGCGCCCATTCATGAGCGGCTATCCCCGCAACAGCAGCGCCCCACCAGGTTCGATTTAGTTCCGAACGGAGCAGAGTTGTTCCGAAACAAACACTGCCATGAGCCGACGGCCCAGCGATTTGCTCGGTTGTAGCAAAGGCATTTGGCCCATCACGATCGTCAAAAAAGGCAAAGCTCGGATCAACACCAAACAGCTGCACCAATATCTGCCTTTCGACCGGAAAAGTCTGATCGATCAGCGTCACGCCGCAGGAATCGACCAGGTCAACTGAGTCACGAAAGGAATCGGCAGCTGTACCGAGTAGCCGACAACCCTGCGCTCCATACGGTTGCGCGTGTGCGGGGCAGGCTGAAGCGGCTGCCATTGCGCCAAAGACGGCAAGCAGATTTCTGCGGTTCATGATCACCCCCTGCTTCACGATTGAACGTGATGAGGGAGGACTGAAATGCCTCACGTCAATGCCTGAAATGCCGCATGCCGGTAAACACCATGGCGAGATCGGCGTCATCGGCGGCCTTGATCACTTCGTCGTCGCGCACCGATCCACCCGGCTGGATCACAGCAGTCGCTCCGGCCTGCGCCGCCTGCAGCAGCCCATCCGGGAACGGGAAAAATGCGTCGGACGCGCACACCGAGCCGATGGTCGCAGGATCGGCCTTGTTCAGTGCAGCGGCGGCGTCTTCCGCCTTGCGGCGCGCGATGCGCGCCGAATCCACGCGGCTCATCTGCCCCGCACCGATGCCGACTGTGGCGCCGTCCTTCGCATAGATGATGGCGTTGGACTTGGTATGCTTGCATACACGGAAAGCGAAGATGAGGTCCGCAATCTCCTGCGGGCTGGGCTTTCGTTTCGTCACGACTTTCAGGTCCGCTTCCATGATGCGCCCGACATCGCGATCCTGCACCAGCAGGCCGCCGGCGATCGTCCGCACAGTCACCCCAGGCTGGCCAGGGTCAGGCACGCCATTGGTCAGCAGCAGACGAAGATTCTTCTTCTTCGCAAACACGGCCAGCGCGGCTTCATCGGCGCCGGGCGCGATGACGACTTCGGTAAAGATTTCCGTGATCGCCTCGGCCGTCGGGCCATCGAGCGGAACGTTGACGGCGATGATGCCACCGAAAGCCGAGGTCGAATCGCAGGCCAGCGCGCGCCGATAGGCTTCGGTAACCGTTGCGCCGACGGCGACGCCGCACGGATTGGCATGCTTGATGATGGCGACGGCAGGCGAGACTTTCGGATCGAACTCGGCAACGAGTTCGTAGGCTGCATCTGTGTCGTTGATGTTGTTGTAGCTCAGCTCCTTGCCCTGAACCTGACGCGCTGTCAGCACGCCGGCGCGCTTGTCCGGGCCTGCATAGACCACCGCCTTCTGGTGCGGGTTCTCGCCATAACGCAGCGTCTGCTGGAGCTTGCCGCCAAAGGCGCGCCACTCGCCGGAATCCTCGCCGACCTGTTTCCAGTACCATTCGGAGATCGCCGCATCATAGGCCGCCGTGCGCGCGTAGGTCTTCGCGGCGAGACGCCGGCGCGTCTTGAGGCTCACCCCGCCCTGCTCCATCTCTGCGATCGCGGCATCGACATCGGAGCCATCGGTGCAGACTGCAACGAAATCGGCATTCTTGGAGGCGGCGCGCAGCATGGCCGGCCCGCCGATGTCGATGTTCTCGATGCAATCGTCGAAGCCCGCGCCTGCCTGCACGGTGGCCTCGAACGGGTAGAGGTTGATCCAGACGAGGTCGATGGGCTCGATGTCGTGGTCGGCAGCGTCCTTGGTGTGGGTCGCAAGGTCGCGGCGATAGAGAAGTCCGCCATGCACTTTCGGGTGCAGGGTCTTCACACGGCCATCCATCATCTCGGGAAAGCCAGTGAGGTCAGCGACGTCACGTACCGTAAGCCCGGCTTCCTTAAGCGCCTTCGATGTGCCTCCCGTGGAGACCAGATCGACGCCGAGCCCGGCCAGCTTCCGCGCCCGCTCCACCAGCCCCGCCTTGTCGGACACAGAGATCAGCGCACGCCTGATGGCGATGCGCTCGGGTACGTTTCCGGGGACGGCTTTGGGGGGCGACATGGTGCGACTCCGGCGCATGGCTTGGGCGCCGGATAGCATCAGGGCGGCTGTCTTGAAACCGTCAAGCTTGCGGCAATCCGGCAAGCGCCGAACTGCTTACCGCGACATCACGAATGTCGACCATTCGAGGCGTGAGCCGAAGGCCTCCCAGGCATTTTCAAGCCCGGTCGCCTCGACAATAGCCCACAGGCGGCGGATGGCGGACGAATCACCGCTGACGAGGAACATCGCGGCCGAACGATCAACCGAGAGTTCGCTGGCTTCGAGGGCGACGGCGCTGGACTGGATCGCATCCAGCGTGCGCCGGACGAGGTCGTCCTGGCGCTCGCTGTCGCAGTAGGCTTCGCCGTTGAAGAGGAGGACACGCATTTCCATGACAGTAGAGATGGCGTGGCTTGGCCAGCGATCAATACCCCGTCCGGACCGACAGCATCAGTGAACGTTCAGGACCGGTTCGCCCCAGCCGTCGTCCATGAAGATTTCAGGCGCCAGCGCCTTCATCATGGACAGGGAGGCCTGCGGGTCGCGCCGGGCGGCGTAGGAGACGATAGCGTCAAGCCGGGCCTGAACTTCGCCGATCGGCGGCGAACCGTTGTTTGCAACTTCGAGAACGCCCTCGACCACGGTCGGCTTCACCTGCTCACGGTCGTAGAAGACGGTCTCGGTAAGCTTTTCACCGGGGCGCGGGCCGGTAACGCGAATGAGGACGTCCTGGCCTGGCGTCAGGCCCTTCATGCGGATCATCTTTTCGGCAAGTTCGATGATGCGCACCGGCTCGCCCATGTCGAGGACGTAGAGCGTCGCCTCCTCCGAATTGGAGTTGGCGGACATGGCGGCGGCCTGCAGAACCAGCGCAGACGCCTCCTCGACGCTCATGAAGTAGCGCGTCATGTCGGGGTGGGTGACGGTGACGGGGCCACCCTCGGCGATCTGTCGCTCGAACAGGGGCGAGACCGAGCCCTTCGAGCCGAGCACGTTACCGAAGCGGACGAGCGAAAAGCGCGTGCCCGGCACGGTTGGCGCAAAGGCCTGGATGAAGAGTTCGGCAGCGCGCTTCGTGGCGCCCATGACGTTGGTGGGGTTTACGGCCTTGTCGGTGGAGATGAAGGTGAACGCCTTCACACCGAGATTGGCCGCGATCGTCGCGCAGCGGCGCGCGCCCAGCACGTTGGTGAGAATTGCTTCGTTCGGGTTCTGCTCCATCAGCGGCACGTGCTTGAGAGCTGCCGCGTGGATGACGAAATCGGGGGCCGCCTCATGCATGGCCTGTTCGAGCCGCACCTCGTCGCGGACGTCGCCGATCACCATGCGGCGAACCACGTTCGGGTAGGCCCGCAAAAGTTCCTGGTCGATCTCGAACACGTTGAATTCGGAGGCGTCGTAGATCGTCAATTCAGATGGGCCAAGCGCTGCGCACTGGCGCGCCAGCTCGCCGCCAATCGTGCCGCCGCCGCCGGTGATGAATACGCGCGCGCCCGAAACAAGTTCTGCAACAGGCGCCATGTCCAGCCGCCGCTCGGGCCGCGCGAGAAGGTCGGCCGGGCGGATCGGCTGCAGCATGGCTTTCGCGCCGATACGCAAAAGCGTCGCCTTGCGCGCGGACGAGACCGCAAGCGCCGCCTCCATCGTGCGGCGGTCTTCCGGTGGTGTCGCGATGGCGATCCAGGGAAGCTCGCCGAAGCGAGCGGTGTAGTGGTCGAAAAGCACAGCGAGCTGGTCGATGCCGCCCAGAACCTGAACGCCCTCGATGTCGCGGCCATAGTGCTTGCCCGATGTTTCGACAATTCCGATTGCGCGGATTGGCGGACCAGATGGCGCCTTGCGAGCGGCGCGCAGAGCTTCCGCCACATGCCCGGCGGGGCCCACAACAAGCGCCCGCGGCGCGTACGGCGGCTCGCGGCGGAACATGGCCGTCAGATCGCCCGTGGCCCGTCCGCGCGCCCAAAAGCGCACGAACATAAGCAGGGCCAGCCAGATGGGAACCTGAAGGTAGATGCTGGCGATCGAGAAATCCTGAAGGGTCTTCGCGAGGATCAGGATCGGAAGCGACATGAGGTGGGTCAGCGCGACTGCCTGGCAGATGCGAACCACGTCACGCAGGGATGTGTGGCTCCAGACCTGCCGGTGGACGCCGCGCAGCCACATCGCGAACGTCGCTGCGATCCCAAAGGCAATCGCAACGAAGAATTCAAGCCAGGTCGGCACGCCCCCGCCAGAGAAAAAGTAGATGATCTGGGGCGCAAGAAACATCGCGACCATGCCAGTCGCAACGTCATAGGCAAAGCAGGCCGCCTTGGCCTCGATTGCCGCCCTACGAGCGGACACCTCTACAATGCTCACCAACTCCCCCTAGTCCCCCTAGTCCCCCGTGTGGACCCTTGAGAGGGCCCACCGCACGCGATTTGGTGCCTGCGAACCATCGGCTCCCGGATCCGCAACCCCGCGGATCACCAGTTGTCGCGTCTTCTCCGCGATCTCGCTACCCCAATAGCGCGAATCTTCAACCGAAAGCAAAGTCTCGCTGCGGAAACGCCACACATGCTGACGCTGAGGGAGTCCCAAGTATACCGTCTTGTCATCAGGGCCGTCGGCGACCTGCACACCAGGATGCAGGTGAAACCGTATTTCGAACGGAATCAGGCCCCCAGGAAACTGGGGCGGGGCTTCCGACATAGGCCGGGAGAGACTGTCCTCACCTGTTATCCTGCTGCCATTCATCGCGACATAGAGCCTTCGCCGGTAGATCAGTCCATGCCGCACGCGCCATCCGGCGTGCTGACCTTCGAGCAGGTGCTGGTCGCCCTCCTCCATGCGCCGAACCGCCAGCTGCGCCGGTCCTTCCGGCGCACGCACGCCGGTGAAGGGGTCAGGCATGAATACCGCCGAATCCTCACCGTTTAGCGACAGGACGGAATGTGCAGCGGTGCGCCGCGACGCCTCGCGGAGTTCCGGATCGAGGTCTGGATTCGCGGCGCAGGACGTGATCAGCCGTTCGGGACCATCATCGACCGACAACGCGAGCGCACCCGCATGAGCCCGCGCTCCATGCGGCCGGTCCGGGCCGGGGCCGGCGTCGATATAGACGTTGAGGTCATTGGCGAGGACGCGCTGATAAGCCGAGAGCCGCGCAAACGAGAATTTCGAGTTGACCCCGCCATGCGGGCGCAGCGCCGTTCGAACGAGACCGGCTGCGCCGTCGCCGCCGCCATTGGCAGCAACAACACCGCCGTCCATCTCCTGGAAAAAGCTGAGCATGGCGGCCATGCGCGGCTGGAGCTTGCTGAGAAACAGCGGCGCATTGATCCCAAGGCGCAGCAGCAATTCCTCGACCGCGTGTATGTCGATCAGCGCATCGGCAAGTGCTTCCGGGCTGCGGCTGACATGACCGCCATCGGGAAGTATCTGGCTCGCACACTCGGTCTCGAGCATGGCGAGGCCCTGCTCAAGCAGCTTGCGCCCGTCCTCGGTCGCAGCGCCGCACAGGCACAGCGCAACGGCGATGCGAAAGCGCGACACAGGATCAGTTTCGTCGATGCCGCTGAACTGGAGGTGGCGGATCTGTCGGCCCATCGATTCCAGAACCAACATGCGGCTTTCGGCGGACATCGGCTCGAACAGCCATGGCCCTGCGGAAAGGAAGTTGATCAGGCGGTCAGCCGTGACGCTGAGCCGCCACGCAAAATTGTCCCATTTGCCGAACGCCTCGACCCACGCTGTAACCAGCGCCAGCCCTCGTCCTTCGCCCGCGTGCCCGCACGCCCCAAGGTCGCGCAGCCAATGGAAGCGGTGGATGCGGTCGGCAAAATGGAATGTCGGAAACTCCGGTCCCCATGGCGCATGACCGTCCGGGATCTCGATGGATGAAGATCCGAAGCGCCAGCGGCCGGCGAGGATCTGTTCCCCACGCTGGCGGCTGGCGGGCCGGTTGTCGGTCGGCAGCGCTGTCAGGCTGGTTGGCCCAGGCCCCGCAATGCGCAGGCGGTGCACGGGCGAGACATTGATCTCCGCGCCCGTCTTTCCGGTCAGGTCCAGCCATCTCGCATACTCGGCTTCCCGACCGGCGCCGCCGGGCGCCAGCGGCCCGAGAGGAGGTAGCGACATGACCTGCCCTCACCCGCCGCGCAGGGCTGCGATTTCCGCAGCATAACGATCAGCGCTTTTGCCGAAGATGGCCGAGCCCGCCACCAGCGCCGTGGCTCCAGCCGAAATGACCGCCCTTGCGTTACCCGGCACGATGCCGCCATCGACTTCCAGGATCGTCTTTAGGTTGGCGCGGTCAAGCTTCCCGCGGATCGCCTCGATCTTGCGCAGCTGGCTGTCGATGAACTTCTGGCCGCCAAAACCCGGGTTCACGCTCATCACCAGGATCAGGTCGAGCTCCTCAAGAACGGGATCGAGAATGTCGGCCGGTGTCGAGGGATTCAGCGCCGCCCCCGCCTTCTTGCCAAGCTTGCGGATGACCTGGAGCGTGCGGTGAAAATGTGGACCCGCCTCGGGGTGGGCGGTGATGATGTCCGCGCCTGCCGCAGCGAAGGCTTCGAGATAGGGATCGACCGGCGAGATCATCAGGTGGACGTCGAACGGCTTTTTCGTGTGCGGCCGCAGCTTCTCGATCACGACAGGACCGATGGAGATGTTCGGGACGAAGTGCCCGTCCATCACGTCGACATGAATCATGTCTGCGCCAGCCGCGTCCACGGCGCGCACTTCCTCGCCAAGCCGAGCAAAGTCCGCCGCCAGGATCGAGGGCGATATCAGGATGTCAGACATGGGATCGGCCTAGCAGCGCCCAAACGACGGCGCAACCTGTCGCGCGGCAAACGCTGCGAGCAGATGCGCTCTCCGGGCCTCGCCGGTCAGACGCTGATCAGTAGCCGTTCGCGATGTTCTGCGGGACGACGCGGGCGCGGGTGCCGTACTCGATCAGCACTGGCGTGCCTGCAGGCATGGCAAAATCGCCAGCCTGTGCGATGGAGACGAGTTCGCCCGACGGCAGGCGGATCGTGTAGGCGAAGCCAGGCTGCGCACCAGCCGACTTGCCGATGGCGTTGCCTGCGAGACCGCCGAGCACGGCGCCGCCGATCGCGCCAGCCGTGTTGGCTTTGTGACCGCCGCCAAGCTCGGAACCTGCAAGACCGCCGAGGGCTGCGCCCGCCAGCGTGCCGATCTTTGCCGACGAATTGGGAGCTTCAATGGTAATGGGACGCGCCGCCACGATCGTGCCTTCCTCGACGCGCGCGACGCGGCCGACCTGGGAGGACTCGTAGCTGTTGGCGCCGAGGCCGCTGGCGCATCCGGCAAGCGCCGTTGCCAGCAAGGCGAAGGCGATCGCGAAGGACTTCGAGGGCTTGACGATGGCCGATGGGCGGATCGCGTCAAAGCTGGCGCCAGCTGGGGAGTCCGCCGGGCCGGGGGCGTGGAACATGGCGTCCATCTTGTTAACTCCGAAGGGACGGCATTCAGGGGAGGCCCCGTCCCGACACACACTGTTTATCAGGAACGCCTGAACCGACGCTGAACCGAATGGTTCGTCTTCGTCGCTTATCGAAGGCGGGAATGTGGCAACTTCAGCAAAGAAGCGTCCAAAGCCCGGTTCGTCCGTACCCCGACAAGTTCGGGAATGGCGATCCGTTCAGATTCGTTCAAGTCGCGCGATGAAAAAAGCATCGCCGCCAAACGAGGCAATTGCACTTTCGGGGCTCGGCGCGTCTTTCGTGTCACGCTGGGCGCGCGTCAGTGTGAGCACATCTCCCTGCATGGTTAACGAAGTCTCGAACCCCGAAGCCTCGCCTGAAGCGACTGCAACGCGCCGCCACCCTCCCCCAGCAATCGCGCCTTCGATCACCTCGAGCCCCTCTTCAGGCGTTGGCGTGCAGACCGCGTACACAAGCACGCCGCCCGGCCTGAGCATCTCTCCTGCCGCGTCGACCAGCGCGCGCTGCACGGCAGGGAAGCGAACGAAGTCGCGCGGATCGCGGCGCCAGATACCCTCTGGATGTCTGCGGATTACGCCCAGCGCAGAGCAAGGCGCATCGAGAAGCACAGCGTCAAGCGGCTCTGCAGGGCGCCATGTGCGCGCATCGGCTTCGACAATCTCCATGGGCAAGCGCGCGCGCTCAACATTCTGCCGCAAGCGCGCAACGCGCTGGGGCGACATGTCGATTGCGGTGAGTTTCGCGCCCATCGCTGCAAGCTGCATCGCCTTGCCGCCAGGCGCAGCGCAGAGATCCGCCACAACCCGACCGCGTACATCGCCAAGCAGGCGGGCGGGCAGCGCCGCCGCCGAATCCTGCACCCACCATGCGCCTTCAGCATAGCCCGGCAGATTTGCAATTGCGCCGCCGCCGTGAAGACGCAGCGAACCGCCCGGCAGGATGTCCGCCTCGAGACGCTCGGCCCACGTGGCGGCGTCCACGCCGGCGCGCAGGGTAAGATCGGTCGGCGGCTCATCGAGCTGGGCAAGCGCCATATCGTGCGCTCGGTCAGCACCGATCGCCGACTTCAGCTTCGCCGCCAGCCAGTCGGGCCAGACAGCCGTGACAGGAGCGCCTTCCCACGCATCGCGCTCGCGGGCTGCGCGGCGGAGAATGGCGTTGACAAGACCGCCGCCGCGTCTGGCGTCACGCCATTGGCGAGCCGCCTCGACGGTTGCTGCAACCGCGGCATGTTCGGCGACGCCGAGCATCCAGAGTTGGGCTGCGCCGACGCGCAGCAAGGCTCGCAGCGGCGGCTCGATGTCGGCAAGCGGCCGCTGCACCATGCCGCCAAGCGCCCAGTCGATGCGACCAAGGCCACGCAACGCCGCGCCCGCCATCGCGCGCGCAAAGCCACGGTCTGGCCCTTCCAGCCTGTCGAAGGTCCGGCTGGCGCCCATGGCGATGTCGAAATCCACTTTGCCGTCCGTTGCGGCAAGTACGAGGTCGGCGGCAGCCAGTCGGCTCTGCCACCCGGCAGTCGGTGTCTGGGATTGGATTGTCGCATGCGGCATGCCGCGGCTGGTAGCGGTTCAGTGCGCACCTGTCACGCGGCTGCCAGGGTCGGCCGGGGCTTCGCTAATGACCGAAGACCTTCTGGAACATGCCGAGCAGGCCATCGAACTTAAGCCCGGCGTCCGTGACCGCCAGGGCATACGCCGGAGCGCCATCGAGCGCCTTTGGTTCGTGATGAATGCTCGGATCCCGGATCGAGAAATCGCCCGGACCATAGACAGCCCCGCTGTCCATGTACTCCCCATGGATGCAGAGCGTCAGCTCGCGACCCTTGTGGGTATGGCGCGGCACCGTCATGCCGGGGGCGACCCGGACGATTTCAGCCTTCAGCGCGCCGGGCGCCCCAAGATCAAGGCTGCGAATGCCAAGGCCGATCGTCTTCCAGCCTGACCGGCTTTCGGCCGACTCGATCGCCTCACGAAGCCTCGCCGGCAATACGGCCAGCTCGGGATAGGCCAGCTCGCGTTGGCGCGCCATGCCGCCACGCTCGATCGCTGCGAACGCCATCGCAAGCGCGTCGACAGACATCTCCGCCGGCGCCTCGCCTTCAAGTGCGATGCCTGAAATGACCTCGCCCTCGGAATCCGATACTCCCCTCAACTTCATGAGGGTATCCAGGAACAGATCGAGCGCAGGCTCTGCCCGCCCCGACGCAAGGGCGGCCAGGGTCGACTCATCCAGTCCAGCTTGCTGGGTGACCTTAATCATCTCCGCATCCGTCAGACACACGCCGTGATGCGAATGATACGCGTGTGTTTCCCCAGCGGATCACGTTGCCCCTCACTCATCGCCAAGCCGCACTTTCATCTTCGCAAACGCCAGGCGGATTCTCGACTTCACCGTCCCAAGCGGCGCGCCCAGCCGGGCAGCAATCTCGCTGTGGGATAACCCTTCGTAAAATGCGAGCTTCAGCAGGAGAACCTGCTCCTCCGGCAGATCCTTCATCGCCGCCCGGACACGCGCCTCGGTTTCCATGGCTTCGATGCGGGCATCAGGCGCCTCGACGCCGGACGGAAGGATCATTTCCTCTTCCGGATCCAGCTCAGGCCGCTTCGAGCGCCGGAACAGATCAATCCTGCGATTTCGGGCGATGCGGAAGATCCAGGTCGAAACGGAAGCCTGCGCACGGTCGAACAGCCCGGCCTTGCGCCAGACTGTCACCATGACGTCCTGCGCGATCTCCTCGGCCAGCGCGCTGTCCGCACCAAGACGCAGCAGGTATGACTTAACGCGAGGGGCATAATAGGCGAAAAGTTCAGCAAATGCATCGCGATCCTGAAGCTCCGCCACAGCGAGGAGCAGGTCCGCAAAGCGGGTGCGCTCGGCATCGCCAAGCATTTCACCAGCAGACTTGCTGTTGCCTTTGCCGTCCATCCCATCCGATCGCTTGGCTTGGCCCGCCGCAGGCTGAACTGGCGGCCCACGCTTGTACGCACGTCGCGCAACGAACGTGAAGACTTTAGGTGGACGGATCGACGCCGCCGAATGACGCGCCATCGCCCTCTTCGTCGACGATGACCACGTCCGGGCTGTGGATATCGACGTGTTCCGCGCCGTTCTGGTCGGGACCGAACAGGTCGAGCTGGTTGGGGTCTCGCCCCTTAGACTTCCGCTTCACCTTCATCCCAGGCTTGGTGAAGTAGAGGTCGTCGGTGTGATCCTCGGCTGGATCGGGGGCAGGCGGCGAAGGCTTTTCTGCCTTCCCCCTGGCCCTTCTCGGCTTGACCCCATCCGCACGGTCCGGTTTCCAGTAGGAGACCGCGATCACGGGTTGGCCCTTGGCGTCCTCGTAGAGCTGCACAAAGCCCCGGGCGACGCCGGCGTCGGCCTTCGCCTGCATGGCCTCGCGTTCTGCAGGCAGGGGCCGCACCCAGTCGATCACCAAAGTCACCGGCCGCTTCGCCAGCTCGCGCGCTTCGCCCACCGTGCGCGCGCCAGTGTCGGCATCGAGCGCTTCAAGAGCATTGGCAGCGATGGGATATTGTAGCGGCATGGACGATCAGACCTAGTCGATGGCAGGCTCGGCCGCAGCCGGCCCCCGCTCCCCTGCACGCATGAGACGTGCCGCAGCAAGGCGCGCGAACGATAACGTCACCGCCTTGCGCCTCGCGCCTGGCAACAGGGCGGCCTCCGCCTCGCGCAACACCGCGCCACCGAACCCGTCGCAGACCAGCAGCCCGCAGCTCTCTGGAATACGCTCCTTCGGGAAGTCGCAGTCGATGGCAAAATAGAAGCGGTCACAGTAGGGCGCGTACTCAGGCCATTTCTGATCGACACGGAAATCCTGCAGGCAGGACTTCACCTCGACGATGGCGATCTCCCCCTTGGGCGACACCGCCATGACATCAGCACGGCGACCATTCGCGAGGGTTACCTCGGTCAACGAAGCCAAACCCAGTTCGGCGAGCATGCGCTGAACACCACGCACGATGTCGGCAGCCCGTCCATTCGGGACAGGATCGCCAAGGCTGTTCGCGACAAGTGAAACGATCGACATCGGATGCGCGGAGAGTTCCTGTTAGGTTCTCGTTATCGCGCAGGATGCCGCCGGAGGCAAATCAGTTCGTGAAAGCCTTCTTGAACATGCCGTCCGGCAGGCTCGGGCCGCGGCTCGGGTGGATCAGGAAATAGTCCTTCCAGCGGCGCTTCGGATCGATCTGTGTCGACTCGAACATGTGCGAGTTGTCGTCATTGAGCTGCCACATGCGGTAGCCGAGGCTGATGAAGTAGTCGCGCACATCCTCGCCTGAGGAGCCGAAATTGCGCTGCAGCGAGAACGGGTGGATCTCGATCAGCAGGCTCGGCAGGTCGCGCTCGATCGTCTTCCTGCCGCCTTCGACAAAGCGGATCTCGGCGCCCTCGACGTCGCAGCGGATGAAGTCGACGCGCGGCAGCTTCTCAGCCGCCATCAGACCGTCCAGCGACACCACTGCCGTGGGCTGGTCGACAAACTCGGTGCGGTTGCCAGTGGCGAGCATCTCGTCGGACGCTGTGCCGCCGCGATCGGTCACCACGCCATAGGCGCGGCCCAGGTGACCCGACATCTTCTTCGGAACCGAAAGGATCATCGAACCTTCCGCCGACCCGATCGCCGCATTGTGGGGGATGACGTTCTTCAGCTTATGCCAGCGCAGCAGGCGGGTCATGATCGCATAGGAATAGTTCGACGGTTCGTAGACATGGACCACACCCTTGGGTCCGATGTGCTGCGACAGCAGGTAGGAGTGGCGCCCGTCCGAGCCGCCGAAGTGCAGACAGATGTCGCCCGGCTTCACGACTTCCTTCATGTAGGGCGCCTCTGGCTCCCATTTGCGGTCCTGCTTGTTGCGCTGGTAGATGCGCATCGTGGTGGCGAGGTTGCGCAGGCCTTCGAAGGACATGGACAAGGCGGATTCTCCGGGAACGTCTGGGCCGGTACAAAGCTTAACTCGTGCGAAAAGGGAAGGTCTTCCCTGCAATCCCGACCGCGTCACGTCGTTCCGGTTTGGCCCAAGGTGGATTACAAGCCCGCCATGAGCAATCCGGAAACAGCCCGCGCCCGCTGGGGCGCCGCCCCTTCCCTCGACGACATCGCCGCCATGGCGCGCGCAGCGCTCGACACGCTGGAAGAGCCATTTCTAACCCCTGCGCGCACCGTCGCCATCAAGGTCGAGGATTTTGCCGATGACGAGACGCTGGAGTCCATGAAGATCGAGAACCCGTACGAGCTGACGGGCCTCTACTCGGGCGTAGCCCTGACGCTGGAGCAGGTCTCGGCGCCGTCCCAGATACCGCCGATGGTCTGGCTATACCGGATGCCGATCCTCGACGAATGGGCGGCGACCGAGGGCCTTGCGCTGGAAGACCTCGTCGCCCACGTCGTGATCCACGAACTCGGCCACCATTTCGGCTGGTCGGACGAGGAGATGGACGTGATGAACGCGGATGAGGACTGAGCCTCAGGCCATCCCGGCCCGCTCAAGCTGCTCGACCAGATCCGGAGGCACGGGCGAGACATACGCAGAGACGCCAAGACGCTGGCGCACCGTGTCCGTAGGCTCCTTCCAAACATCTTGCCAGTCGACCCCGAGAAGCTGCGGCGTCGCGCGCCCATGGCGCCAGGCACCAAGCGTGATCTCCATGAGAAGTGCAAGGCCCTCGGGACGGTTGATCGCGGCCTTGGCGATGATGAAGGCGAGGAACTGCGCCGAATAGTTGTGACCGAACTGCGAGAGCTGGAAGGCGGAGATTCCGACCTCGTGCAGCGCCGTCGTGTGGTAGCCGCCCACAATGTGCCAGAGATCGTGGCACTGCAGGATCCGCACGTTGAGGTAATCGAGCGGCGGCGGCAGGTTCGCGAGCCCCAGCGCGTCACGGTCGAGAACTTCAAGATCGAAATTGTTGTCGACGATCTGACGATGGAATTCATTACCCAGCGATCCATCCGGACACTGTGCGAGTTCGTCCATGGTGAAACGCTGCGGCCAACCCTGCGCCACTGCAGCGGGCACGCCAGGGTAAACCAGGCTCGCCTCGCCTGCACGGCGCGAGAAACCCGCGTCGACGAATTTTCCGAGCGCCGCCGTGCGAAGCGTGAACGTGCCTGCATCCGTCTTCACAGGATCATCGATGAAGGCCCAGAACTCCGGCCACAGCTCGGGCGCGACCGTGCCGCTGCCGCGCGTGAGATCGACGACGGGCGCCTCATCGCCGAACCACCCGGCCGCTGCCGCATCATAGACATCGATGATCGTCCGCGGCTCGACCCATCCGGCCCGTGTCAGCAAGGCAGCGAGGTCGGCGGCTGCCGCCATGTCGCCGCGCTTTGCCGCGCTGGCGAGCGCGGCGGGGTCGCCAGCACCTGAACCGGTGATGGCCTCGAAACGCTGAGTGATGGTGATGTCTGGCATGCGAACCTCCGCGCGAGGCCGAACGGTATGGCCCGCAACGCGCGCGTTCAAGTTCACCCTGCGGCAGTTGTGCAACGAATATGGCTCGCGCAAGGTGAGCACCATGCTGAGCCAGCCAGCCGCCTTCGTCTTCTCGGTCACGATCGGTCTGCTGGGCCTATTCCAGCTGGCGCTCGCCGCCGGCGCGCCGTGGGGGCGTCTCGCCTGGGGCGGAGGTCATGAGCGGCTTCCACCCGGCTATCGCATCGGCAGTCTCGTCTCCATCCTGGTCTATGCAGTCTTCGCGACCATCCTGCTGGAACGTGCGGGTCTGCTTGCGGTCCTGCCATCTCCCGAAATCGCGAGCGTCGGCGCATGGCTCATCGCTGGCTACGGGGCGCTCGGGATCGTTGTGAATGCCATCTCCCGCAGCCTGCCGGAGCGGCTGATCATGACGCCTGTTGCGGTTGTGCTGTGCGGTTCGGCGACGCTCGTCGCAATTGGGGCCTAGCCTGCCTCGAAGCTATCAGCGCGCCGCTGCCTGCTGTCCGCCGTAGTAACCATCAGCAAACAGCGATTCGTTACCCGAACCGAGCATCACGGCGCAGGCTGCGAAAGCCAGGCCCATGAAGAGCACAGCTACCAGGCGGGTCAGGGTTTTGCCGTTTGCGCCATTGGTCATGACCCGTTCCTGCATCATGCGTGCCGGTACTCGCGAAGGGCGGATGCCCCTGCCTGCCGTCCCACAACGAATGACAATCCCTCTGGTTGCGCCGCGCGAGGGCGATGATGGGGCTCTTTGGGGACCAATTGGGGCGGGCCGGACACAATGTCAGCCTGTTCGTCTCGACTGTTAAACAATGCCAAGCCGGATTCGCCATGTCGCAATGGCATGGTAAACAGCAGCCGACACAATCAGGCGTGGAGTGGGGCGATGACGATTTCGCGGTACGTGACAGGCGCGGCCCTGGCGGCGGCTCTGGCAATCACGGCAGGGTGTGACCGGCTGGAGGAAGCCGGCAAGCTCGCCGGCGAGGCGATTTCGCAGATCACCGGCGGCGGCCCGGCCGAACAGCCAGTTCTCATCCTGACTGACGAGCAGATTCTCGCCTCTGCTTCTGTCGATGACCGCGCCCTCTTCGGTCCGATGCAGGCGCCGATCGCGCTCACGGCGATCGACGTCGACGAACTTCTTCAGACCCAGCGCTTCTACGCAGTTGGCTCCGTCATCGCCAAACCAAGGGCCGAGATTTCAGAACCGGTGGTGGACGCAGGCTTCAGCATGTCCACCGCACCGACCAACGACATCAGCGTCATGAATACGGACGACGCTCCCCTGCCGGAATCGGCCGCCGCCGCCGCGGGCGCGCCAGTGCAGGAAGCGCCACCCGCCAGCGCGGTTGCGTCTTCCCCCGAAGCCACCCGCACGACACAGGATGGCGCCCCAGCCATCCTGAAGCCCGGCTTCATCCGGCCACGCGGTGAGATCAAGCTGCCGTCCACGAGCGAGCTTCGCCGTCAGGCGCAGGTCGCAGCACCCGAGGCGCTGAAGGAAGCCGTCCGCGACATGGGCGTGCAACTCGACGCAGAAGCGCTGCGCCGGGCTCGCCAGTCGGCGCAGGAGACGATGAAGGCGAACAGCCTCACCGCACAATCGATTGGCGACGCCGTCTCGCGCAAGGTCACTGACGCGACCGCCCCGCTGCCCAAGCCATTGCAGGTGCGCGCGCGGCTCGCCGTCGATCAGGCGGTCGTGGCGCGCGACAAGGCGGGACAGACGCTCGAGCGTCTGGGCCTGTCTGGCATCGTCACGCCTGGCGAAGGCGGGCAGATGCGCATCACCATCGGCGTCAACCCGACCCAGCTTCGCGCCGGCGCAGTCGACCTGGACAAGATCGAGTCCATGCGCGCCTTGTTCGCTCCACAGAAACGCGATGACAGCCAGGAATGCGCCGGCGCACCCGACATCGAGAAACTGAAGCTCGACCCGGTGCTGGCGACGGAATGCGTCGTCAAGGTTCTGATGCAGACCGGCGAGTACGAATACGTCGAGAAGGACTACATCTTCACCAACCAGATGCTGCGCAAGCCGGCGCAGAAGCCGGCGACCGTGACGACGGGCTTGCGCCCGAACGATCCGCTCTATGGTCTGCAATGGCATTTCCGCGACAATGGCTCCGCTGCAGGCAAGTCAGCCGGCGGCGCAGGCTTTGGCGGTTTCTGGGACCGCGCGAAGGACACGGGATCGCGCGACGTCGTCGTCGCGGTCGTCGATACCGGCATCCAGATGAATCACCCTGACATCAAGGGCTCGCCCAACCTGGCGCCGGGCTACGACATGGTCTCCGACCCGATCATGGGCAATGACGGCGACGGACGCGATGCCGATCCCAATGACCCGGGCGACAAGTGCAACCCGGACGACGCCACGATCTCGGACTCGTTCCACGGCACGCACGTCGCTGGTACGATCGGCGTCGCCGCAACCAACAATGCGGCCGGCGTCGCAGGCGGCGCCTGGAACGTCACGATCGTTCCCGTGCGCGCACTCGGCCGCTGCGGCGGCAAGCTGTCGGACATCAATGACGCGATCCGCTGGGCCGCGGGCGCAGTTCCGGCGCGCGACGGCGTCAAGGAAGTGTGGAACTCCAAGCCGGCCGACATCATCAACCTGTCGATCGGCCTGTTCGGCCCCTGCCCCGCCTCGATGCAGGCGGCGATCAACGATGCGGTTGCGGCCGGCGCGATCGTCGTCTCGGCGGCGGGCAATGCGCGCGTCGACACACAGTACTTCGCTCCGGGCGGATGCCAGAACGTCATCTCGGTTGCGGCCAACGACGCACGGGGTCAGCTGACGCCCTACTCCAACTTCGGCGCCAACGTCTCGATCATGGCGCCCGGCGGCGACATGGCGCGCGATGACGACCGGGACGGCCGCCCGGACGGGATCCTGTCCACCAAGTTCATGAAGAACTGCACGGACCCGGCCAATCCCGGCGCGACAGTCTCCCAGTGCTACTATGCCTTCGAGAACGGCACCTCGATGGCGGCGCCGCATGTTTCGGCGGCGCTGGTCCTGCTGAAGGCTAAATTCCCCTCCGCCGTGCCATCCGAATTGAAAACGCGACTTCTGCAGGCGACGATCCCGCGTACGAACTTGCAATGTTCCGGCGCCTGCACGGCCTACCCGGGGTCGACGGCCATCCCGGGTTCCGCCGACATGTGCTATCGGCCATGTGGCGGACGGATGCTGAATTTGGCGAACGCCCAGCTTCAGTAGGCGTTCTATGGACGGGGGACACGATTTCCAGCGCGCAGGCTGAGCAAAGCCTTGATGCCGCTGGGATATGTTCCAGGAGGAGAGGGATAGTGGCTGTGACAGACGCACCGCGCATCGAGCAGGTAGAGACCCGCCTGAAGGCCACAGGCCCGACAGCGGCGGCAATTGGCATCATCACCACGATCGTCGGCGTGTCGCTTCTCGCGAATTCCCCCGAAAGCCCTGCGCGCCCGGCAGCAACGCCTGCGGCCATGGCGCCAGCCCCCGCGCCGGAAGGTCCGCTTCCGCCCGTGATCGGCCTGCCCCAGACCCAGAACCAGCCCGGCGCCGCGGGTGCTGTGCAAACCGGCGTCGAGATTGTCGTCAAGTTCAAGGACGATGGCCGCGTGAAGGACATCATCGACGCCTTCTGGCGCGATCAGAATGCCGCGAGGGCAAAGTTCAACGCATGGAAGGCCTCGCGGCCCGAGTTTGCGGCGCTCAGTCTCGACCGCGTGACATATTCCAACGAGCTGGTGCTTGTGCACGATGGCTCGGTCCAGCCAGCACAGCGCGCCGCCGCCATGCGCGCGATCGCAGCGAAGCTGGGAACGACCGCCGATATTTCCTATGCAGAGCCCAACATGACGGCTCAACCCGGAGGACGATGATGAGATCCATGCTTCTGGGCGGCCTTGGCCTGCTCGCCATCGCCGCCGCCGCATGCACGGAGGAGCAGCCCGCAGCGCCTGCAGCCACCGCGCCGGCCGCGACCTCCGAAGAGCAGGTCGCTCAGCCTGCTTCCGCCGGTCCTCCTGCCGTGGCCGGACAGATCGACTGGGAAGCTGCGCGCGCCGACGCCGCAGCAAGACCATCAGACGTGGTGATCCCGCAAGCCGTCGGCAGCGATCCGCTGACCGTGCCGATGCTGCTGCCCGTGATCGTGCAGACCGCAAGCGACCGACCGACACCGCCGCGCGTGACCAAGGACGGGTATTTTGCGACCTATCATCTGCCGCGCTACGACGTGATCGTGAACGGCTCGAGCAAGGCCTATCAGGCCGGCTCCCCGCCCGCCGGCGACAAGACCGAGATGAAGTTCACGACGGTCGAAGCCGGCGCGCAGCTGGCCTTCTCGCGCTATGGCGCAGACTATGTGATCGAATTCGAATGCCGCGAAGTCGACAGCCCGGAAGGCTGCATCACCGAAGCGCAGGCCAAGGAATTCGCGGAAAGCCTGTTCGTGGCGCAGTCGCGCTAGGATCTTCGTCCAGCGGCCTTTGGCCGGGGCGAATGGGACGGTGAGTGGGAGTGGTGGGATGAAACGGTCCTGGGTGAAGTTCGGCCTTGCCGCGCTGGCAAGCATGTCGTTGCTCGGCGCGTGCGATGCCAACAACGTGCTGCTTTGGCCATGGGTCGAGATCGCGGCGAAGGAAGAGGCTGTTCCCGAAGACCCGACGCTTCCACCCCCGCCCCCGCCGCTCGACGCGGTTGATCCGGTGAACCCGTCCGGCCCAAGCGCAGGCGGCGTGCCGAACCCCAACGCCAACACGGGCGCGCCAGCAGACGGCACGCCCTTCCCGGAAACGATCCCGGAAAATCCGAACATCGACACGGGCGACGGCAAGCCGCTGGAAAGCATCGAGGGCGAGCCACTCCCGCCCCTGCCAGCGCCGACCGAACCGACCGAGCCGGGCTCGAATGGCGGCATCCTGATCCCGCCGCCCTATGAAGAACCCGGAGCCCCTGCGCCAACGGAGCCCACGACGCCGGAGACCCCAGCGCCGACCCCGACGCCACCCACAGCGCCGGCGCCGGTTGCAGCATCGTTCTATTTCTTCCGGCCGGGCAACCTCGCACCGTCGAGCGGCACAGGCTCCACCGAGGCAGCCGTGCTCGTCCCCGACATGCTGTTCCCGATCAAGGACGCACCTGCTGTGGCGCAGACGCAGGTCTATCGCTATGGCGGCGGCATCAAGGGCGGCGACCAGTGCGACACCCGCAACTTCACCGCCCCGTGGCGCGACAACTATTGCGAGAGCCGCTCGACGACCAACACCACGCCCTGGTGCGCCAAGACCGGCGTCCATCTCGGGCAGGACATCCGCGTCGGCACGCCGGAAGGCTGCAAGGCCGAGCGAGCCACCACGGCCGCCGATCGCGCCCGCTACGAAGTGGTCGCCGTCGAAGATGGCGTCATCTCCAACGTGGGCAGCTACACCGTCACGCTGCGCGCCGATTCCGGCGGGCGCATCTATCGCTATCTCCACCTCAACATGAAGAAGCTGAAGGTCGCGACCAACCAGACCGTCAAGAAGGGCGACGTCATCGGTTATGTCTCGAACGATTTCGGCGGCACGCCAACCACGCTGCACCTCCATTTCGAGATCAAGCTGAACACCGCCACCAATGGCTGGCAGTACGCCCCGCCCTACGCCTCCCTGCTGGAAGCGTACAAGCGGCGCGAGAGCAATCCGGGAGCCCAGGTCGCTGACGACTTCCTGGTGGCGACAACGCCGCGCTGAGCGGAGCACCGGGCCTGGCGCTCCATAGTTCTTGCCCCGCGCGCCCGAACCTGCTTGAGAACCGGCAGTCTTTTGGCGGAGCAGGATGATGGCGCAACTGGCGCTGGTGCGGCACGGACAGAGCCAGTGGAACCTGGAAGACAGGTTCACCGGCTGGTGGGATGTCGACCTGACGCATGTCGGCGAGGAAGAGGCCCGCCTGTCAGGCAAGCTGCTCAAGGACACAGGCGTCGACTTCACACGCGCCTACACCTCAGTGCAACGCCGCGCGATCCGCACGCTCTACCTCGCCCTCGACACGATGGACCGCCTCTGGCTGCCGGTGACCAAGGACTGGCATCTCAACGAACGACACTATGGCGGCCTCACCGGTCTCAACAAGAAGGAGACGGCTGCCAAGCACGGCGACGAGCAGGTGAAAATCTGGCGCCGCTCATTCGATATTCCGCCGCCAGACATGGTGGCTGGCGGCGAGTTTGATCTCTCGAAGGACCGCCGCTATCAGGGGCTCGCCATCCCGAACGCCGAAAGCCTCAAAACGACGCTCGACCGGGTCCTGCCCTACTGGGAGGCCGAGATCGCGCCGAAGCTGAAAGCTGGCGAGAACATCATGGTCGCCGCCCACGGCAACAGCCTGCGCGCCATCGTGAAGCATCTCTTCCAGGTGCCCGACAGCGAGATCACCGAGGTGGAAATTCCCACCGGCAATCCGCTGCTGATCGATCTCGACAACTCGCTCCACGTGAAGGCAGCGCGCTATCTCGACGCCGCGCGCGCCAAGCCTCTGCCGAAAGTCTGAGTCATGAGCGTTGGTCCTTCTGCGGAAGACCTGCGCTTCATGTCCCGCGCGCTCGAACTGGCGCACGCACAACTGGGCCGCACTTCGCCCAACCCCAGTGTCGGCTGCGTGATCGTTGCGAATGGCGCGGTCATCGGCGAAGGCGCGACCGGCCGCTGTGGAAGGCCGCACGCGGAAGAGATCGCGCTCGCACAGGCCGGCGAAAGCGCCGTAGGCGCCACTGCCTATGTGACGCTTGAGCCCTGCAACCAACGATCAAACGGCTCATTCTCCTGCTCGCAGCTTCTGCTTGGCTCGGACGTCACTCGCGTGGTCATCGCCTGCCAAGACCCCCATCCACTCGGCGCGCACGGCGCCACTCGTCTCATGGGCTCGGGTGTCGCAGTCGAGATCGGCCTGATGCGCGCCGAAGCCGAAGCACTCAACGCCGGCTTCTTCAAGCACCTCGCGACCGGCCGCCCATGGCTCGCCATCGATGGCGATGCATCGACCTACGACGGCGAGTTCGATCTGCAGCGAGATGAAACCTACGAGGCGGCGCTCGATCGCCTGGGCGCCAAGGGCTGGACACGCGTGTGCGTTCTTCCTGACACGGCGCTGGCCGCACAGCTCAAGGCGCGCGGGCTGGTGGATGAGGCTCGCAGCTAGCGCCCGCGAGCACCGCCTCGCCGGCGCCGCACACGCCAGAGACTGTCAACCAGAATGAAAAACGGGCCGGCCACCAAGGCCGACCCGTTTCGAAGTTTTTGCGATGTCGCCGTCCGCAAGGACGGCTTCGCGCCCGTTTAGAGGGGCTGAAGCTGCGTCGCGGCCATCTTGCCGGAGCGCTTGTCCTTCTCGAGCTCGAAGCTAACGCGCTGGCCCTCGTTGAGGCCGGCGAGTCCAGCACGCTGGACCGCAGAGATGTGCACGAAGATGTCCGCGCCGCCCTGCTCCGGCTGGATGAAACCGTAGCCCTTTTGCTCGTTGAACCATTTAACAGTACCGGTAGCCATGTAGATCTAGTCTTTCGATAGGCATCCACGAGGCCGGGGGGACCCGCGGAAGGATTAGAGAACGCTTGCAGCCGCGTCCCCGGGGGCCGTCAAACCAGACTGTTCGGAAGGCCAGATCCGGAGCTCAATCCGACGGAATACCGTCATTTAGAGCAAGGAGAGCAACCCGAACCTGTTCAAAATTCGACCGCGCACCTATTGCACAATGGCGGCGTCTTGAAAAGACAGCGCCCAGGCCCTGACGTAGAGTTTAGTACGACCACGCGCACGCCTGTCGGTGTGCAACAATTTCGCTAACGAGCGCAGATGCAGAAACCTCTCTTCCTCGCCGATCGCGCGATCATTTCGGTTAGCGGCGCAGACGCGGAGCTTTTCCTGAACGGCATCCTGACGGCGTCAACGCTCGGACTTCAGGACGAAGCGTTCCGTTATGGCGCACTGCTGACGCCGCAGGGCAAGGTGATTGCGGATGCACTGATCACGCGGCGCGACGACGCCATCCTGCTCGACTGCGCAGCGAGCGCCGCACCCGCGCTGGCGAAGCGGCTCACCTTGATGAAGCTGCGCGCCGCTGTCGTGATCGCGCAGCGTGATGACCTTGGTGTCACCGTGTTCGACGGCGCAGCCGATCCGCGCTCCGCCCTTGCCCCGCACCGCCGCATAGGGCCGCGTGCAGCAGGCGATGATCCCGCGCCGTATCATGCAGCACGCATCGCCGCAGGTCTCGCTGAACAGGGCGCTGACTTTGCCGGCGAAGACGTCTTCCCTGCCGACATCAACATGGACCTGCTGAACGGCGTCGACTTCAAGAAGGGCTGCTTCGTTGGCCAGGAAGTCACCTCGCGGATGAAACGCCGCGGGACCGCACGGCGCCGCACGATGCAAGCTGCAGTCGCCCCCGGCGCTGCGCCCGGAACACCCGTGATGGCCGGCGAATTCGAGATCGGACTGCTGACGTCGATTTCCGGCGCCGCCGCCCTCACACGCCTGCGCATAGACCGACTGGCAGAAGCCGAAGCAAAGGGCGAGATCCTGACAGCTGCTGGCTCTCCCGTTGTGGTCCGCCACCCGGACTGGCTGACCGGCGAACTCGCCGCCCTTGCCGAAGCCCGCGAAACGAAAGCCTGATGAAGAAGCTGGACGACATCTCCTGCGGCTGGGCCCCCGCAAGCGACGAACTCTATCGCGGGTATCACGACACCGAATGGGGCGTCCCCGAACGCAACAGCCGCGCACTCTGGGAAAAATTCCAGCTCGACGGCCATCAGGCAGGACTTTCGTGGATCACCATCCTGCGCAAGCGGGAGACGATGCGCGAGGAGTTCGACGCCTTCGAGCCCGAGAGGATCGCGCGCTGGACTCACAAACGCATCGAGCGCGCCATGCAGAACCCCGGCATCATCCGCAGCCCGATCAAGATCGCCGCCACCATCCGCAACGCCCAGCTCTATTGCGACATGGCCGAGCGCGGCGAGGACTTCTCGGACTATGTCTGGGGCTTCGTCGACAACAAGCCGATCATAAATCGCCTCGACCACTGGCGAAACGTCCAGGCGAAGACACCGCTCTCCGAACACATCGCAAAGGACATGAAGAAGCGAGGCTTCAAGTTCTGCGGTCCAGTCATCGTCTACGCCGTGATGCAGGCCATGGGCATGGTCAACGATCACGAAGTGAGCTGTCCGCGTCACGGGCAAATCCAGAAGCTGGAACGCGCCCGCAAAAAGTGAGATGATCCAGCGCTGACAGGGGAGGGTCTCGATGCGCCTGGTTCTGGTTGTGCCGCTCGCGCTTTCACTCGCCGGCTGCGTGATCGACCCGAATACGCAGCCCTACGATCCGCGTATCCCGACGCAGACCAGCGAGCTGGAGACGATAGACCCCTATCACCGGGACAAGATTCCCGACACGCCCTATGAAATCCGCAAGGCCGAGATCGAGCGCGACGAACGGCTCGCGGGTCGCGGCGGACCGACCTACCCGCCCCTGTTCAAGGGTCAGGCAGGGGACGACGGGCGATGAGGATCCTGCTCGCCGCGCTTGCGCTGGCGCCTGTCGCCAGCTGTGTCAGCGTGCAGTCCGCCTATGACAGCGCCGCGCGCCGGGACTGTCAGTCGGTCGTCAACGCCGAGGACAGGCAGGCCTGCCTGTCCGGCGTCGAGCGCAACGCGGCAGAGAAGCGCGCCGCGAGGCGATCCTGATTCCGTGCACAATCGTCCTGTGCGGCGACACGCAAGGTGCTAGAGTGCGACATCGTTGCGGGACGGGAACATGACAGACTTTGCCAGCATCATGCGACGCGTGATCACCGCCGACGAAGCCTCCGGCGACAGCGTGGTGATCATCGACGGTCCGCCCTCCGCAATGAATGGCGACCCCGCCGTCGGCGGCCTGTTCGACATCTGGCACGACGACGCGTTCGGTCCTCTCAACCCGCAGAACACCCACGATCTCGGCCCGGATCGCTGCGTGCTTTCGCCGGCGACAGGCAAGGTGAAAGTCCGCTGGTTCGTGATCCCACCGCCGCCCGCTGACGTTCCCCGCGAACAGCTCAACGCCGCCGCCCGCGCGCGCTTTGCATCGTTCGACGCCGAGGATCACCTCACCGACCAGTCGAAATCGCCTGCCATGCACAAGACGGAATCGCTCGATGTGATCTGCCTCCTGCAAGGCGAGGTCGACCTCATCCTCGATACAGGCCGCACCCGGATCAAGCCAGGCCAGATCGTGATCCAGCGCGGAACCAGCCACGGCTGGGAAGCTGTCGGCGCGCCAGCCCTTCTGCTTGCGGTGCTGATAGACCGGCCGCTTGTGGCCCCACCGCACTAGTCCACGCGTTCAGCCAGCGAGTAGAGGAATAGACATGATGATGCGTTTCACACTTCCCGCCCTTCTCCTCGCACTGGCCGCCTCCGCCTGCTCGACGCCCGGGTCTCCGGAGACCGGACTGACCCAGCAACAGGTCTGCCTGGCGCACAACGAGAACGATCCCGCCCAGCGCGATCGCTGCCTCGTCAACGCGGCCTCGCGCAGCGACACGGCGCCCGACGTGCGCCCGATGGACCTTCCGGTGCGCACAGGCCAGATCGGCGATTGACCTATCGCCCTGTCGTCGCCCAGGTGAGATAGACCGCGACCCCCGCCGACACGACCATCGCGAGCGCCGCGATCCGGAAGAAGCCGGTCGCGAACCCCTCTGACTGGAAGCGCCGCGCCAGCGCGTCCGCGCCCGAGGCGTAGACCATGAGCCCGAACATCTCGCACACCGTCACGGTCGCCATGCTGATCAGCACTTGCGGGATCATGTCGTGGTCAGGATTGAAGTAGGTCGGCAACAGCCCGCCAAAGTAGACAAGCGCGTTCGGGTTCGCGAGCTGCAGTCCGACACCGTGCACGAACAGCCTCGCGCGCGGTGGTGGTTCGCGCCGCAACAGGTCAACCGGGGCGCCAAACGCCGTCTTCCACGCCAGCCACACGATGAAGGCGATGCCCGCAATCTTGAAGGCGAGAAACGCCTCAGGAAAGGTCCTGGCGACAAGGGCCACGCCCGAGGCCGCAAGCGCGATCCAGACGAGGTTGGCCGCGCAGATACCCACCGCGGGCGCCGTAGAGGCCCAGAAACCATACCGGATCGACGCCGTGGTCACGAGCATCACCGCCGGTCCAGGCGTCAGCCCGCCGGCCAGAAACAGCAATGTGAAATTGGCCCAGACCCAGAGTTCCATCGGCGGCTCTATAGGGCTCGCGCGGAGTTGAGTCAGGGGGTAGATGAGCGGGCGCCGGCGGCGGTTGCTCCCCCGGACAGCTGCGCTATCACAGATGCTCAACGGGAGGCGCTACAGGCATGACGATCCGGACACTGGCATATGGCGGGCTCATGCTGTCATTGACGGCGTTGCTCGCCGCATGCGGCAGCCAGCCGCGCGAGACAACTCCTGCCCCGGCCGCCGTCGCTACCGCCGAACCTGCCCCGCCATCCACGCCCAGCCTGCCGCCCGGCGTACCGCCGCTGCCGACGGACCTCATGGGCGCCGGCTCGCAGCAGGCGCGCGACGAACTCTACTGCTCCGCGCTGATCTATGCCGAGAACCCTGACTTGTCCGACGCCCTCGCTCCGGTCGACGAGGCCCAGCTGCGCAAGCGGCAGGCGCTGGGCTTCATCATCGGCGAATCCGGAATCAACCGCATGGTCACCGAAAAAGCCATCCACGCCACGCAGGCGCGCGCCATCGCCGACGCCTATGCAACGCAGGTCGACAAGGACCTCAAGGCCAAAGCCCCGCGCATCTCCCTCGACGCGTGCAATACGCGCGCGCGCGCCATACCCATGCCCGAGTAGGAAGCGAATGCTCACCAGGCTCAAGCCTCGCCAGGTCATCGGACTGGTCGCCATCGTGGTGTTTGGCGGCATCATGGTGATGAGCCTGACCCAGCCAGGCGAGCGCGAGATCATGGAACAACGTCTCGCAAGCGTGCCCTCGATCAGCGGTGCGACCGAAATCCCCGCACTCCCACCCGTAACCCTGCCCTCTTTCACGGCGACGACATCGGGAACGGGAGGCGCCGGCGACAAGGCGATCTGGGAGTTATCGGGCGTCGACTACTACACTCTCGGCTCGCAGGCCGCGAAGGACGATCTCTATTGCGCGGGCGTGCTTCGCGCGGAGTTCGAGGCCATCAAGGCCGATGCCCACCCCGACAGGATCTCGATCCTGCTCCGCGATGGCCAGGCGCTCGACGAGGCCGGTATTGCAAGGCTCAAGTCCGAGAAAGCAATCGAGGATGCAGGCGCGGGCGCGTCTCTTGCCTGGGGCGACAAGGCGGCGAAGGACCATTCTGCAAACAGCCTTCGCATTCCCGTCGCCGCCTGCACGCAGCGCGCGACCGCGCTCTCGGATGTCGTCGAAGAGGCGGGCAAGTAGCCTATCGCCGCCGCTCCGGCAGCCTCGGGTCGCACACCACCAGCGCAGCGGTCACATCCGCGATCTTCCAGAACGCCTCGTCCCTGTCGGCGAACTGCGTACAGCGCTCCACAATCGGGCGCTGGATCGGCTCATCGCCCGCCGCCTCGCCGGCACGCGCAAGCGCACTTTCGAAACCGTCCGTGTAGAGCACATCCTGCAGCAGCGGCCGCCCGTCCGCCGCCAGCAGCTTCAACGACAGCGTGTCGCCACTCGCCAGCGCCGCCATCAGTTGCGGCAGCGGTTCGTCACGCAGGTTGCGCGAGACATGGAAGATCATCGATTCGGGCGGATCGTAGCCGCCATTCACCGCCGTCTTCGGCGCTTCCATCCCCGCCGCCTCGGCGGCGAACAGCACGCCGTCAGCGCCCCTGATCTCGAGCCGTGCATCGGTCAGGCCCTTGGCCACCTGCGTGATGTGCGGCGAGATCACCTGCATGAAGTATGGCTGCAGCCCGCCCGAGGGGGCGCGGTACTCGAGTGACAGGGTCGTGCGCTTCGCTTTGGCGGAGCCAAGATTGTCCGGCAACTCCTCGATGATCAGCGGCCGCCCGGCTGACCCGCCATTTGCACGCATGCCGAACAGATTTATCTCGGCCTTCGCACCATAATCCTCCGCGCCCTCCCCGGCCTTTTCGGGCGTCTGGAAGAACCACGTCACCGATCCGGCGACGCCCGAGGCCTCGCCAGACCCGTCGCCAAAATCGCTCATCGGATCGCAATGCGCCGAACTCAGGCAGTGCCGCAGCAGCAGCGGCCAGGCCGCGCCCTTGTCAGCCACATCCGCCACCACCGCGTCCGACGCTGCCCGCGCCTTCACATCCGGCCCACATCCGGCCAGCAGTGCCGCAGCTATGACGATGGCGCTCGCGCTAAACCTGAGCATGACGAACATCATAGCCATAGATCCAGTCCTGCCGCGAGCGGACAAAATCAGGAAACAGCTTGTCGGCCAGCTGCATCGGTCCGTACGTCGCCGCCTGCGTCAGCGCGTTGGAGCGATGGAACACGCCCATATTGGCCCGCGCACTCTGCAACACCTTCGTCGTGCGCGGCTTGCGCAGCCGCTCATACTGTTGGAGCGATGCAGCCGACACCCCATGCGCCTGAAGGCATTTTGCCAGCACGATCGCATCCTCGATCGCCATCGCCGCTCCCTGTGCCTGGAATGGCGGCATCGGATGGCAGGCGTCACCCAGCAGCACGACCCGATCCTCTGACCAGGTCGCAAGCGGATCGCGGTCGAACAGCGCCCAGACGAAACAGTTGCTGGCCGAGGCAAGAATGTCAGGGATCGGCGGCGCCCATCCGCCGAAAGCCTTCGCCAGCTCTGTCGGATCGCCCGGCTGGTCCCAGCTCTCGCCCAGCCATCTGTCCGTCTCGACCACGCCAACGAAGTTGATCAGCTCGCCACGCCTGATCCGGTAGGTCACCGCATGCCGCCCCGGCCCCGCCCACACGATCGCCGCCTGCGGCAAGTCGGGCGCGATATCGCTCGGCACCGTCATCCGCCACGCCACGGCGCCGGTATAGCGCGGCTCCAGATCGCCCAGCATCTGCCGCCGCACAGTGGAGCGCACGCCGTCGGCGCCGACCAGCAGGTCGCAAGGGATGATCGCGCCCGTGTCCAGCCCCACCCGAAGCCCATCGGCATCTCGGACATGAGCCGAAACCCGCGCGCCCAGCCGTACCTTCACGCCGGCGGACATCGCAGCTCGCTTCAGGATCTCGATCAGGTCCGCGCGGTGAACATGAAAATACGGCGCGCCGTAACGCTTGCGCGATTCCTGCGCGATCGGGATAGAGAACACCTTTTTCCCCGTCCGCCCGATCCGCATCTCCAGCATCTGCGGTGCCGAGGCGACCTGCGCGATCGCCTCCAGCACACCAAGACCGGCCAGCCCCTTGGTTGCATTCGGCGAAAGCTGGATCCCCGCGCCCACATCCGTCAGCTCAGGCGCCCGCTCGATCACCTCAACCGCCAAGCCAACCTTCGCCAGCGCGATACCCGCGCAAAGCCCCCCGATCCCGCCGCCTGCGATCACCACCTTCATGGACAGGCGAGATAGACCGATGCGAGGCTGCCGTCACCGACAGACACGAAATGGCCGGCGGCGCAAAAGCGGCGTCGGAGCCATGTCATTCGAAAGGAGACGACCTGGAGCGGGCGATGAGGTTCGAACTCACGACCCCGACCTTGGAAAAACCCGATCTGTAAGTTTGCCTAAAGTCGGAAGCGTGTCGATGAATTCGACTTTTCTCTTTGCGGTTCAAGCGCGCGAGGGGCTTTTGCGTGCCGATGCGTTCTTCTATTTTTCTTATCGGTTTTGGTGGGTGCAGCCCCATTGTCCGCCGACCGTCCGTCAGGGCGGCTAGCAAAAGAGCAGGCTGCAGGGCGGAACGCGCCGTCGAGCGGTTGGCGGCGCGGAGCGCCCGCTGGGTGGCAGGCATTTTCCAATATTTGTCAGAAATATGTATACGCAGTTCTGACAGATTTAGCTACCTATTTGTCAGAACTGCGTATACATATTTCTGACAAAAGGACGGCTTCCATGCGTGGCCCCGGGCTCGATCTCAAGACCGCCATCGCCAGGCGCATGGCCGACCAGTCGCCTTTCGGTGTCTGGACGCCGGTCGATTTCATTGACCTCGGCACGCGCGACGCCGTTGATCAGGCGCTCCATCGCCTCACCCGAGCAGGCGATATCCGGCGTATCGCGCGTGGTCTCTATGACAAGCCGGGCCTCAACTCACTGACTGCCAAGGCCACCAGTCCCGATCCCCGCGCTATCGTCGATGCTCTGGCACGCCGCGACAAGTACCGGATGATCGTCGATGGGATCACGGCGGCGAATGACCTCGGCCTCTCCGATGCGGTGCCGGCACGCATCGTGGTCCATACCGATGCACGCCTGAAGCCGCTCGAACTTGGCAACCTCCGGATCGTCTTCCGGCTGACGGCGCCGAGTAAACTCTACTGGGCAGGCCGCCCCGCCATGCGCGTCGTTCAGGCGCTTCACTGGCTGAAGGACAGATTAGCTGGCGACCGGTCCCGCGTGCAAAAGCGCCTCACCGCGATTTTTGCAGATCCGAGATACGGGCCAGCCATCCGCGCCGATCTTCGCGAAGGCTTTGCGGCGCTGCCTGACTGGATGCGAATCTTTCTGAAGGACATGCTCGTTGCATCGCCCCATGCTTTGCCTGACGGCGGCGCGACGCCGAAACGCCGCAAGGCCAAGGGCCGGGATTGGGGACGCGGATGACATAAGGCTACGACACTTTTCTGGCGGCAACCGCGACTGATCGGAGGGACGCCTTCATTGCCGCTGGTCGCAGGCTCGGCGCCGCCTAACAGAACATCGAGAAGGACTTCTGGGTGTGCCGGACTCTGGACGCCCTCTTCAATCGCCTTCCGGATGGCGGCCCCCGACTGCTCTTCAAGTGCGGGACATCGCTGTCCAAGGCCTTCGGTCTGATCTCCCGCTTCTCCGAGGACATCGACGTGACTGTCTTCCGCGATGATCTCGACGAAGGCGCCAGCGTCGATCAGCTGGAGGCCATGAGCGGCAAGAAACGCAAGGAAAAGCTGGAAGCGATCCGGGACGCCTGCCGGGCCTACATAGCAGGGCCGCTGCTTACCCAGCTCGCCCGCCTTCTGACCACGTCGCTCGCGAGGGCCAGCATCGCCACGGCCAGCGCCCGCGTTGAGCTCGACGCTGATGACGATGGGCGGCAGACCTTGCTGCTCTGGTATCCCAGCGTGACGACCGCAACCGATGGCTATGTCCGCCCAGCCGTAAAGATCGAATCCGGCGCAAAGTCGGCGCTCGATCCGCACCGCCCGGTCAGGATCAGCCCTTACGTCGGCGCCGAGGTTGACGGGATCGAGCTTGATGTCGCCAACGTCACCACCGTCGATGCGGCACGGACATTCTGGGACAAGGTCGTGATCCTCCACGGCCTCAGCCGCTGGTTCGAGAGGCGCGGCGAGTTGCGAGGCGGCGGCCAGCGTGTCTCGCGCCACTACCATGACCTGCATCGCCTTTTGGCCACAGACGTCGCAGCCAAAGCCCTGGCGGACGCGGATCTCGGCCGCGACTGCGTGCGACACGCCCGCATGTTCTTCAACAGCCCCGACCTCGACCTCGCAACGGCAGAGCCGGGGTCATTCGTGCTGCGCCCGACGAACGCAATGCTGGACCCTTTGCGGCGGGATTACATCGCCATGACAGGCATGATCTTCGGCGACGCTCCCGCGTTCGAAGCGGTCACTACGAGCATCGCCGAACTTGAGACCAGGCTGAACGCCACACCGTAGTGGTGGCGCTCGGCCGGGCGGGTTACTCACGCGCAGGCAAGATTTGATTTTCGCTCCTCACCGCCTGGGCTCACTCGGCGCCTTAGGGGGCATAATAACTCGCCGCTTCCGGGGCGAGCGAGGCTGCCTCAATCATCGCCCTTGTCTGTCACGTTACAAGCATTGTCCTAAACCGCTCGCGCGGTAGGCTATCCAGAACAGAAATAGGGCTCCACTCAGATGACCACGAAACGCCACTGAGCAGCTGGACCGGAGAGCCGGGCTGATCCGAAATCGACCTTACTGACGCGCTTGCGGCGCTATTGGTGAGCGTTGGGCCAGCTGGCGCATCACACCCATCAGCAGCGGCGCCGCCGCGAATATCTCGCGCTCATCAAGCCCGCTTGAGCCGTCCTTATCGAACTCTGCAAATCGTGGCCCCAGAACGGGGCCCAGCATGCCGCCAAGTTCGTCGTTTTCTACAGTGTCGTTGAGATTGCCATCGAGCATGGCAATCAACGATGCGGCTGGCTGCAGCGGCGTCTGCGGAAATGGTTTGTCCGTCGTCTCACCGGTCCAGCGGTAGTAGAACGATGTATAGTGCATCTCCTCCCACGATTGCTCGCCATTGCGCACCGTTACCTTCGGATCGGGATTGGCCCGGTTACGGACTGAGTTGTCGTACCAGTAGGTGACGACAACTTTCGAACCGGCCGGCGCCACGACGGGCTCGGCGAATGTGTATGTGCGCTGCCAGTTGAAGTCATAGCGCGGCAGATTGATCAGCGTCGTGCGTGCGCCGCCGTTAGTGACCAATTCAACGCGTGCGGCCCGCCCGCGATAATGCGTATGCAGAAAGAAGGCGTAGAGGAGCGCGTCCTTGTCGAACTTTGTATAGGCGGTCTCGGCGTGCAATTCTTCGCCCGGCGGTATCTCTATGAACGCATCAATGATGCGCCCGTGTCGCATCGCGAATTTCGGCTTCTGATTGTCTGGATAGAAGTAAAGCCCCAGGCGGGAGCGATCCGTCGCTTCCTTGCCAAAAGGCGTGTAGTGCATCTGGAAGTTCAGTCCGCCTCCCGGCGGAAGTTCGATGCCGATATCCGGCGGCAGAACGAAGGCGTCTCCGCCCACGGCAAAGTCGCCATAGGACGCTTCCCAGCGCTGCATCGCTTCCTGGCCGCCACCCTTAGGCATGGACAGATAGCCGCCGAGGATGTGATGCACGCCGCGTCGTTCACCGGGAAGATAGCTGGCGGCCCGGACCCAACGCTGCTCGGACAAGGGGTTCGCGACGATCGGATACTGGTAATCTACCGCGCCTGACGCAGGCAGCTTGAATTCGGGGATGTCGATGATCAGATCCGGGCGTCCGAGCGGCCAGTCAGCAGCCACATGCGCAGCCTTCACCAGGGGATCATCGCCCGATCCACGCCGGGCGCCCGCTTCCACCCAATGCACCAGCGTACGCGCCTCATCGCTCGTCAGGTCCGGATTGGCGTGGAAGACGCCGACCTTCGGATCGGGATGCCAGGGCGGCATGGTGTCAGTGCGGATGGCCTCACGGATCATCGGTGCGAAACCGCGTACGGCCTCATAGCTGTCCATCGCGAAAGGGCCGATGCCGCCAGCCTGATGGCACGTCACGCACTTGCGTTCGAGGACGGGGGCGACGTCCGCGGCATAGGAAATCGCGGGATGTTCATTGCCCCGGGCGCGCTCGGGAAAGTCAAGAATTGACCCCTTCGTGCGGACTGTCTTGCTTGCTGGCAAGGAGCCCGCCTTCACCGCCGCCAGGGCCTCGGCAAGATAGCCTTCTGCCGGAAGGCTAGCGCCAGCTGCCGTGACCGGCCCAGCGTAGAGGACAAGCAGCGTTCCTGGCTCGATCAACCGAGCCTCCCCCGCAACCTTGAAGCCCAGTTGTTCGCCAGCGAACTGCAGATCGTCGTCGAGAATCGGGATGGTGTAGCCCTGCGCCCGCGCCTCGGCTGCAATCTGCTCGCGCGTGTCGCCCAGGGAGGAATTGATCATCAGGAAGGCGACGTCAGGGTTCTCGTTCCGGAGTGCTTCAAGGGACCTTGCTGCTGCGCGGGATGTCGGATCTGCGTTGAGCTGAGCCATCACTACGATGGCTTTGACGTCCACGAGTCGCAAAAGGTCCTGCGCGATGCCTGTGTTGTCGATCAGGCGGAAATTGTCGGCCCGGGCCGGCGTTTCGACGCGCTCGCCCACCTGCGGCCCAGTAGCACACGAACCACTTGCAGCCGTCAGCAAGATGCCAAGAACTGATGCCGCGAAAATCCGACGTCTCATGTTGTTCCCCTTGTCGGCTTGTCCGTCCAGAAGCAGCCTGAACCTGCTGCGATCTACTCCAGCGAGAGGCTGGTCCCTCACCGCTCGCTTTGCTCAGGCAATCCTGCACGCCTGTCCGAACTCCAGGCGTGGGTTGCGCGGCCAGAGCTTCTCGTTGTCCCCGTACCCAATGTTGATCAGGAAATCCGACCGCCATTGGCCATCGGGGAAAAATTCCGCATCCAGCGTCGCTTGATTGAAACCCGACATCGGCCCGCAATCGAGGCCCAGCGACCGCGCTGCCAGGATCAGGTAAGCCCCCTGCAGGGTCGCATTGCGCGTCGCGGTCGCGTCCGCGAGCGCCGGGTTGGCCTCGAGGCCTTCCTTCACGGGGCGCCCCGGGAAAAGCTGGGGCATCAGATCATGGAACCGAATGTCCCTGGCGACGATTGCACAGACCGGGGCAGCCAGAGTCTTTTCGACGTTCATTGGCATCAGGTGCGCCGCAAGCCGCTGCTTGGCCTCTGGCGACTTCACAAAAACGAAACGCCCCGGATTGGAGTTGATGCTTGTCGGCGCCCAGCGCAGCCTCTCATAGAGCTCGACAAGCAAGTCGTCTGGCACGGGCCGAGTGGTCCATGCCTGGTGCGTTCTTGCATCTTCAAAGAGGGTCGCCGCGGCTCTCGCATCGACTGGGTCCGTCATAGGCATTCTCCTGCCGAGAATTTCGCGTACCGCCAAGCTGGATGCCGAAATCGCATTTCCGCCCTCTGCGCGAGCCGTGACGCCTGCACGGGAACCATTTGCCCCGCCCCTTCAGCAGGAGAAAACTAGACGGCAGCTTCACAAAATGCAATACTCCTGCATCTTCCATTGTATTGCACATGTGACCTTCGTGGCTCGACGACAAACAGTTGTACTTCCCTCACCCACGGCCTCACGGCGCACGCGCAAGCGCGAACAGACACGCGAGTTGATACAGAAGGCAGCGATGCGTCTGTTCCGCGAGAAGGGGTTCGACAACGTCACGATTGCCGAGATCTCGGAGGCCGCTGATGTGGACGCCACGACCTTCTGGCGGCATTTTGGCTCCAAGCATGCCATTCTGTATGCTGATCAGGAGGCCTGGCTCGAGGACCTGAAACGAGCGCTCGACACCGTCCCGGACGATGCTTCTGCTTTCAGCGCGGTTGTGTCGGCGCTGGCCACGGCGTCCCTGTCAGCAAAGCCGCCAGAGTTTGAGGAACTACGCGCCGAGGTGCTTCGCTCATCTCCTTCGCCAGAAGTCCACGCGGCAATCCTGACATTCGAAAACCTGATCCAGGAAGAACTGGTGGATGCCCTGGGTCGTCGACTCGGAGTGGACCCACGCAAGGACCCCCGCCCCGCGATTCTCGGCGCCGCGATCGTCTCAGCGACGCGTTGGGCGCGCTTGCATGGCCAGGTCTCGGCGTCGGACACCTCTCCGGCTCGCCGAAAGACCCGGCTTCAGACGATGATCCGAAATGCTGCAAAACTGGTGGACTGAAACCGCCGTTCGGCCAGTCGTTTCGCGGGAAGCTGAGGGGTCCAGTCTGGGCGTCTGCTCGGAGATTTGACTTGTGATTCGGCTGCGCTTGGAATGGCAGGCGCGTTGAACAGTCGTGACCGATGAGGTGATGGGATGCGGAAACTGGCGATAGGGCTTGTGCTGGCGGCGGTGTTGGCCGGTTGCGCGAGTCCGAAGGTTATGGCGGATGCGGCGGCGCTGCCGCTCAGGCCGGAAACACTGCGCACGCCGGATGAGCGCTTCGCCAATCTCCAGGGCTGGTCCTTCGAGCCGCACTATGCCGACGTCGCTGGCTATCGCATGCACTATGTCGACGAGGGTCCGCGCAATGCCGCGCCGGTGCTGATGCTGCACGGCGAGCCGACATGGGGCTACCTCTACCGCAAGATGATCCTCCCTGTGGCTGGAGCCGGGCATCGGGTGATCGCGCCCGACCTGATCGGCTTCGGCCGGTCAGACAAGCCGGCGGCGATGGATGCGCACAGCTACAAGTTTCATGTCGATGCGATCAGCGAACTGATCCGTGAGCTGGACCTCAGGAACATCACGCTGGTGTGCCAGGACTGGGGTAGCCTGATCGGCCTGCGGGTGGCCGCGGAAAACCCTGATCGCTTTGCGCGCATCGTGCTCGCCAATGGCGCGCTGCCAGCGGGCGAGAGTATGGGGCCGGGATTTGAGGGCTGGAGCCGGATGGCGGCTGGCTTCCGGGCATCGGGCGACATGCCGGTCGGCCAGATGGTCGGTCGACAGCACGGGCCCGATGTGGTCGCGGGATACGATGCGCCATTTCCCGACAAGAGCTACAAGGCCGGACCCCTGATCATGCCGGCTCTCGTCCCGGTCACGCCGGAGGATCCCGCGGCTCCCGCCAATCAGCGCGCCTGGGAGGTTTTCAAGACCTGGCGCAAGCCCTTCCTCACGGCGTTCTCGGACGGGGACCCGGTGACACGCGGACAGGACAAGAAATTCCTCGACCTGGTTCCAGGGGCGAAGGACCAGAAGCACATCACCATCAAGGGCGCCGGCCACTTCCTGCAAGAAGACAAGGGAGAGGAGCTGGCGGCGGTGGTGATCCAATTCATCAAGGACCAACCGTAGCCTGATGCGTAGATGGCGAACGGCAAGTATGGGCCCCGGCTTCGTGCCTTTCCAGCATTGTTGCCAATGGCAGGGTCGCTCGTGAGTTGCTGGTCGCTGATGCCCTGCTGATCAGACGCGACATCGCCCAACTCCGGTCGTTCGCGGTTCTCGCGCCAGTACTTCCCGGCGGCACGCCCTCCGATCAGCAACGCGTTCGCTTTCCAGAAGCGCATGATCAGCAAACAGATGCTTAGGCTGCTCCGAGCAACAGCGGACGCTGTCTGGGCGAAAGCGGTCGCATAAGCAGACGCCCGGGTCCTGCAAGAGATTTTGTGTTGCCGCGTTAGGCTGACAGTCCCCCGGCTGGTGATTGACGAGCATCAAAGGCGTCTGTTGCGGGGGAGGTAGATGGAGATGGTTCACATAGCGGGCTCCGGAGATCGGTCCAATGCACGCGAGTCTCCACAGGGTTCATGGCTCCGTTCGCCTGGCAGCGCTTGTACTGAGCATGACGCTGTTGATTGGACAGGCCCATGCCCAGCCCTTTGATTGCTATGATCGCGCTCTTGTGATGCCAAAAGCTGTGACAGAGGACATGGCCGAGGCCTGTCAGCGCAAGATCATTGTCGA
>CAIMMO010000128.1 GCA_903842595.1 uncultured Alphaproteobacteria bacterium
CACGCTCCCTTATCGAACGCCCAAAGAGCCGCCAGAGAGCGGAAAGTCCCCAAGACCACAGAAGACCAGAGGAAACGGTCCCGCCCATGCCGACGTCACGCCCCAAGCTGAAAGTGATCGTGACCCGCCGGTTGCCCGAACCGGTCGAGACCCGGATGAGCGAACTCTTCGACGTCGAGCTCAACGCCACCGACACGCCGATGACGATCGAGCAGCTGGCCGAAGCCGCCGCCCGCTGCGACGTACTCGTTCCGACCATCACCGACCGCATCGACGGCCGCATGCTTGCCCGCGCCAGCGACCGCCTCCGACTCATCGCCCAGTTCGGCGTCGGCGTGAACAATATCGACGTCCAGGCCTGCATTTCGCGCGGCATCACCGTAACCAACACGCCCGGCGTCCTCACCGAAGACACAGCCGACATGACGATGGGCCTGATCCTGTCCGTGCCGCGCCGCATCGTTGATGGCGTCGCTGCGATGCAGTCGGGACAGTTCACGGGGTGGTCGCCCACCTGGATGCTTGGCCGCCGCATCTACGGCAAACGCCTCGGCATCATCGGCATGGGCCGCATCGGCACGGCCGTCGCCCGCCGCGCCCGCGCCTTCGGCCTCCAGATCCACTACCACAACCGCAAGCCGGTCCGGCCGCAAATCGCCGAAGAACTCGAAGCCACATACTGGGACAGCCTCGACCAGATGCTGGCCCGCATGGACATCGTTTCGGTCAACTGCCCGCACACGCCCGCGACCTTCCACCTGCTCAGCGCCCGCCGCATCAAGCTGATGAAGCGGGAAGCCTATCTGGTGAACACCGCCCGCGGCGAGGTCATCGACGAAGCCGCCCTGATCCGTGCGCTGGAAGCCGGCGACATCGCGGGGGCAGGTCTCGACGTGTTCGAGAACGAGCCCAACGTGAACCCGCGCCTCAAGGCGCTGCGCAACGTCGTGCTCCTGCCGCACATGTCCTCCGCCACGATCGAAGGCCGCATCGACATGGGCGAGAAAGTCATCATCAATATCAAGACCTTCGCCGACGGACACAAACCGCCAGACAGGGTCATCCCGGCGATGCTGTAGGCGCAGCCTGCTGGACCGGGTTCCGCCCGAACCTGACGCACAGGTCGCTCGAAGCGCGCGGGAGCTGAGGGTTAACGCACCGTCCCCGGGGCTTGTCTGCCCGCCGTCACGACTCCGTCACGCAGCGTCACCACCCCCGCTGCACTCCCGCCATGCTTTGGCCCGGCTGTTGTGGCCTGTTAAGCCGACTTCCGGTAAGTCCCGACTTGCTCGGGCCCCCGCCGGAACAGAGTGGATTGCAGCATGCGTTTCGTGACCATTTCAGCTCTCGCCATCGTCCTGGGCTCAGGGGCCCTCGCGCCCGCCATCTCGCAGGGCTCCGGCCAGCCCGCCGCCACGCGCGCCTACATGGTCGAGCCGTTCACGCCTGCGAGCCCCATCACCATCACCGCCACCGGCGTGCGCCTGCGCGCCGAGCCCTTCACCGGCAACACGCCCGTCCTCTCCTCAGGCTCCCCGGGCATGCAGCTCACCGTTGTCGGCCTGTCGCGCCAGCCCGACTGGAACTGGTATCAGGTCAGCCTGCGCAACGGACAGAAGGCCTTCATCCGCTCCGACCTGACCTCCGCCCCCTCGCGCGGCGATGGCGCGCCTGCGCCTGTCGTCTCCAGCCCGAACACCTATCCAGCCCCGGCCATGCCGACCGTCGCGGTCGCGCCCGTGGTCGCCCCACCCGTGCTCGCCCCGCCAGTTGTCACCCGGCCAGTCGCGCCACAGCCGCCGATCAGCCTGCCGCTCCCCGCCGCACAGCCCCTGCGGCCCATTCCCACGCAACCGCTCGCCAGCAGTGGCGCCATCTCGCTCACGCCGGGCGCTGCCGCTGCGCCTCTGCCGCCTGTCTCCATCCCGGCGCCTGCGGCTGTCGAAAATGGCCTTCTGGCAGTCTCGCCGACAGCGCCAACGCCACGGCTCGGCCCGATCTCCCCCGCGGTCTCGTCTTCGCCCTCGAACGTCGGCCAGCAGATACGCGCCCAGCTCGACGCCAAGCGCTGCTGGTCCGACAGCTCGAACATGATGGACGCAGACCGCCTCAAGGCGAGCTTCGTGCTCACCTTCAACGCCAATGGCCGCTTCGCCTCTGAACCGCGCCTGATCGAGCCCGCCGCAGAACCCGCAGGCGATCCCGCCATGATGGTGTTCATCGCCAAGGCCCGCGCCGCCCTGCGCACCTGCAACGCGCTCGGCTATGACGTTCCGGCAGGCTACGCATCTGGCGGCGAAGTCCGCGTCGATTTCTCCGCCCGCTAGGCAGACGCCGTCGTTCAACCTGGGTTAAGCTGAGGTCCGCCAGAGTCGGGTCTGGACGAGATGAGGTGGGACGATGAAACGCCATTCGATGATGCTGCTTGCCAGCGCGCTCGCGCTGACCGCCTGTGCGACCGCCGAAGGCTATCGCCAGCGCATGGACATGCTCCTCGGCGCATCCTCCGACGCCCTCCTCGTCGAATGGGGCCCGCCGCAAAGTCGCACGCCCATGTCCGACGGCCGCGAACTGTGGAGCTATGCAAAGACCATGGTGGATGATCGCGCCGGCTACTGGCGCGACGATACCCGCGAAGTCACCCGCACCTACAAGGACAAGGACGGCGTCAAGCGCACCGAGACGATCACCGAGACCTTTCCGGTATGGGAGCCACCCCAGTCTTTCCGGTCGCATTGCGCCACCCGCTTCGTGATGGCTGCGGGCCGCGTCCAGGATGTCTCATTCGACGGCGAAGCTTGTGTCGCCGAAGAGCAGCAATAGCGTCCGGCAACGATTTCGCTTGAAGTCCCGCCTCATCGCGGGCTTTCTTCCCGCAACAGGGGAGGATGCCTCATGAGAAGGCTCGCACTTTCTGCGCTCGTAGCGATAGCCTTCGCGCCGTCCGCGCTGGCCCAGCTTCCGTCGGCCAAGACCGTTGATCTTGGCGGCGGCATCCACGTCATCTTCGGGCAGGGCGGAAACATCGGCGTCTCCACCGGCCCCGATGGCGTCTTCGTCATCGACGACCAGTATCCCGGCACCGCGCCTGCCAACCTTGCAAAGATCAGGGAGATCGCCGGCGCCGGCCCGCGCTACCTCGTCAACACGCACTGGCATGGCGACCACGCTGGCGGCAACGCCGCCTTTGCAGAGGCTGGCGCGATGATCTTCGCCCACGAGAATGTCCGCAAGCGCCTGTCCGGCCAGGTGAAGTCGATCGGCCTCAACGGCCAGCCTGCGCCTACCTCGCCCGAACCCGCCTGGCCCGTTGTCACCTTCACCTCAGGCGTCGACTTTCACCTCAATGACGAGACGATCCTCGTGTCCAAAATGCGCATGTCGCACACGGACGGCGATTCGATCATTCGCTTCGTCGAACCGAACATCATCCATGCCGGCGACATCTTCTTCAACGGCATCTTCCCTGTCATCGATCTCGGCTCCGGCGGTTCAGTGAAGGGCTATCTCGCCGCGATGGAGGAAATCTGGGCGATGGCCGACGACAAGACGCGCATCATCCCCGGACATGGCGACATGGCGGCGAAGGCCGATCTCAGGAAGCAGATCGACATGCTCACCGGCGCCATCGCCGCCGTCGAGAAGCACGTGAAGGCCGGCGACTCGCTTCAGAAAACCGTCGCCGCCAAGCCGCTGAAACCCTGGTCGAAATACGCCTGGAGCTTCATCAGCGAAGACAGCTTCACGACGACGCTCTACAACGGCCTCAAGCAGTAGGTATCGATATGCGCATCCTTCTGTCGACCGTCGCCATCGCCTGCCTTGCAAGCCTCTCCGCCTGTGCGACGCCAAACCCGCCGACCCCGAGGGAGCCGAACCTCATCGCTCGGCATCCGCCGAAGCTGCTGCCAGTCCCTCCACGCGCGCAACCACCGTCCGGCCCCAACAGCCAGGCCTTCTCCCGCACGGTTGATCTCGGCTCAGGCATCTCCATGCTGATCGGGCAGGGCGGCAATCTCGGCCTCAGCGTCGGTGATGACGGCGTCTTCCTGATCGACGACCAGTACGTCACCAATGCGACCGCCAACCTCGCCAAGATCGAGGAATTGGCCAAGGGCAAGCCGAAATACCTCGTCAACACGCACTGGCACTTCGACCATGCCGGCGGCAACGAGACTTTCGCCAAAGCGGGCGCGACCATCTTCGCCAGCGAGAATGTCCGCAAGCGTCTCTCCAACGAGATCATCACCACCGGCCGCACAGCCCAGCCGCAAGCCGCGCCCAGGGCTGCCTGGCCCGTCGTCACCTTCACCTCGGGCGTCGACTTCCACCTCAACGGCCAGACCATCCGCGCCATCAATGCGCCGATGCCGACACACACCGACGGCGATGTGCTGATCTACTTTGTCGAGGCTGATGTGCTCCACACCGGCGACACCTACATGAAGGACCGCTATCCCTTCGTCGACACCGGTTCGGGCGGCACGCAGGCTGGCTTCATCGCTACGCTCACCCGCGCGCTCGAAATCACCGGACCCAACACAAGGATCATCCCCGGCCATGGCGACCTCGCCACCGAGGCCGATCTCCAGGGTGCGCTCGACATGCACAAGGGCGCCCGCGCCGCAGTCGATGCTCTGGTGAAGCAGGGCAAGACGCTCGAGGAAGCCGTCGCCGCCAAACCGCTCCAGCCATGGAATGCCCGCTTCGGCGGCCCCGGCGGCTTTATCAACGACGACGCCTACACAACTGTGATCTACAACGAGCTTAAGAAGTAGTCGGGTTTCCCCGGCCATATCGCCCGCGCATCAACGGCGCGGGGTGTATGCAGGCGAGTGTGAAGAGACTCTCGAGGCAACACGACGAGGCGTTTTCCAGGGACTGGTCCTGAACAGGCCGGCCTGCCATCCCCGGTCTGCCATCCCCGGCCTGAATGCGAATGCGTGTCTGATCACGCATCTCCACAGACGACACACGCCGGATCTGCCGGAAGCTTCACCGTCCGGCTGTCTCCCGACAGACCGTCGAACAGCCACACCTTCCCCGCCATCGACGGCGCAGCCCCCGTGATCTCCTTTACCGCCTCAAGCGCCATCCGAGCGCCGATCATGCCCGTCAGCGGCCCGATCACGCCGACCATCGCACACGTCTCCTCAGTCTCTGGCATGTCGGACACGAGACAGCGATAGCAGGGCAGGCGCTCGCCAATCGGCTTGCCCAGGGTCTGTCCCGACCTGAATACCGCGACCTGCGCACTCCACCGCCCGACAGCGCCAGACACCAGCGGAACACCCGCCCGATGACACGCCGCATTCACATCAAACCGTGTCGTGAAACTGTCCGACCCATCAACGACAAGGTCGGCGCCCGCAATCAGCGCTCCGGCATTCGCCGCGTCGAGCCGCACCTGTTTGCCACGAATTGCCACATCCGGGTTCAGCGCGCCAAGACGCTCGCGCGCGACCTCCGTCTTCGCTCGCCCCACATCAGGCGTCGCAAACAGGACTTGCCGCTGCAGGTTCGACAGCGACACCGTGTCATCATCGATGATCGTCAGCGATCCGAGCCCCGCGGCCGCCAGATACATCGCTGCCGGTCCGCCCAGCGCACCCGCGCCGATCATCACCACGTGCGACAGAAGAAGCCGCTGCTGCCCCGGTCCGCCAACCTCCCGCAGCATGATGTGCCGGGCGTAGCGTTCCAGCTGCGAGGGGGTTAGAGTCATGACGCGCAATCCCAATCAGCAGACAAGTCGGGAGCAGAAATCATGAGCCTCCCAGCAATTCAATGGGCCGCACCTCAACGGCGGAGTTGCGTCGCTTGACCACCGAGCCCTCCTCCAACGTCTATCAACCGCTGATCGACGAGATCGTCGCCGGCCGCCGCAACATCTTCCTCACCGGCCGCGCCGGCACCGGCAAGACCACGCTGCTGCGCCAGCTGATCTTCAACTCGCTGGAGAAGGCGATTGTCCTCGCCCCTACCGGCCTGGCGGCAGTGAATGTCGGCGGCCAGACCATCCACTCCTTCTTCAACTTCCCGCCCCGGCTCCTCGACATGGGCGACACCAAGAAGATCCGCAACCAGCGCGTCGTTAAGGCGATCGAGACCATGGTGATCGACGAGGTCTCCATGGTGCGCGCCGACATGATGCAGGCGATCGACAACTCGCTGCGCCTCAATCGCGGCAACCGCCAGCCCTTCGGCGGCGTCCGCATGATCCTCTCGGGCGACCTCCACCAGCTGCCGCCCGTGGTCGGCAGCGATGTCGAACACATCCTGGAAGAGAGCTATGGCGGCGCCTGGTTCTTCAAGGCGCCCGGCTTCCAGGCCGGCCAGTTCCGCCTCGCCGCCCTGAAACGCATCTTCCGCCAGGAGGATGCGTCCTTCATCCGCATCCTCAACGGGCTGCGCAATGCACGTCTCGCGCCTGAGGACGTCGATATCCTCCGAACGCGCGTCTCCACACGCTCGCCAGCCGATGCGAGCCAGACCCATGTCGTCCTCACGCCCAACAACGCCGCTGCCTGGCGTATCAACCAGATGCGCCTGGCCGAACTTCCCGGTCCTGCGCGAGATTACACTGCATCGCTCGAAGGCAATTTCGAACCCAAGGCCTTCCCGACCGAGGAGGTGCTCGAACTGAAAGCCGGCGCGCGCGTGATGATGATCCGCAACGATCCGTCGGGCCGGTGGGTCAATGGCTCGCTGGGCGTGGTGCAGGGGCTCGGTGAGAGCGACGCCTACGTGAAGATTGCCAGCGAGACGCATCGCGTCAGCCAGCAGGCATGGGAGAAATTCCGCTACGAGTTCGACGCCGCGTCGAAATCCGTCTCGCGCTCGGTCGTCGGCTCGTTCAAGCAGCTCCCGCTGCGTCTCGCCTACGCCACCACGATCCACAAGAGCCAGGGCATGACGCTCGACAAGGTCTATATCGACTTCGATCGCGGCATGTTCGCCCACGGCCAGGCCTATGTCGCCTTCTCGCGCTGCCGCTCGCTTGAAGGCCTCGAACTCTCCCGCGAGCTCCGCCCGCGCGACATCATCATCGACCGCTCGGCCTTCGACTTTGGCGGGCTCACGCCGGTCAGCGACACCGAACACTTCCTGCTCGCCGACATGGCGAAGCCGCAGCTTGAGCTGAAAGGCTAGTCACCTGCCTCGCAGGGCGTCGTCCGCTCGACACGCTTCAGCGCGCCGATGACGATGGACCGGTATCCCTGCGGCCACTGGTCCGCCGCAACCGCATTGTCGCGAACAGGGCAGGTGGGAATGCGCGCATCGCCCGCACGCGCCTGATAGGCAAAAGCATGATCGAGCCCGTTGTTGAACTCGATCACCGCGCCTATCTCCCGCGCGACGGTCAGCGACACCGCGACCTCGCCGGGATTGCGCGGCATCGGCGCCAGCCGGTTCTTGTCCGTCGATGTCACGATGCGGATCTTTCCATCGTTCGTCAGCGCAAAGATCACCGTCCGATCGGGAACCATCTCGAAGCTCTCGACGATGGCGCCGGCGACAAGCGGCGCGGGCTCCTGCTGTGCATGAGCTGCAGCAGGCAGGATCGCAATGGCCAGAATGGCGGCGCCGAACTTCATTGCCGCAGGCTGTCGGAAAAGCCCCGGCCCGGCAAGCAGCCGCACTGCTATCGTCCGGTCGACCCGAACCCGCCCGAACCGCGCAGCGTTTCGTCGAGCGTTGCGACAACGTTCAGCTCGGCGCACGTCACCGGCGCGATCACCATCTGCGCGATCCGCTCGCCGCGTTTGATGACGAACGCATCCTGCCCAAGATTGATCAGGATCACCTTCACCTCGCCGCGATAGTCCGCATCGATCGTGCCAGGCGTGTTGAGGCAGGTGATGCCATGCTTGGCCGCCAGCCCCGAGCGCGGCCGCACCTGCGCCTCGTGTCCTGCCGGCAGCGCAATGGTGAGCCCCGTTGGAATCATCGCCCGCTCGCCAGGCTTCAGCGTCACCGGCGCGTCCTCGCCAACCGCCGCGCGCAGGTCCATCCCGGCCGCATCCGCCGTCTCGTAAGCGGGCAGGGCGAGGCCTTCAAAATGCGGGAGGGGAACGACGCGGATGGTAACAGGCATGGAGTGGCTCCTCGAGCCGCCATCACTAGCGCGGAAGACCTGATCGGGCGAGCGCCGCCAAGGCGCCGTCCACAGAGGATCAGGCCTCAACGTCGGCCGCAAACCGCAGCTCGCGGCGCGGGCGGACCGTATTCGTCACGTCCATGTAGGTCGGGTGGCGCTTGTAGGCGTGCAGCGCCTCGATATCGGGAAACTCCGCATAGACCACGATGTCGATCTCGTTGCCGAACAGATCCGCCTTGTGATTGGGGGTGACTTCAAAAAGCGTCGAGCCTGGAATCGTGCCCAGCCGCTTGAGATGCGCGGTTATCTCCGCTGCCTCGCGAGGGTCCTTCAGCGTGAAGAAGACGATGTGCCGGATCATGGGGGACACCTAGAAGGAGAACGGTTCCGGGGCCATTCCGGATGGCTGCGCTATTCCGCCGCGTTCGTCTGGGAATCGTCGAAAGTCGCTGCGATCCGCTCGGCAAGCTTCATCGCGACTTCCGCCTTGCCCATGCGCGGCCAGCGCTCGGCGCCTGCCTTGGTCACCAGCAGCACTTCATTGTCCGCCCCGCCCATCACGTCGCCCGAAACATCATTGGCGACGATCCAGTCGCAGCCCTTGCGGGCAAGCTTGCCCCGCGCGTGGCGCTCGACATCGCTCGTCTCGGCCGCAAACCCGATCACGAGGCGCGGACGATCCTTCCGCTTGGCCCCGATCGACTTGAGGATGTCAGGATTCTCCACCAGCTGAAGCGCGACCTTGTCGTCAGCTCCGCCCTTCAGCTTCAGCTTGCCCTGCGCCCGCGTCGCCGGGCGCCAGTCAGCAACAGCAGCAACGCCGATGAAGATGTCCGCCGGCAGGCTCGCCTTCACCGCGTCCTGCATCTCGACAGCCGTCTCGACACGCAGCGCCGTGACGCCATCGGGAACCGGAAGCTGCGTCGGCCCGGTGACAAGCCGCACATCGGCGCCGAGCCGGGCGAGCGCGTCTGCAATCGCATAGCCCTGGCGGCCCGAGGAGTGGTTGGAGATGAAGCGTACAGGATCCAGCGGCTCACGCGTCGGCCCCGCGGTGACAACGGCGCGAAAGCCCGCAAGCGGGCCATGCCCCTGCGGCCCCGCCAGCAGACGGCGCACTTCCTTCGCGATGCGATCAGGCTCGGGCAACCGGCCGGCGCCGAACTCGCCGCATGCCATCGGCCCGACATCCGGCTCCATGACCGTCACGCCATCCGCGCGCAGCTGTGCAACATTCCGCTTCGTGGCGGCGTGCTCCCACATCCGCACATTCATGGCGGGAACCATCAGCACCGGCTTGTCGGTCGCGAGCAGGGCGGTGGACGCAAGATCGTTGGCAAGTCCGCTCGCAGCCCTGGCCATCAGGTCCGCCGTCGCGGGGCACACCACGACGAGATCGGCCGAGCGCGACAGCTCGATATGCCCCATCTCCGCTTCGTCGGTGAGGCTGAACAACTCCTGATAGACCTTGTCGCCCGACAGCGAGCCAAGCGACAGCGGCGTCACGAACTCAGCGCCCGCCCTGGTCAGGATCACGCGCGCGCCAATGCCCTCGCGCGCCAGCAGCCGGATCAGCTCCAGCGACTTGTAGGCCGCGATGCCGCCGCCGACGATCAGTAGGATGCGTTTGCCGTCCAGGACGCGTCTCCGGGAATTATCCTGAACAGATAGAGAAACTTGGTCAGGATTGCACCAAGCCGATTGGCGCTATTGCGGCGCCCGGGACAAGAACTTGGTAAGGAGTTGGCCTCTTGCCCGTCGCCTTCTGGCACATCCGGCAATGGCACACATGCGACGTCGCGGCCCGCTCGACGTGCATCTCACGCCACACCGCCCCGCACTGGCATCCGCCTGTCGTCGCCATGAATTTGCGCCTCCCCCCATGCTGGTTCGCGCGCCCGGTTCAACCAACAGGTAAAGCTTCCCTCGCTATGGTAAAGGTGAGACGTCTGGCTGCGCCCGCCACTGTCGGCTTCGCGGAGCTGACCCTCCGGGGTTGGCGCGGGCAGAAGCCTGTGCTTGGCATGGCTTTGGAAGGGACTTCAGCCATGCTGTTTCGTGGCAAGCCAAAATCGGCCACCCTGATCCACACGCTCGTCGGGGCGTGGCGGGCCGATACGCTTTCCGGGGACGTGAAGGGCGAGATCCTGGCCTGGTTCCACGAGGACGGATCATATCTCACCCGAAACCAGATGGAGATCCGCGGCGTGCCGGCCAGCCCCGTCACCCACACCGGACGCTACCGCGTCGAACCACTCGACCGGACGCGGTTCAGGCTGTTCACCATCGACGAGAACGGCCAGCCGGTCTCCTCCACGATCCGAACCTTCATCGACAACGATACCATGATCAACGAGGTCGGCCGGATCACCTTCCACCGTGTCGATGTCACCGCCACGCCGCTGAATTGACTTGCCCTCCAGGCGCCGCGCGCGTCTGCTGATCCCCAAGGCGGCTCTGACCGCCGACAGGGGAGATATGTCATGAAAGCCATGCTGGCCGCCGTCGGCCTTGCCGCAAGCTTCCTCGCCGTCGCGCCGGCCGCCTTCGCCCAGGAAACCGGCATCACGGTTCGATCCGTGCGCGTGCTGGCGACCGACGTAGACGCACTGGCCAGATTCTATTCCGAAGCCTTCGGCATGTCGGAGACACGCCGCCCCGTCGATACGCCAACGTTCAAGGAGATCGTGCTGAATTCGGGCTCGACGCCTGGCCTGGCGAAGCAGGCAACATCCACCCCGATCGTGATCGCGACGCGCGCCAAAGGCGGACCGCACGCGGGCGGCATGGCGGCACTGATCCTCGAAGTGCCCGATATGGACGCAGCTATCGCCCGCGCCACCGCCGCGGGCGCAAGACTCATGCGTCCCGTCGCCAAATCGGCCGAGGGGCTCTCCTATGCCTTCCTTACCGATCCCGACGGCAACCAGGTTGAACTCCTGCTGCGGCGGTAACAACTCCCGCGCTTCCCTTCCGCGATTTTCATTGGCGCATCACGCGACAAGTCCTGTAAGTCCAACCCGAGCGGCAGATAACGTGCTGTACGGAGGAACGCCTATGACCCTACGCAAGATTCGCCCGCTCTCCTTCGCGCTCGCCAGCGTGACGCTCGCCGCCTGCGCCAGCATGGGCGGGGCTGCCTTCGCGCCCGACACCGCCGTGACCGCCAGCGGCCCGGTGAGCGCCGTGCCGCGCGGCGCGATGAAATCCTATTTCGCCATTCCCTATGCCGCCCCGCCGCTGGGCGATCTCCGCTGGCGCGCGCCGCAGCCGGTCGCCAGCTGGAGCGCGCCGCTCGCCAACACGAAATCTGCCGCATCCTGCCTGCAGACCGGCGAGAAGGACAACCCCTTCCGCGTCAACGGCGACAGCGAGGACTGCCTCTATCTCGACGTCCACGCACCAACCGGCGCCGGTCCGTTCCCGGTGATGGTGTGGATCCATGGCGGCGCCTTCAACACGGGCGCTGCATCCGTCTATGCCGATCCGACGCCGCTCGTTGCCAAGGGCGTCATCGTCGTCGGCATCAATTATCGCCTCGGCGCCATGGGGTTCCTCGGCCATCCTGCGCTGCGCGATGCGGACGGCAGCGTCGGTAATTACGGCATCATGGACCAGCAGGCCGCCCTGCGCTGGGTTGAGGCCAACATCGCCCAGTTCGGCGGCGACCCGAAGAACGTCACCATTTTCGGCGAGAGCGCCGGCGGCTTCAGCGTGATGACGCATCTTGCGTCCCCCCTGTCGGCCGGCCTGTTCGACAAGGCGATCATCCAGAGCGGTGCCTACGGCGTCAGCAGCCAGCTCACGCAGGCCGAACTTGAAAAGAAGAGCGTCGCCATCGCCGAGAAGGTGATCCTCACAGCCAGCAATCTGCCCGGCTGCCCGGTCGATGCGGTCACGGCGGCCTGCCTGCGCGGGCTGTCGGATGCGCTCGTCCGCAACCAGCTTGCCACAGCCTTCGCGGCCAGCATCAGCAACCCCGTGCCCTCCGTCGATGGCAAGGTGCTGCCCGCCACGATCAAGGACACGTTTGCCGCCGGTCGCAACAACAAGGCTCCTGTGATCAACGGCTCCAATCAGGACGAGTTCGCGCTGTTCTTCGCGCTGGCCGAACTTTCCGCCCGCACCAGGGCCTCGCCGCCCAATCTCGATCCCACAGACAAGCGCTACCTGATGAAGACCGCAGCCTACCCGATGACGGTCAATGCGCTCGCCGCCGGGGGAGGCCTCGGCGTTCCCGGGTCCCAGCTCAGCGCGACGCACTATCCCCTCGCCAGCTACGGAACAAACACGGACCTTCAGGCCAGCCTTGCGGCGACCGCGCTCGCAACCGACGCGACGTTCTCGTGCAATGGCCTCAACGTCTCGTCCCGCATCAAGACGCAGGGGTCGCCCACCTGGATGTACGAATTCCGCGATCAGACCGCGATCCCGATCATCGGCATCATCGACGGCAAGTACCCGCTCAGCCTCCAGCAGGGCGCGGCGCACGCCGCAGAACTCCCCTACCTCTTCAACATGCACGACATGCAGAACGATGAGCGCACGACGCTGCAGACCACCATGTCGCACTACTGGGTCAACTTCGCGCGCACCGGAAATCCCAACGGAAATGGCGTCCCGGCATGGGGTGAATTCGCCTCCGGCACAGTCCAGAAACTCGACGTTGCCTCAGACGGCGGCGTCGCGCCCATGCCAGCTTGGAAGTTCGCAGCCGAGCACAAGTGCGACGGTGTCTGGAAGGAGCTGACGTTCTAGTTCAAGGGATACAGCGGGCCCTCCCAATCCGTCACGACATCGACTATCTAGAGCCCAACCCCGTGTTCCGGCCGCACATGGCCCGGCCAGCTTTCGACCAGGAGAATCCCATGCGCGACTACCTCAAATTCTACATCAACGGCGAGTGGGTCGACCCGGTGACCCCGCGCACGCTGGACGTGCAGAACCCGGCCACCGAGGAAAGCTACGCGCGCATTTCGCTTGGCTCCAAGGCCGACGTCGACAAGGCCGTCGCCGCCGCCAAGGCCGCTTTCCCGGCATTCGCCGCTACGACGAAGGAATACCGCGCCGACCTGCTCGACAAGATCATCGCGATCTACAGCAAGCGCCTTGGCGACATGGCGACAGCCGTGTCCGAGGAAATGGGCGCGCCGCTCTGGCTGGCGCAGGCGGCACAGGCCCCCTCCGGCCTCGGCCACCTGATGCAGGCCGCCGCCTACCTCCGCACCTTCGAGTTCGAGGAGCGCCGCGGCAAGCATCTCATCCGCAAGGAGCCGATCGGCGTCTGCGGCTTCATCACGCCATGGAACTGGCCGCAGAACCAGATCGCCTGCAAGGTCGCCCCCGCAATCGCCGCCGGCTGCACCATGGTGCTGAAGCCGTCCGAGATCGCGCCGATCGACGCCATCATCTTCGCTGAAATCCTCCACGAGGCGGGCGTGCCGAAAGGCGTCTTCAACCTCGTCAATGGCGACGGACCCGGCGTCGGCGCAGCGCTCTCCGCACACCCGGACGTCGACATGATGTCGTTCACCGGATCCACGCGCGCCGGCGTGCTGGTCGCGCAGGCCGCGGCCCCGACGGTGAAGCGCGTCGCGCAGGAACTCGGCGGCAAGTCGGCCAACATCGTGCTCGATGACGCTGACCTCGCCAAGGCCGTGAAATCCGGCGTCATGCAGATGATGACCAACACGGGCCAGAGCTGCAACGCACCCTCGCGCATGTTCATCCCGCGCGCCAAGAACGACGAGGCAAAAGCCATCGCCAAAGCGACAGCGGAAGCGGTGAAGGTGCAGGACCCGGCGACGGCAGAGAAGGGCGCCATCGGCCCCGTCGTGTCCGAAGCCCAGTGGAACAAGATCCAGGGCCTCATCCAGAAGGGCATCGAGGAAGGCGCGACGCTGGTCGCCGGCGGCCTCGGCCGTCCCGACGGCCTCAACCGCGGCTACTATGTGAAGCCCACAGTGTTCGCCGACGTGCGCAACGACATGACGGTCGCGGTCGAGGAGATCTTCGGGCCCGTGCTCTGCATGATCCCGTACGACACGGAAGAGCAGGCCATCGCCATGGCCAACGACACGGTCTATGGCCTCTCCGGCTATGTGCAGGGCGACCAGGAACACGCCCAGAAAGTCGCCAAGCAGCTGCGCACCGGCATGGTTCACATCAATGGCGCGGGCTCCGACCAGACCATGCCCTTCGGCGGCTTCAAGCAGTCAGGCAATGGCCGCGAGTGGGGCGAGGCCGGCATCCACGAATTCCTCGAGACCAAATCGGTCTTCGGTTTCGCCACAGCCTAGCGCAAGGCGATCTCAGTTCGTGCAAGTACAGGCCGGTCCGCTGACGCGGGCCGGCCTGCTCATTTGCTGTTCAGGTTTGCCTTCCTATCTGAAACGGTGTGGGATCACGCCTGAGGAGATTTCGAATGTCCAGGTACAGGTTCAGACAAATCCTTGCGGTTGGCGTGGTTGCGGCGACCACGCTTGTGGCGGCCTGCTCCAGCGGCCCCACACCCTACCAGCCGGATGCCGGCAATGATCGCGGCTATGCCGAGCAGAAGATCGAGTCCGAGCGTTACCGGATCTCGTTCAAGGGAAATTCCCTCACCGGCCGCGACACGGTCGAGAACTATCTTCTCTACCGCGCCGCCGAACTGACGCTGCAATCAGGCTACGACACCTTCACCATCGTCAGCCGCGACACCGACAAGGACAGCGACATCCGCCGCACCGAGGGGTTCTCGCGGTTCTCCTACATCTATTTCTCGCCCCGCTGGGGCTGGGTGCAAGCCTGGGACCCGTTCATGTCCTCGCCCGCCCGCTACGACGAGGTGACGCGCTACGAAGCCTTTGCGGAGATCGTGATGAGCCGCGGGCCCAAGGGCTCTGATGCGAACGCCTTCGACGCGCGGCAGGTCTCGCAAAATCTCGCCGCCTCAATTCAGCGGCCTGTCTTATAACCGTCGCATAAGCGTAAACGACCCCGCAACCTCGCCTGCATACACTGCACGGCATGACGCCGGCGGTTTCGATCATCATACCGACCTTCCGCAGGCCCGCGCGCGCGCTGGCGGCGGCACAGTCCGCAATCGCACAGACATGCAGCGTCGCCTTCGAGATTGTGCTGGTCGACAATGATCCTGCGGGCTCGGCCATGTGGCCGCTGCGGGCGCTCACCGATCCGCGGGTCACGGTCGTGCACGAACCAGGCGCTGGCGTGGCGAACGCGCGCAATGCCGGGCTGCGCGTGGCGCGCGGCGACACGATCGCCTTCCTCGACGATGACGAGATCGCGCAGCCCTCCTGGCTCGGCGCCCTGCTGCGCGTCCAGAAGCTGAGCGGCGCCGATGTGGTGTTCGGCCCGGTTCGCACGAAGCTTTCCGAACCGCCGCGCGACCACCGCGACTATTTCGAAGCGTTTTTCGCACGCGAGCCACGCCACGCCGAGGGCCTGATCCGCACCTATTATGGCTGCGGCTGCAGCCTGCTGCGCCGCGCCGCGCTGCCATCGCCTGAGCCCTTCTCGGCGACCCGCAACGAGATCGGCGGCGAGGACGACCTCCTGTTCCATACAATGAAAGCCAATGGCGCAAGCTTCGCCTGGGCCCCGGAGGCGTGGGTGTGGGAAACGCCTGAGGCCTCGCGCGTCACGCTGGCCTACACGCTGCGTCGTGCTTTCGCCTACGGGCAGGGGCCTGCGACGAAGGCCTGGACCGGCCCAAGGCGCAACCTACCGGCCGTCGTGTTCTGGATGGCTGTGGGCGCAGCCCAGACGATCGTCTATGGCGCAGCCGCGCTCGGGAGTTATGTCGCGAGGACGCGGCGACGCGCGTTCGCCTACCGGAAATTCGTCGAAGGCGTTGGCAAGCTGATGTGGTTTCCGATCGTCAAGCCGCGCTTCTATGGCGCGGCAAAGCTGCCGAAAGCAAAACCGGCGGCCGCCTGATCGTCAGGCGCACTCTGCGCCGGCGCAGGCATCTGTCTCGATTTCAACCGTCGCGTGAGCGATGCCGTGCGCCTCGCTGAGGCGGGCCTTGATGCGCGCGATGACCTCCGGCCCGCTCGCTGTCTCCTTGATGCGCGCATGCAGCGTCATCATCGAGCGGCGGCCGTCCAGCGACCAGAGATGGGCGTGGTGAATGTCACTGACGCCTTCAACGTGATCGGTGAGGTCGTGGATCACATGGTGCAGATCGATACCCGCAGGCGCGCCCTCCAGCAGGATGTGCGCGCTCTGCGCCGTCACGCTCCAGGCCGACCGCAGGATGATCAGCGCGACGAGAACGGAGAGGATCGGGTCGGCGGCTGTCCAGCCCGTGGTCATGATGATGACGGCGGCGATGATCGCCGCGAGCGAGCCGAGAAGGTCGCCGGCGACATGCAGCAGCGCGCCACGCACGTTGAGATTGTCGCGGTCGGCGCCATGCAGCACAGCGAATGACATCAGGTTCACGATCAGTCCGCCAACCGCGATCCACAGCATCAGGCCTGACGTGATCGGATGCGGATCGTTGAGCCGCACGATCGCTTCGTAGACGATCCAGGCAGCGACAAGGAACAGCGCCATTCCGTTGACGAAGGCCGCGAGCACCGGAAAGCGGCGCAACCCGAATGTCCGTTGCAGTGTCGCCGGACGCCGCGCCATGCGGAAGCCGATCCAGGCCAGCGCCAGCGCCCCGAAGTCGGACAGCATATGGCCGGCATCGGCGAGCAGGGCGAGCGAACCGGAGATGATCCCGCCCCCAAGCTCGACGAGCATGAACCCGCCCGTCAGGAGCGCCGCTATGCCGATGCGGGATGCGTTATTCTCGTCGCCACCATGGTGGTGATCGTGTGCGTGGTCATGGTCGTGGTCATGCGCAGGAGAAGGCGCATGCGCGTGACCGCCGAGGGCATGATCGTGAGCCATGACCTTCCCCTAGGCAGCGCCGGGGCCGAAATCAAATGAATACAGCCCCATGGTATGAAGGATGGAACACTGTCACGCTGGCTGGGTCAGATTAGTCGCGTCAATCATTGCCTGGGCGATTTCCTGCTCGCCCGAGACGATCATGCCGGCGCCGAAGCTGCGCAGGTGCGCGATCTCCGCATCGCTGTGGGAGCGCGCGAAAATGCGGATGCCGGGCTTGAGCTGGCGGGCAATCTCGGCGACCGCGGCTTTCAGCACGTCAATGATGACAGCGTTGCCCGCTATTGCCGGTGATGCGGCATGCGTGCGCCGGTCTTGCTGTCAGGACGAAGCGACGGCTAGGGTCCGGCAATGAAGGACAATGCAATCCTGGTGGGCGATGCGGGGGGGACCAATGTCCGCTTCGCCGTGGCGCATGTCGGCAGCGGGCGCGTCAGCGTGTCGGACATCTGGAAGCGACCGGGGGCTGGCTATCCTTCCTTCGAAGCCGCGCTCGATGCCTACCTGTCAGAGGCAAAGCCGTCGCTGACCGGCGCTGCCTTCGGCTTTGCAGGCGTCGTGGCGGACGACAGCGTCGAGCTCCTCAATCGCGGCTGGACGGTCGACCTGGCAGCCGTGCGCTCAAGGCTCGGCCTCCATCGCATCGTCGCCGTGAATGACTTTTTCGCCATGGCTCGCTCCGCGCCGGAGCTGGCGCCGGAACAGTTGCATCGGATCGCGCCTGGCCATCCTGAGGTCCACGGGTCGATCGCCATCGGCGGTCCCGGCACGGGGTTTGGTATCGGCGTGCTGAGGTGGTCCGGGCAGGGCTGGATCGTCGTCGGCGGTGAAGGCGGACACCAGGCCTTCAGCCCGCAGACCGACATCGAATGGAAACTGGCTGAACACCTCAGGAAGACCGAGGGCTATGTCTCGAACGAATTCGTTACAGCGGGCGTCGGCTTCGCTGACACGCGCGACGCCCTGTATGCGGTGATGGGCGAGACGCCGAAACCGCTCTCACAGGCAGAGCTGATCGACGCGGCGAAGGCAGGCGATGCCGTGCCTCTCGCGTTTTGCCGCCTGCGCGCTCGCACAGTGATGACGGCCATGGGCAATCTGGCGCTGGTCGCCAACGCCACGGGCGGCGCCTTCATCGCCGGCGGCGTATCGCAACATCTCGATCCGTGGCTGAGAGAGCGCGAGTCTCTCGAACGCTTCTACGCACGCGGCGTTCGCTCAGGCCTGATGGAGCCCATCCCAGTCAGCCTGGTTGTTTCCGAAAGCGCGCCGCTGATCGGCGCTGCGCACCTCTGGCGCGACGAGCAGGCGCGCGGCTGGCTATAGCTTACTTGCAGCCGCACCCGCCGCCGCCATGCCCCTTGCCGCCACCAAACGAGATCGCGGTGGCGCTGGCATAGGCAAAAGACATAGCTGAAGCCTGGGCGCGGGCGGATGAGCCGGCGATGACGATCAGGCGGCCGCCGCCGCCCGAGCCGCCATTGATGTCGATGCCGACCCCGCCTGTGCCGAAATCGGACGGCAGGGTGATCGGCGGCGGGCCGGATTTGATGGGTGTCGGCGGCAAGGCAACCGGGGGAGGCGAGGGCGGTGTCGGCGGCGGAATGCGCAGCGGCGGGGGCGTCGGGGCCGAAATCGGCGGCCTGCGGTTGCGTCCGTCCGCAAAAGCCGGGCTCGCAGCGGAAAGAACGATCAGGCCGGCGGCCAGGAGGCTGATCAGTTTCATCGGCGTCTTCCAGGCATCTGTCAGGCGAGCGATGCAGCGCCCATGCCGCGTCAACCGTTAACGCCGGCGGCGGGCAAGGCAATCGAACTCAGGCGCCGCGATAGTTTCGATGGTGAATCAGAAATCGACCGCGAGACCCTTTTTCTCCCAGTCGCCATAGCGTGTGGGCTCCTCGCCCTCGCGGCGACCATTGATTTCCGGCGCAAGAGCAACCGGCGCCGCGGCCTGGCGCCGCGCCTCGGCTTCCTGGAGTGCCCGAATGGCTTCGGCGCTCAGGGTCTTGCCAGGAGCTGCGCCGGGAATATCCGCCGCGGGCGCTGAGGATTCACTTTGCGAGGCCAATGCGCCACGCTGTTCGTCTGATTGTCGAGTTTCATTGTCCATCGCGGTCACGTTCACCATTTTTTTTGCTTTTGGAAAGAAAGCTTTCACCAAGATGACCAAACCTCCTGCCTCGGAGGGACGATTATTCGCGTGAGAGAGCTTCCATGAGCTATTTCAAGGCCGCTGGACTGATGCTGTTGATCCACCTCGCCTTTGCCGGGCTGGGATGGTGGATAGCGGGCCGAGACGGGGCGCTGGTCGGCACCCTGGTCGCGCTCGGATTCCACCTTGTGGTCTTCTGGTACGCCGAGAAGATCGTGCTCAAGCTCCACAATGCAAGGGAGGTGTCGTCAGACGATGCATCCCCGATGATCCGCGCCTTCGTCGCCGACTGTGACCGCCTGGCCATGAAGGCCAACATGCCACGTCCACGCACCTACATCATCGACGCTTTCCAGCCGAACGCCTTCGTGGCCGGCCGCGACACCAACCACGCCTCGATCGCCGTCACCGACGGCCTGCTCAAGACCCTGTCACGCGCAGAGGTTTCGGCGGTGGTGGCGCATGAGCTGGCGCATGTAAAGCGCGGCGATGCATTGGCAATGGGTATCTGCTCCGCGCTGTCTGTCGTGCTGACCACGATTTTCGGGTCGCTCGCTTACCCCTTCGGACAGCGCAAGCGCGTCTCCCGCATCGTCTCGGGGCTGATCGCTCGCGTCGGGCAGAGCCACGCCCGTGAATACGCCGCCGACAAGCACGCTGGCGAAATCTGCGGCGCCCCGGTGAACCTCGCCAATGCGTTGCTGAAGCTCGAGCGCCACACGTCTTCGCTGCTGAACCCGCTTGCGGAGCGCTCGCCCGCGACAGCGCATGCCTTCGTCATCGATCCGCTGCAGGGGCCGCGCCGCACGACATCGGCCACGCATCCGCCGACCGAACGCCGGATCGCCCGCCTGCATCGTCAGGCCGCCGAGATGGAAGGCCGGGAGTAGAGCCTCCCTCAGCACAGAACTCATGGAAAGCGCGCCTTCGGGCGCGCTTTCTGCTGTCTGGCTCACCCAGCGAGCGGATAAACCGCTTCTTCCGTATAGCGGCTGCCCGCCCGTGTGGCGCGGGAGGCGTACATGCAGAAATGGTCGACGGGGAAGGGGGCGGTGCGGAACTCTGCGGCGTCGGAGAGGAAGTGCGCGACTTCGTGGTCGAGGGCGCCATTCAGGTAGGCGAGCGTGACGTGCGGCTTGTACTTGCGGCTCTCGGGCGCAAGGCCGCAATTGCGGATGGCGGTCTCGCAGGCGCTCACGAGCCGGGCGAGGTCTGGCGGGGCCGACACGCCTGCCCAGAGCGCGGAAGGCTCCCGGCCGCCAAAACTGCCGACGCCCGAGAGCGCGATCTCGAAGGGTGCTGCGCTGATGCGGCCGAGCTCCGTGTCGATGTCGCGGGCGATGGCCTCATTCACGTCACCGATGAAGCGGAGGGTGAGGTGGTATTGCTCCGCCGAGCGCCAGGACGCACCTGGCACATCTGCCTCCAGCGTCAGCAGCCGGTCGGCGATGCTTTCGGGAATCGGGACGGCCAGGAAAAGACGAAGGCTCATGCATCCTCATCCTAGCTGCCTGCGGTTGCGCGCCAAGCCGTCGGCGCAGGTTGCTGCAGAGCGTAACTTAGCTTACAGCAGAGCTACCGGCTGAACCGCGCCGAAATCGACGGTTAGCAGCCCATTTACGGCGTTCACGGTCTCGCCAGCTGCATGCGAGCGAGGCCGGATTTGCTTGCATTGCGCAGCCCGCAACCCCATTATTCAACGGCATTGACGGGTATCCCGTCGCAATAGAGGGTTGAAACACAGACCATGGCTGACTTCCAATTTGCCCAAGCGCGCACAGGCGCGCAGACGGGCGACATGTCCAAGGACGCCGGCCTGCGCAAGTTCATGCTGGGCGTCTACAACAAGCTGTTC
>CAIMMO010000129.1 GCA_903842595.1 uncultured Alphaproteobacteria bacterium
AACCCTTTCTGTTCTCACACGCGTAAACCAGCGCATCGAAGCGACGGTGCAGCTGTCTTATCTCGCGCGCGGGTTCGACTGGGCGGCCGACTACGTCGTCAGCCTGTCGCCCGATGGCCGCAAACTGGATGTCGGAGGCTGGATCACGCTTGCCAACGGCAACGGCACGGGCTTTCCCAACGCCCGCGTCCAGATCGTCGCCGGGCGCCTCAACCGCGACAGCGGCGAGATCGAACCGATCGACTTCGGCCGCCCCATCCTCGCCCGCTGCTGGCCCCGTGGATCGACCAGCGACTCGCCGGATCCCGTCTACATCGAACGCGCCTATCCGCTCGGCTTCGAACCCGGTCGCTATTCCAGTCGGGATTACATGGCGATGCCAGCGCCGCCGGCAGCTATGGCGATGGCGGAATCGAAGATGGATGACGTTGTCGTGACCGGCGCACGGCGCGCAGAACAGGAAGATCTCGGCGACCTCAAGCTCTACCGCGTGCCCGACCGGTCTACGGTCGCGAGCCGACAAGCCAAGCAGGTCCGCCTGCTCGACAGTCTCGCAGTCCCGATTTCGCGCGTTTACGACTCCGACCTCTACCCAAACAACACGATTGAGTTCCAGCCAATGGAGGTCATCCTCCGCACGCAGAACGACACGGCCAGCAATCTTGGCATTCCGCTGCCCTCCGGTCGTGTCTCCGTGTTCGAGACGGCTGGCAGCGGGACGGCGTCACGTCGCCTGCTCGCCGGCGAAACCAACCTGCGCGATCTCGCAGTGAACGAGGAGACCGAGTTCCTCCTGTCCGGCGGCGCTGCCGTCCAGATCCGCCAGACCACCGAGAGCCGCCAGCGCCCCGATGCGCCGCCGCCCGGCGTCAAAGGCCAGACCATCCGCACCGGCGCACGTTTCAACATGATCGACCTTGTCGAGATCACCAACGCCCACCCCTTCCCCATCCAGGCTGAGGTGAGCGTCTACCTTGCGGACAACGAGGAGCTCGTCCGCGCCGATCGCGATCCAGAGCGGAAGAACGGCCAGCCAATCTTCCGCGTCACGGTACCTGCAAATGATAGCCTTGAGTTCCGCTACCAGACTGTGGAGTACAATTAGGGTTCGTCAGCTGGCGCCGCGACGCTCGGCGCCGCACACACGGAGAAGTCGCGATGTCATTCGGTTACGGAGATGTGTTTGACGCAGTCGCAGACGCCGTCCAGCCGGATGACCCCGCCATTTTCTGTGACGGCGACCGATATACCTGGGGCCAGTTTACCGCCGCCAGCAACGCACTCGCGCGCTCCTTTCTAGCCGCAGGCCTGAAACCCGGCGCGAAGGTCGCGCAGTATATGCGCAACAGTGCCGGCTACCCGCTCGTCTTCGTCGCCGCGATGAAGGCGCGACTCGCGCCCGTGAACGTGAACTATCGCTACGGCCCCGACGAACTCGCCTACCTCATCGACAACAGCGACGCGGAGATCGTGGTCTTCGACGCCGACTACGCAGACAACGCTCGCGCACTCAAATCGCGCATGCCTGGCGTCAAGCTGTGGGTCTGCGCCGGCGCGCGTATCAACGGCTTCGATTTTCTTGACGACCTCGCCACTGGCGATGGTTCGAAGCTCGACATCAAGCGCTCGCCCGATGACATGTTCCTGCTCTACACAGGTGGCACCACCGGCATGCCCAAGGGTGTTATGTGGCCGGGCAATGTGTGGTGGGATGTCCTCGGCCCCGGACGCGCCGCACAGCTCGGCCTGGAGCCTCCCGCCACGCTTGAGGCGCTGCAGGTCCAGATCCGCCGCAATGAAGGCCGGATGCCCATCTATGTCGCCCCGCCGCTGATGCATGGCACCGGCATGTTCACCGGCTTCGGCGCGCTCTCGAAGGGCGCGCCCATCGTCATCACCCGGTCTGCGCGCTTCGATGCGCCCTCAGCACTCGACGCTATGACTCTTTTTCAGACCGGCGGAATGGCCATTGTCGGCGACGCCTTCGCAAAGCCGCTGCTCGACGCGCTACGCGGCGAACCCGGCCGCTACAATGTTCGCTCCATGCGCACCATCACGTCCAGCGGCATGATGTGGAGCCCAGAGACAAAGCAAGGCCTCTTCGAGTTCATGCCGGACGTGATCCTGTACGACAGTTTTGGCGCCTCGGAAGCCACCGGACTCGGAGCATCGATCACGACCCGTGAGATGAAAGCGGATGAGGCTCGCTTCGATGCACCGAACACCGTTGTCGTGCGGGCAGATGACTTCACGCCAATCCCGCCCGGCTCGGAAGAAGTCGGCCTCGTTGCCAAATGGGGCAACCTTCCACTCGGCTATTACAAGGATCCCGAAAAGACCGCGCGAACGTATGTCGAGATCAACGGCATCCGCCACCTGATCTCCGGCGATCACGCCATGGTGGAATCAGACGGACGCATCAAGCTGCTCGGCCGCGGCAGTCATTGCATCAATTCCGGCGGTGAGAAGATATATCCCGAGGAAGTGGAAGAAAGCCTCAAGTCCCATCCCAAGGTGGTGGACGCTCTCGTCTTCGGCATGCCCGACGATCGCTTTGGTCAGTCTGTTGCAGCCGTCGTCTCACTCGAGCCGGGCACACAGGCCGCGCCCGCAGACCTGATCGAGCACGTCCGCAGCCGCCTCAGCCACTACAAGGCGCCGCGCAGGCTGCAGGTCGTCGCGAATGTTCCTCGCGCGCCAAACGGCAAGCCTGACTATCCCCTTGCGAAGGAGCTTTTCGCAGCCGCGTCGGCCTGAGGAACGCTTGCCGTCCACCTGACGCGCGTCGCCGCCACCAGCAGGATCACGCCAAGTCCCTGGTGCGCGAGCGACAGGTCCACCGGGGCAGCGTTCACCAGCGTCACGACGCCAAGCACCGCCTGCATCGCCGCCAGGCCGCCAAACAGCGGAAACAGTGACCAGTTTTGCGTCCGAAAGCGCCACGCGCACCAGATCGCAATGGCGAGTAGCGCGTACGCGGTCAGACGGTGAACGAACTGCGCTGTCGCCGGATTCTCGAACAGATTTCGCCAGACCGGATCGAGCGCCCACATCGTCTCCGGCACGACCTCGCCTGCCATCAGCGGCCAGTCGGTGAACCCCCGTCCCGCATCCAGGCCAGCCACCAGCGCGCCGAGCGCCATCTGAAGCGCGGTAACTGCAAGGATGCTCGTCGCCCAGCCCTTTGCCTGCACAGGGACATCCTGCCGCTTGGTTCCAAGCTCGAGCCAAAGCCAGAAGCAATAAGAGATAATCAGCAGCGCCAGACAGAAATGGGTCATCAACCGATAGGGCGCGACCGAAGTCAGCTCGCTGTTGACGCCTGACGCCACCATCCACCATCCGATCAGACCCTGCAGGCCGCCGAGCATGAACAACACGATGAGATGTGGCAGCAGTCTCCGTGAGACACGTCCCGTCAGCCAGAAGAACAGGAAGGGTGCTGCGAACGCCAAACCGATCACCCGCCCGAGCTGTCGATGCCCCCACTCCCACCAGTAGATCCCCTTGAAACCATCAAGACTCATGTCCGGGTTGTTGACGTGGAATTGGGCCGTCATCGTCTGGTATTTGATGAACGCGGTTTGCCAGTCGGCATCGGACATCGGCGGGATGGCGCCCAGCAGCGGTTGCCATTCCGTGATCGACAGCCCAGAATCTGTAAGCCGCGTCGCCCCGCCGACCAGGATCATCAGGTAGACCATGACCGCGATCAGCAGCAACCATGCGCGCAGCAAGCCCACGCCCTTTGACGGCGCCATGGGACTTGCAACCGCGGATATCGCGACAGCCTCGCTCATTGCGCGCTTATCCTACCTGTGACAACGGAAGACCAGCGGAGAGAAAGCCGCAGGGAGGCGCAACATGCGCAAGCTGATCGGATCTCTGGTCATTGTCGCCTGGATGGTGGCCTATATCGCCGTCGCAGGAGTGGTCGGCGATCGCATCTCGTCCGAGCACTGGGCGTGGAAGCTTCTGTACTTCCCGATCGTGGGGCTCGCCTGGGTGCTGCCCTTGAAGCCTCTTCTGCGCTGGATCCACGCCAAGGACGGCCCGCGCGAAAGCCCGGACGTCTAGCCAAACCCCCAACGAAAGCGGGGCGATCCAGAAGGACCGCCCCGCAATCTTCGCCGCCATAACGCAAAGGCGGCTCCGCTGGATCTGTAGGCCTAGAACGGCGCAAGGGCCGAGCCGAGACCCTTTGAGGTCTTGCCCGAAGGATCAGCCGCTTTCAGCGTGGTGTCGCCGGAGCTCCAGAGCAGTGTCGCGCCGAAGACATCGGCCTCGGAGCCGTTTGCGTCGCCATCAACCCGTGTATAGCCCGCGCCGACAGAGTACGGCCTGCCATCGAAGCGATGTTAGAAGCCAGCGCCGATTGCAACAAAGTGGCCCTCCTTGCCCAGCGCGTCGACACGACCAACACCAGCGGCGACGTCAAAGCGCAGGTTATCACTCGTGAAGTTGCTGTACTTCCCGTTTGCGCCGTAGCCTTCAACGTCGACGTCGTTGTCAGACGCGAAGTTCAGGTTGAAGGCGAGGATCGAGGATCGAGGATCGAGGATCGAGGATCCGAAGTACTGAGCGTACTCGAAGCCCGTCCACAGAACCGTGCTGCCATCCGTGTCGGCAGCGCCGACGAAGATGCCCCATGAGCTGTTTGCCCCACGATTGATGAGGTGGCCCTCAAGAGCGCCGACGCCGTCGGTGTCATAGGCTTCCGTGAAGTCGCCCGTCACGATGACGGCCCCAGGGTGCGCCCGTGTCGAAGATCGCTTCGCCATCGATACGATAGGAATCGAAGTCGCAAGTATCGGATTCGGTGCGCGCGTACGTGGCGCCGACGCTCCCGGTCTGGGCGAAGGCATTTCCCGAGACCAGGGACGGTCCCGCCAGGACAGTGGCGGTGACGGCTCTCGTTTTCATCGTTCGCCCTGCTGATTGGAAAGGGTTTTGTCGCCCGCACTGCTACATTTATCAGCCCGTTGCAGGATTCGTCTGTCGCATAAGTGCAAAATATCGCTGAGCCTTGATCGCTTGGCGAGCGCCCAGTCCCGTAGACGAGAGGTTCACGCGCTACGCGGCGCATCTAAATCCCTCCATTGCCATCGCGTCTTGCGCTACAGCACTCGTGGAATTCACGATGGAGCGATCTGAACTGACGTAACGCAATGCCACCTGGCCACATGCGCATTTATTCGCAATGAGTCGGCCGAGCACTACAGCACCCGCGCTATCGCGCCCCGCAGTTCGGCGCTTCCGGGCTCAACCTTCGACTTGAACGCGGCTACCGGTGCGCCCGTCTTGTCGGTCAGCAGCTTGTGGAAATTCCACGCTGGATGTGCCGCCTTGCCGAGCCGTTCCCGCATCCACTTGAAGTAGGGATGCGCATGGCCGCCCTTCACGTGTGTCTTCTCCGTCATCGGGAAGGTGACGGAATAGGTAACCGCGCAGAACGCCGCGATCTCGGTTTCCTTCGCCGGCTCCTGCCAGAGAAACTGGTTGCACGGCACGCCGAGCACTGTGAGCCCGCGCGGATGCATCTCCTGATAAAGCGCCTGCAGTCCCGTATACTGCGGCGTGAACCCACACTTCGAGGCCACGTTCACGACCAGCAACGCCTGCCCTTCGAACTTCTTCAGCGGCAGCGGCTCGCCATTGAGGCCCGTGAACGAGAAATCGAATGCAGTTGTCATTCAATAAGGCCCTCCATCAACGAGTGTCGTGCCGCCCAGCCCTTCGATGCTGACCTGCGCCCAGCGACTGTGGCGTATCTCCCACGCTTCGATGTGCTTTTGCGTCGTGACAATGTTGAACTCGGTCACGCCGTCCTTGCCAATCATCTTGCGTTCCCAGCGCTGATCCGTGGCCGCTGTCGCGCACGTGCTGTCACAACCAACTTCAAGGCCAGTGACATCGATCTCCAGCAGGTTCTTCCGCGTGATGACGTCCCACGCCTGCAGCTGCTTGGCTTTCAATGCACCCCAGTCAGTGACTGAGCCATCGCCCCCAAGGATACGCAGGTCTTGAGGCACGCCTTCCATGTAGCGGTCGATGTCTTCAGCGATCGTCGTCTCGACCCCATACTGGATTTTGTCGCGTATCGCTTCGCGTACGGCTGCGCGTTGCTGGAGCCCCTCGATATCTGCCAGCAACAGCGCAAGACTGAACATGCCGCCCTCCCTAAAGCGCCGCCTCGACGGCCTGGCGGATCTCAGGCGCGGTCGGCTCTGTGCGCGGGCCGAACGCCATGATGGGCTGGCCGTCCTTGCCGAACAGCAGCTTGTGAAAATTCCACAGCGGGTCGGCCGGCTCGCCGAGCTCCTGCTTCATCCACTTGTAGAAGGGGTGGGCCGTGTCACCCTTCACATCCGTCTTTTCGGTGAGCGGAAAATCGACTCCGAACGTGGCGGAGCAGAACGATGCGATCTCGTCGTTCGTGCCCGGCTCCTGTCCCATGAACTGGTTAGACGGCACGCCGAGCACCACAAGCCCCTTGTCCTTCAGATCGTGATACAGCGAGACCAGTCCCTCATACTGCGGCGTCAGCCCGCACTTCGAGGCGACATTCACCACCAGCACCGGATGCCCTTTGAACTGGCTCAGCGGCAAAGCCTTGCCGTCGATCGCAGTGAAGCTGAAATCATGAGCTGTTGTCATTTGTCGACCTTCCATTTCATCTGGAACTCTATCTCTTCGCCGTCGCTTCCGCGCTCGTGCTCGATGTTGAATACAGCGCGCGCGGGGACATGGATGCGTTCTCCAGCGACCTGGATCACGAATGGCTCACCCGCCTCGACGCTATCAGCAAACCGCCGCAGCTTCGCAACAAACTGCGCGCGGGTGTAGGTTTTCTCGACATCACGCTGGGGTTTGCGGGTTGCCATCAGGACTCCAGTTCGTCGAAGCTCGGCCTCTGGGCGACAGTAGTGGTTTCGTTCGGCGGGCAATAGGGGTCACGCAATTGAAACTCTTTATGCAGCGTGCGTGTTGCATTGGCCTGATCGCTCAGATCGGTTTCTTGGGCTTGGCTTGCGCAGACGAATTGCCGGTAACGCTTCTGGACGGAAAGCTTTCCTTCTCCGTCTCAGAGGACTGGCAAACAAGCGAGCTTACAAACACGACGCTTGAGATCGAATCACGCAATCCTAAAACTTGGCGAAAGTGCTCTATCAAAACGGGCGCGCGTCCTTCTTTTGGTCGAGACCAGGCCGAGGAAAACAGTGTGTTGCGGCAATACACCGGCCCCTCGATGCAGGAAGGAGAGGCGCGCCATTACACCTCGTTTGAAGAACGACAGGGTGTCGTCGTCTTCAAGTTCGGCTCCACCGCCTACGATACTACCTCTGAGGGGCGTCAGTTTTTTCTCGTGGATTCGCACCATACGCAGGTCGTCTCGATAATGTGTTTCGTATACGCGGAGGAAAAAGCCGAAACATTTCCAGCGGTGATGGCGTTCCTTGACTCCATGACGATCGCAGGCCGCTAGACGGAAGTGTCGTCTCGGGATTTCTGTTATCTTCGCTCCACCCCCTTCGCCCTATCCCAAACCCGCCCCTCCTCGATAAGCCGGTCGGTGTTCGTTCGGATCGCCTCTCCCAGACGCTCCACCATCTCATCTTTCCCCAACCCCGGCGGGATCGGATCGAGAAATTCGATCACTGCGGGCCCGGGATACTTGGCATAGTCCTGCTCCTGCCAGCGCAGCCCGAGACTCGTCGCCACCGGCACCACCGGCCATTGCGAGGTCTCCTGCATGTGCCAGACGCCCGCGCGGATGCGCTTGTGCTCGCCCACCTTGGTCAGATGCCCCTCGGGATAGATCAGCACGATGCGCTTCTCATCCGCCGCCCTGGCGAAACTCGCCGCCAGATCCTTGCGCGCATCGGGCCCGCCGCAATTGTCGATCACGATCGCACCCAGCTTCTCCAGCACCTTCGGCACCAGCGGAAACCGCTCGAGATGGTCGCCCGTAACGAACGCGACGTCGTCGAACTGCACATACATCACGAAGCCATCGCCATAGCTCGAATGCTTCGGCGCCACGATGAATGGCGGCGGCGGCAGCCGCTCGCGCCCGCGCACCTCGGGCTGGATGCCAACCAGCATCATCAGCTGCACCATACGCCGCGAATAACGCTTCACCGCCCAGCGCACACCGGCACGACCCGGCGTCAGCGCCAGCACCGCCGCCATGAACACGTAGAGGATCGACACCCACCAGAAGACTACCGCAAAGAAAAACGCGCGCATGCACCGCTCTTTGGTTGAAGGCCGGCTCGCACCCGCGCCAACGCAGGTCAACGCCTTCAGGTCGATGGGTTGAGCTTGTCCTGCGTCCTCAGCTCGAAATCGCTCGCGTCATGCCGCTCGTGCAACTGGCTCTCCGGCGCTCCGAATGTGCGGTTCACCATCCGCCCCCGCTTCACCGCGGCGCGCCCGGCAATCTGGTCGGTCCACCGAATGACGTTCTTGTATTCATGCACAGCGAGGAACTCGCCAGCGTTGTAGAGAACACCCTTCACCAGCGCGCCATACCAGGGCCAGACCGACATGTCGGCGATCGTGTAGTCACTTCCGGCCAGATACTCGCTCTCGCCCAACCTTCGATCCAGCACATCCAGCTGCCGCTTCACTTCCATCGCATAGCGGTCGATCGGGTACTCCCACTTTTCGGGCGCATATGCGTAAAAATGTCCAAAGCCGCCGCCGAGAAACGGTGCAGAGCCCATCTGCCAGAACAGCCAGTTCAGGGTCTCCGTCCGCGCCACGCGATCGGTCGGCAGGAAAGCGCCGAACTTCTCCGCGAGATACACAAGGATCGAACCGGACTCGAACACCCGCACCGGCTTTGGCTCGCCATGATCTACCATCACCGGAATCTTCGAGTTCGGGTTGATGTCCACATAGCCGCTCGAGAACTGCTCACCCTTGCCGATGTTTATCAGCCAGGCATCATACTCAGCGCCCGCATGACCAAGCACCAGCAGCTCTTCCAGCATCACCGTCACTTTCACGCCATTGGGCGTGCCAAGCGAGTACAGCTGGATAGGATGCTTCCCGACAGCGAGCACCTTTTCGTGCGTCGGCCCCGCGATCGGCCGGTTGATGTTGGCGAAGCGCCCGCCACTCTCCCTGTTCCAGGTCCAGACTTTCGGGGGGGTGTAGGCGGCGGAATCGGTCATTCACTGTTCCTTCGGCAACCAGCCTGATGTGCGATACGACACGCAGCGAGACAAGGCGCCTGCACAATACTGGCTCTTTACTGTACCTGCAGATCAGGAAAGGCTGGCGTCAGGACCGGGAGATTTCGATGCGACTGATGCTTTCGCTTTGCGCATTGGCGCTGACGGGCTGCGCCAGCGCACCCGCCGTCCACGATCACTGGATCCAGGGCGTCACCTACGCCCCCATCGCCAATGCAACCGGGATGAACGCCGCCTTTGTGCTGGGCGCGCCGACCCAACCCGGGCTCTACACGATCCGCGTCCACATCACCGACGGCGCGCTGATGCCGCCACACAGCCATCCCGACGACCGCATGATCACAGTCCTCTCCGGCGTGCTGCACTACGGCTTCGGAACGACCGCAGACCCCAGCGCGACCAAAGTCTATCCGGCGGGAAGCGTGTTCGTCGCCAAGGCCAACGATCCCCACTACGCCATCGGCAAGGGCGAGGCCGTGTACCAGGAATCCGGGATGGCGCCGACCGGGACGAAGTGGGTCGGACAATAGTCTCGGCGATACGCTAAGCCACCCGCTCCGCCACCATCGCGTTTGCATCCTCATGCGCGCGCGACTGCCGGCTCCACAGATCCGCATAGAGCCCGCCGCGATCGAGCAATTCGCGATGCGTCCCGCGCTCCACGATCTTGCCCGCATCCAGCACGATGATCTCGTCTGCTCCCGCCACGGTCGAGAGTCTGTGCGCGACCATAATCGTCGTCCGCCCTTTGGCCGCCTCGTCCAGCGCGCCCTGCACTTCCTGCTCGGTTGCTGAATCCAGCGCACTCGTCGCCTCGTCCAGCACAAGGATCGCAGGGTTCTTCAGGATCGCGCGCGCAATGCCCACGCGCTGCCTTTCGCCGCCGGACAACTTCACCCCCCGCTCGCCAACCCGCGTCTCCCATCCGTTCGGCAACCGGTCGATGAACTCGATCAACTGCGCCCGCGTCGCAGCCTCGCGCAGCTCCGCATCGCTGGCGTCGGGCCGGCCATAAAGCACGTTTTCCCTCATCGACGCGTTGAAAAGCACCACGTCCTGGGGCACCAGCCCGATCGCGTCGCGCAGAGACTCCTGCTGCAGTCCACGTACATCCTGTCCGTCCACCACCACGCGCCCGCCCTTGGTGTCATAGAAACGGAACAGGAGCTTCAGCAGCGTCGACTTGCCCGAACCAGACGGACCGACAACGGCAAGCTTGGTCCCGGCGGGCACGGTGAACGACACGCCATCGATTCCTGCCGAGCGGGCGTCATGCGTAAAGCTGACGCCATCGAAGCGCACCTCACCGCCTTTCACCACCAGCGGCTTCGCATCCGGCGCGTCCTGCACATCTGGCTTCATGTTCAGCAGACCGTAAAGCTTCTCCAGGTCGATCGCGCCTTGCTTGATCTCGCGGAAAGCCCAACCCAGCACTGACAATGGCCGATACAGATTGCTCATGATCAGCACCACAGCCGCCATGTCTCCCGCCTGCACCTGGCCATTGAACGTCGCAAGCGCGGTGATGCCCGCCACCGCGGTGAGACCCAGCGCCATGATGATATCCTGCCCCGCATTCAGCAGGGCTAGCGAACGCGACACATCCACCATATTGCGGTTGTAGGTCTGCATCGCCGCATCGTAACGCTCGGTCTCGCGTGTCTCCGCCGCGAACGCCTTCACCGTCTCGAAATTGGTGAGGCTGTCCACCGCCAGCGCCCGCAGCTCCGTATCCGCTGCATTCAGCTTGCGCCGCTGCTCTGCGCGCCATCCCGTCAGCACGCCGGTAAACACCGCATAGAGCGCCACAGTCGCAACCGCGATCACTGCCGCGATCCAGCTGTAACGCGTCGTCAACACATACGCCGCCAGCGCCAGCTCGATCAGCGTCGGCCCGATGTTGAAGGCGAGAAAGCGGATCAGATAGTCGAGCGCCGCAACGCCCCGGTCGATTACCCGGTTCAGCGCCCCCGTCCGCCGCGTCTGGTGAAACGCCAGCGACAGCCCCTGCGCATGACCATACGCCTCCACCGCCACCAACCGCTGCGCATCCTGGCTCACAGGCGCAAACAAGGCATCGCGCAGGTAAGGCAGGTTCGCCGACAACAGGCGCGCGCCCGTCCACCAGGCCAGCAGCAGGATAACTGCCGCCATCGCGGCATCCGTCCCGGTCATCTCGTTGATGGCGTCGCCGAAGAATACCGGCGCGTAAACCGCAAATACCTTCGAGGCCAGTGTCAGCAGCAGCGCAAGCACCATAACCGGCCGCCACCGCTTCAACTCCGGCCGCGACATGATCTTGCCGATCCGCGCCAGCGACACGCCAATCCCCGCATCACCCGACTCGATCGCGTCGACGTCGGTGGGGGAAGCACTGTGAGCATGTCTGGCCATGGGCAGACAAATAGGCGCGGCCTGCCGGAAACGCCAGAGTTCCCGCGCCGCCCTCCTGCCGCCCCTTTGTCAGCATGCCCAAAGAACCGGAGAAAGGCCTCAGCGACCCGGCTTTCCCCCCGGCGCGAACCGTCGCATCTATGGCGCTGAAGAAAAGCGAGAAGAAGAATGTCCGGAATTTCGTCCGTCACGGTCTATTGTGGTTCCGCCCCGGGATCGGACCCCAGCTACATCAAGCTTGCCCAGAAGCTTGGCAAGGCCATCGCCGCGCGCGGCTGGCGCACTGTCTATGGCGGCGGCAATGTCGGCCTGATGGGCGCGGTCGCTACCTCCGCGCGCGACTCCGGCGGCAAGGTGCTCGGCGTCATGCCCCACTTCCTCCGCGAGCTCGAAGGCGTGCTCGACGGGATCGAGAATCGCTACACCGACAACATGCACCAGCGGAAACAGGCGCTGCTCGACGAAGCTGACGGCCTTATCGTCCTCCCCGGCGGCATCGGTACGCTGGAAGAGGCTGTCGAGACCCTCTCCTGGGCCAAGCTGTCGCTACACAGCAAGCCGATGGCCTTCCTGTCAGAGAACAATTACTGGCGACCGTACTTCACGCTTGTCGACCACATGATCGAAGGCGGCTTCCTGCCGGAAAGCTTCCGCCAGCTCATGGCTGACACATCGACACCCGAAGCCGCGCTCGAAGCATTGCACCAACGTGCGATCGTGCTGGGCTGACCACACCAACAGACGTCAGGCCGGCGTGGCGCTCCCGTCGATGATCTGGCGAATGGCTTGCTCGAACACGCGAGGCGGCTGACCGCCCTGGATCATCCAGCGCTGGTTGAAGATCACCGAGGGCACCGCATTGATGCCACGGTTGCGCCAGACATCTTCTTCAGCGCGGACCTCCCTCGTGTAGGCGCCTGAGTCCAGGACCTCCTTCGCCTTGGCCCCATCGAGGCCGGCGACCTTCGCCGCGCCGACAAGAACGTCATGATCGCTCGTCGACTTCTGCTCGGTGAAGTTGGCGGCAAACAGCGCTTCCTTCAGTTCAAGCTGACGCCCCTCGATCCCCGCCCAGTAAAGCAGTCGGTGAGCATCGAACGTGTTCCAGATGCGGCTCTCCGAACTGTAGTTGAAATCGAAGCCAAGCGCCTCACCATGCTCGCGGATGGCGTTGCGGGACGCAGC
>CAIMMO010000130.1 GCA_903842595.1 uncultured Alphaproteobacteria bacterium
ATGACGGACGATATCCCAAGAGAAATTCGCGAAGCCACGCAGAAAATCCTAAGCCGCTATTACGGCAGGCACAACGAGCTGGCCGCTATCAAGATCAGCACCGTCGCGCGCATCGACGCCTACGTACAAGACGCAGAGGATCGCGCGGCTGCGTGTACGTGCGAGAGGGTGAAGGGGTTTGAGATCGACACGCGCCGGGACAAGCCCGTCCACGCCATGCTGATGGCGCGCAGGCTGGAGCGGATGCGGGTGGAGGAGGCGGGGTGAGCATGACCGTCGCAGCCCTCTACGTCGAAACAGGCGGGGCCTATTTCAACCTGCCGGGCGTGGACCCGTGGGACGAAGAACGGGACGCCAGGCTGTATGCCGGCCCGCATCCTGTCGTGGCGCATCCGCCGTGCCAGCGCTGGGGGAAGCTATGGGCAGGCCAGCCGCTGCACATCAAGCAGACAGGCCAGCGCAAGCGCAAGGGCGATGACGGCGGCTGCTTTTCCGCTGCGCTGGCCGCTGTGAGGCGCTGGGGCGGCATCATCGAACACCCGTGGGGCAGTCATGCCTGGCCGCACTTCAATCTCAACACCCCGCCGCGCGAAGGCGGATGGATCACGGCAGACTTTCACGGCGGCTGGACGTGCTGCGTGGAACAGGGCCGGTATGGACACTACGCCCGAAAGCCGACGCTGTTGCTGGCCTATCACGTAAAGCTTCCAGAACTGAAATGGGGCATTGGCGAGCCACGTCTTGACCCTGCCGTCATCGAGCGCATGGGCCTGAAGCGCGCCAAGCGTCTCGGGGAAGTTGGCGCACGCGGGGGCGGTACGGACAGCGCGCCACGCATCGGCACGCCCCAGGCATTCCGCGATCTGCTCATATCGATCGCGCGCACTTACAGGCCAGCACAGGAAGCAGCATGAGCCAGGACAAACTGCGCGAGTTGCTCGCTGCCTACAGCGGAGGCGACATTGTCGGCTTCCGCACTAGGTTCAGGACGCACGAGGATCAGGATCAGACGCTAGTCAACGCGACAGGCGAAGAACTCGCTGTCACTTACAATGAGGACACCGCACGCTTCATTGCTGCATCGGTGAACTACACGCGCGCCGCCCTCTCCGCCCTTCCAGAGCGCGAGTTGCTTGCGGAGGCGCTGGATGTTTTCACGCGGATCGAGCGCGAGCTGTCGATGGTCATCGACAGTAAGCAGAGGGTGTCCGTTCCAATTTCCATCGCATTTGAAAGCGCCCGCGCCGCCGCCGACAAAATCCGCGCTGCTATGGGAGGTAAGTGATGGCTTGGCGTTTCAACGAAACTGTTCCGCTGGTTCTGACGCGACAAGAGGCGTCCGAACTCTATGAAGCCCTGACGCTGTATCGCAACGAGTGCGACCTGGACGACGTAAGCACGTCAGGAATTGACGCCATTCTCACGCGCATGAAGCGGCACACCGAACACCGCAGCACACAGGAGAAGCAGACGTGACGACGCGCCCGCAAGATGAATTGTCGCTAGCTTGGTCGGACCACGACTTTGCGAATGGAGCAGTGGCGGGATGGAACGCAGCCGTCGCTTACATGGAAATTCACTTGAAACGCGAGCGCGACTTTTGGGCCA
>CAIMMO010000131.1 GCA_903842595.1 uncultured Alphaproteobacteria bacterium
CCGCTTAACCCGCTTGACCTAGACCCCTAGCAGGGGATTTATCCACACCGCCTGCGCACCGCAAAATGGTGGGCGTCGAATTATCGGAACGCATGGGCGTCGATTGTTCGGAATAGGTGGGCGTCATCATCGGAATCCGCACGCAAGTCGACAAAGCAAAAAAAGGGGCCAGCGCATAGGCTGACCCCTTTTCTGCTGAGCACAGGGTTGGGGGACGTGCTCCGCACAACGCGTCTACAATGGTGACTGTCAGGCACAATCTTACATTGGTCTATGACTTTTGTCGAAGTGTAACGCTGTTGCCCCAGACCAGTCGTGCTTCCTTCTCACGGGGTCCGGTGTCGTCAGCTGGCAAGATTGATGACGCCGATCCAGAAACCTGCGCAAAGCAGGAGCGCCACCAGCCTGCTCGCGAGGACGACAGCTCGCTCTATTGATTCAATGTCGGGCCGCATGGCGTCCGATACCGCGATCGCCCTTGCTTGCGGGGCAGACTGGCCACTCTTCATCCTCGAAAGCAGGACGAAGGCGTGCGGCAAGCCCTGCCTGCCCGGCCGCTGCGAACCTGAGTTCTTGTCGTCAGAATCCCAAGACCTCACGCTATACTTCCCCGTCCTCAGGTGGAAAACCACCGACGCTCGCGCCGTTCTGACAGGGTTAACCCCATTTCGAACGATGACCGCACAAACATACCAGATCTGCCGTTGCTGGCGATCTGGATCAAAGTCTAGGCTGAGTAATCAGGCGCGAGTGATCCTGCCGCTGTACGGTGTAAATCGGCCTTGCGTGAGTGGAGATGGATCCTGCGGCGCGTTGCGGACGGCTTTCAAGAACCGCGAGAAGGGCGCGCAGGGTCGCCAGTAGGAGTGTTTGGTCGTTGGGGAGACTATCCTGCGAGCCTGCAAGCGTCTGGCACAAAAGCGCAAGCCCGGAGATGCGCGCATCCTGCAACGGAAAGCTGGCTTGGTAGAGATCGGCAGTAGCATCGCTCAAGTCCTCGAGGTTGCACCCAGGCATGGAGGGATTCAGAAGCTGGTTCGCTCGCTGTGTTGCCTGAGGGGTAACAAGGTGGCTGTGTACATCTCTCGCCAGTCTTCGCATCTGGACAGGAGCCATATCGTTTGCGCGCCGTAGTTCATTCGCCACCAGCGCCTCACCGGAACGACGTCGCCGGCAGGGCCCGCCATATTCAGCGGAAGAGACGAAGGGACGCGCCCGAGGTCGTGTTCCCAACATGCGGCCCGCAAGTAACTCGGGCGTCATGGTCGCCAGAAGCACTTCATCCACGCCTGCGAGCATGGCGTCGCGTAGGACTTCCATGCTTGTCCGCTCCGTGATCAGAATGACGGGGACCGTCAGCTCCGGCCATCCGAGCTCGCGGCGGAGGCGGGTCACCGCGTCAATGTCTGTGCCGCCCGCGAGAGCATTGTCGACAAGAGCGCAGTAGCAGCTTTCGCGCTGTATCAGCTGGATGGCGTCATCCACCGTTGTCGCCATGAGAAGGTTCGTCACATCGTTCGCACTGAGCAGCAGCCGCGTCTCGGATATGAACTGGCCTCGGTCGGAAATCAGGATCGCCTTGTCATGGCGCGTGCTGTGGCGATATGGGCGCGGTTGGAGCATGCATGACCTCGTTTGGTCGCTCCACCAGTCAGGACGCGAGTAAACATGGACTTGAAGGGCGCCCTTGGCCGAACCGATGGACAAAGGTGCGGGCGATGCCGTGCTGTCTATGGTCGTTCAGGCTATCCAGATGGAGAGCCCCCGGCGGCGAATGGCAGGGTCGTCTTCTGGCATCTCGCGTGTTGAATAGGCGAGTTGAGATTCCTGAGTGTCGCTGCGCTGGAAGCCTGGAGCGTGTAGTGACCGGCCTTTCGAAAGAAGACCATGCCGGAACCGTACGGATCAATTATCGCTGTTCTGTATGTGGTGGGCACCGTGCTGTTGCTGCTGTCGCTGCCGTCCCGGTTGAAGGCAAAGCGCACTCATGACGACCGGAAGAATGCTGTTTTGGCCGCAGCCCCAGCCTCGCAAGCCGACGCGTCTGCCGTGAGTCACATGATGCCTGCGCGTGCTGACATGGTCGCAAATGTCTGCTGAAGAATCGTCGACACCCTTTTTTTCGTCATTGCATCGCTATGAAGTGCTTCTCGACGTGTTCGAGGGCGTAAGCCGGTATCTCGGGGAAGCTGCGGCAACGCTGGAGATCGGGGCCGACGTGCTCAGGAACCCCTTGCGCCTGGGTAGCCGGTTTGATCCAGCCTTCGGTACGATCTGGGTTTCAGCGGCATATATGGATACCCTGCTAAAGCAGTGGCAAATCAGTCTTTCTGACGCTTGGGCGGCCTGGAACCAGTTGCCGGGGGAACCGCAGGCAGCTGTCCGAAGGCCAAGCCACAACATGATTGTGTTAAGCGGCGCTGCGTTCAAGGACAGGTAGTCAGGCGAAGCTCTATCGCCCCGCGACTGTAAGTGCTCGGGGATCGATGCGGCTGAGCAAGCCGACGGCCTGCGCCCGGTTGCTGCAGCCGAGTATCCTGTAGATTGCGCTGAGATGAAGCTTCACCGTTCCTTCCGAAAGGTTGAGATCGTAGGCGATGACCTTGGTTGTCGACCCACTCGCCAGCCCGCGCGCGACGTCGAGCTGTCGCGGCGACAGACGGCCAAGCTCCGAAAGGACACGGGACTTGTCCGGTCCCGAACTGCCGCCAGCATGGACGCTCGCCGGGACAAAAACCCGCCCTGCAAGCACCTCCCTTACGGCATGGGCCGCCTCCGTGCCTGCAAGACGCTTTGGAACGTAGCCATGCGCGCCGGCGGCAAGGGCAGCCAGAATGGTTGCGGAATCCTCGGTTGCAGAAACCACGATGTGCCTCGCGGATGGCGCTGCCGCGCGGAGCCGCGAAACCGTGCCGTCGCCGAAGCCGTCGGGAAGGTCGAGGTCAATCGTAATGATGTCTGGGGTCCGGATGGCGATGGCGGCGAGGCCCTCTGCCAGCGTTGTCGCTTCCGCTATGTCTTCCACGGCTGCCTGCGCCTTCAGCAGGCCCTTCAGACCTTCGCGGAAGATCTGGTGGTCGTCGATCAGCAAGGCGTGAAGCGACAAGGTCCGACTCCTTCCGTCGATCGCCTGCATGCCATTTCGCAGAAGGCCAAGGACAGCGCGAATTAGTAATTGTGCGGACTGAAGTATACGTTACGTCTACGAACTAAAGCTAGGCTGGGATCACAAGTTGGAATGAGTTTCGGGCAAAGCGATTCGCCGAAGGAACTAGCCGAAAGACATAGATAAATGTCTATGCCTTGCGCCTATCGTCGAAAGTGTAATGCAAATTTCAGGCCGGATGAGTCGCATGGCGTTCCTTGGTGTTGAAGAGGACAAGTTTCGCGCAGCAGTCGACGCTGCGACAGACGGCCTGGCGATCACAGACAGCGACGGTTGCTACGTTTACCTTAATCAGGCCCATATCGACATGTTCGGCATTCCGGCTGCTGACCTGATCGGTCAGAGCTGGCGTACGATCTACACCAATGAGGAAGCGGCGAGGCTTGAGCGGGACGCAATCCCTGTCGTGATTCAGCAAGGCTCCTGGCGCGGTGAGGCAAGTGGACGCCATCAGGACGGCAGTACGGTCCACCAGGAGATCGTCCTCACGCTGCATCCAACTGGCGGCTTGATCTGCGCAACCCGCGATGTTTCAAAGCGCCGGGAGCAGGAAAGGCGAGCGCGACTGCTCGAGGCCCGGCTCAGGATTGCTGAACGCAATGAAGTATTGTTCTCCCTGCACAACTCCCTGGCCCATGACTTCGGAAACCTGATTGCGGCCATTGATGGCTTTGCGCGCTTGATCCATCAGGCGCCCTCCGCGATCGACCTCAACAGGGACCGCATAGACTTGATCCTCAAGGCGACGGAGCAGGCGTTTGAACTGATCCGGTCCACAGCGCCCGACGAACGACATTCAACCGTCACGGCGAGTGTTGATCTGCCCGCGCTGATCCACACCACGCTTGGCATCGCCAATTCTCTGAAGGCCGATGCGATCAGCATTTCGAGCCTTTTCGAGGTCGACCATGCGGAAGCGATGGCGAACGAGGTTCTGGCCTCGAGGAGTTTTCTGAATGTGGTCAAGAATGCGATTGAGGCCGTCAGCGGCTCGGGGGCAATCGCTGTGCGGCTGCAGCAGCGGGCGTCGCCCCGCATTCCAGGCGCCACGGTCAAGATGCTGGGGCCGGCGCTTGCTGCCTTCCGCTGGGTGGTCGAGATCGAGGACAATGGGGAAGGGATGTCGCCGGAGCGTCTCGAGGCGATACTCACGCAGGGCTATACAAGCAAGCGAGGCTCGGCTGGGCGCGGCCTCGGACTGGAATCTGTGGTTGCCCTGGCCGAGACTGGTCTTGTCGGTGTTGAGATTCAGTCGGCGGAGGGCGTCGGGACGCGCTTTGTCTTCCGCTTTGTCGATGCCGATGCGGAGTGGACGGAGGAGCTGCTCGAGACGTCCACGGTCTCAGGGCAGCGGACAACAAAACCTCGGGTTTTCGTCGTCGATGACAACGAGCTCGTTGCCAGCATGCTGATGCAAACCCTGGTCGCCTCCGGGTTCGAAGCCACCTACGCGCTTTCAGGCGCCGATGCCCTCGATAGCAATGTGTCTGCATTCGACGCAGTCGTTACAGATTTCCGCATGCCCGGCATGGATGGCCAGGAGCTGGCAAGGAGGCTGAAGGCGTTGCGGGCTGATCTGCCCATTATCATATACTCCGGACAGGGTGGTCACATCGCGCATAGTCCGCTGTTTACCGCTGTGCTGACCAAGCCGGTGGATCCCGCTGAGCTCGTGAATGCCGTGCGCAGCGCGGTCGCAGCCGAAGAATGAAGGCTGTCTGACGTGCGCGCTGTCGCGAGATTGCGTGCGGGCTAAAGAAAGTCGAGGGCTGTCGCCGGTTTCACACCGACACCTGATTTAGATGCCTTGGTGCGGTGGCGGGGTGACCTTGCGATGGATGGTCGCCTTGCAAGGGTGTTCTCGGCTTCCAGCCCAAGCGGAGAGCGCCATACAAATAGTGCATTTGCAGGCAAAGACCTAGACGAAGGTCTAGGTTGTTGGCGCGCGTCTACCAAGTCGAGTCTGATCTCTCTGAAATTGAAAGTACGTGGGGCAGTCCGATGACGTTCGCGCTGGCAGAGCAAGCGTTTGAGAAGTCGTTTGCCTTGCTGCCTAGCAAGTTGAGGCTTGTCGAGTCGGCTCTTCCGGTCGAACGATTTTTCGCGCCGCGGAACAACGAGTCATCCATCACGGGCCGGCGTCCGCGCGTGCAGACATATTTTCTCAGGCACCGTGCTGCCGCAGGCAGGCTCACAAGCTCGGGACGGAACTTCATCCGAGCATTTGCCGAGCTGACAGGTGGAGCATTGGCCGATCTACAGATTGTTAGTCGGACTTCGCAGCTCTCGGCGTTCGTCTCGCTAGCGCCCCATGTGGGCCAACCATTCAAATCGACGTTTCTGCTGGTTGGGCCCGGCGATCAAGGTGGCCTGCTGACGACCGGTGCTGGATCGATCAACTTGCGCGCCGGCGATCTTTGGCACGCCGAAAGAGGGGTCGCCGGCTTCCTGGCCGAAACGACCCCCGGCTACTCTGAGCTGTTGTTGTTGCTTCTTGAGTCCTGACTTGCAAAGATTGATCCGCTTCCCGAAAACGCCCTCGCTTTGAGCTGGAGTTTTCGGCCAGCGGATCAGCTTTATCCTACACTTCCCAGAATTGCTGGTCTCGCGTGCCGTGCGGGCGGATCATCATTCCACGCTGACTTTGGCGCTTTGTCCGTAAGTTTTAAGCGTTTCGCACAGGTTGTCCTGCATCGCTTTGGTCGTTGAGCGCAGGGGGTAGCCTATGCCTCTGGCTGTCGCAATCGAAACGCTTGTGCCAGCTTCCTGTAGCGCGGCCCTGAGCCGGCAGATGCTGGCTTCGAGGGAGTTGGGTAGCGTCCACGGAGATGGTGTAAATTCGTTGTCAGAGCGCTTCGGGCGCGCGGACCGCAAGAGTCAGCGCGCGCCCCGGGCGCGGTCGGCGGGAGGGGTGGTCATCGGAGAATCCCGGCAGGGTGGCGTTGCGAGACGTAACCCCAACTGAGGATCGAATCCGATGACCGACGACACTCTGCCCCAACTCCTGTCCGCTATCCAGAAGAGCGATGATGGGGATTTC
>CAIMMO010000132.1 GCA_903842595.1 uncultured Alphaproteobacteria bacterium
CGAGCGCTTGAACTGGCTTGTGAGGAAGAAGCGTTTCGTGAAGACCTCGAGCCATTTCACGATGGTGGGCATGTCGTAGGCGACGCGGTCCTTGGGCGCCGTGTGCGCGGGCCATTCGCCATGGCTGGCGTCGCCCCAGGCTGCGTGCGCGAGGTAGGCGATGCGGGTGGGGGACGCGCCCCAACGGATGACCTGGTTGAGGAAGAAGTCGTGCAGGTTGTAGGGGCCGATCGTGTCCTCGGTGGACTGGATCTTGCCGTCGGCGCCAGGCGGCACGAGTTCAGGCGAGATTTCCTGGTCGAGGATTTGGCGCATGACCTGCGCTGCGCCTTCCGAGTAGTGGCCACTTGCAGCGCTCCAGCGGATCAGATGCTGGATCAGCGTCTTCGCGACTGCGCCGTTGACGTTGTAGTGGCTCATGTGGTCGCCGACGCCGTAGGTGCACCAGCCAAGCGCGAGCTCGCTGAGGTCGCCTGTACCGACGACCATTCCGCCTTCCTTGTTGGCAAGGCGGAAGAGGTAGTCGGTGCGCAGGCCCGCCTGCACGTTCTCGAATGTGATGTCGTAGACTTGTCTGCCCTTGGCGAAGGGATGGCCGAGATCCGCAAGCATCTGCCCCGCCATCGGCTTGATGTCGATCTCGCGCGCATCAATGCCGAGTTCCTTCATCAGTGCATGCGCCTTGGACTTCGTGCCCTCGGTGGTGGCGAAGCCCGGCATGGTGACGCCGATGATTTCCTTCCGTTTCGCGCCCATAAGGTCGAAGGCGCGAACGGCGACCAGCAAGGCCTGTGTCGAGTCGAGTCCACCTGAGACACCGATGACGGCCTTCTTGACGCCGGACGCTTCGAGACGGCGGCGCAGCCCCTGGACCTGGATCGAGTAGGCCTCGAAGCAGTCATGATCGAGCAGGCCGTCATCGTCGGGCACAAACGGAAAGCGGTCGATCCGGCGCGAGAGGGACAGCTTGCTGTTTAGTTCCGGCGCGGCGATGAAGCTGATGCGGCGGCGACGGAGGTGGGCGGCATGGTTACGCGCGGCGTCGCGGAACGTGCCGTTGCGGATGCGGTCCTGCACGACGCGCGCGACGTCGACATCCGCGAACAGAAGTGCGGACTCGTCTGCGAAGCGATCCGACTCGGCGATCTTCGAGCCGAGTTCGTAGACAGCGAGCTGCCCGTCCCATGCGGTGTCGGTTGTGCTCTCGCCATATCCGGCTGCCGAATAGATGTAGCCGCAGGCTGCACGCGCAGACTGCGAGATGCAGAGCATGTCGCGTTCAGCCGCCTTGCCGATCGTGATGTTTGAGGCGGAGAGGTTGGCGATGATGTTGGCGCCGGAAAGCGCGGCGTAGGTGGAGGGCGGGATCGGGGCCCACATGTCCTCGCAGATTTCGATGGCGAGGGTAAAGTCCGGAATGTCGGAGGCTTCGAATGTGAGGTCGACGCCGAAGGGGACCGTGTCGCCCGCCAGCGCGATCTCTGTGACGGTCGCGTCGCCCGACATGGCGAACTGACGTTTTTCGTAGAACTCGCGATAGTTCGGCAGGTAGGTTTTCGGCACGATGCCGAGGATCGCGCCGCGATGGATTACGACAGCGCAGCCGTGAATGGCAGGGCCGACCTGGATCGGCGCGCCGACCACGACAACCGGGGCGAGCGACCTGCTGGCATGCTTCACCCTGGCGATCGCCTCGCGTACCGCGGCGAGCAGGGTGGACTGCATGTGCAGGTCGTCGATCGTGTAGCCGGAAAGGCCAAGCTCGGGGAAAATGCAGACAGCGGCGCCGGCCTTGTCGGCCGTGCGCATCAGGTCGATGGTCTCCCGGGCGTTGCTTGCCGGATCGGCGAGGTGAACGCGCGGGCTGGCGGCGGCCACCCGCACGAAACCGTGCGCGTAAAGATTGTCGAACTCGGCCATGCCTGCGCCTATCACCCGGCCTTACGGCTCTCAACCGACAGGTTACACACGCATAGGTAATTATCGGAAAACGAAATCACAGGTTAGCGCTGGAAAGAGGCCGATTCCGGCGCTCTGGGCAGGCGGGCCGATACAGGTTGGTTAATGGACGTTGAGGTTGTCGTTGCGGGAGCGGGCGCGGTCGGGCTGGCGATCGCTGCCGCCTTTGCTCGCGCGGGCGAGGACGTGCTGGTGCTGGAGGCGGCGGCCGCTATCGGGACGGGCATCTCATCGCGCAACTCCGAGGTGATCCACGCCGGGATGTACTATCCGACGGGCAGTCTGCGGGAGCGGATGTGCATCGCCGGCAGGCGGCAGTTGTATGCGTATCTTGACCAGCGAGGTGTCGCCTATCGCAAGTATGGCAAGCTGATCGTTGCAACGTCGGAGCGTGAGGTTGCAAAGATCGAGGCCATTTACGCGACCGGCCAGCGCAATGGCGTCGAGGGGCTGGAGCTTGTCAGCGCAGCCACCGCCAGGGCGTGGGAGCCGCAGCTTGCGTGCGCGGCGGCGCTGTGGTCGCCGGAGACCGGCATTGTCGATGGGCACGGCTACATGCTCGCGCTGCGAGGCGAGATTGAAGATCATGGGGGGGTGATTGCGCGCAATGCGCCGGTGGAGCGTGTCACGCCGGTGGCGGGCGGCGGGTTTCGCGTGACGACGGGCGGCGAAGATGGGGCTACGCTGACCTGCCGTCGGCTGGTCAACAGCTGTGGGCTCTACGCGCAGCGTGTTGCGCAGTCCATTCAAAATTTCTCAGCCGAACACGTTCCGAAGCTTGTACTCGCGAAGGGCAGCTATTTTGCGTGCGGCGGCAGGCAGGCGTTCTCGCGGTTGATCTATCCGGCGCCTGTCGAGGGCGGACTGGGCGTGCATGTGACGCTCGACCTCGGCGGCCGGATGAAGTTCGGGCCGGATGTCGAATGGCTCGTGTCGGATGATCCTGACAGCATCGACTACACGGTGAATTCACGGCGCGCGGACAGCTTCTATGAAGCGATCCGGCGGTACTGGCCGGGATTGCCGGACGGCGCTTTGACGCCTGACTATTCCGGCTGCCGTCCAAAGCTTTCGGGGCCGGGCGAGGCGGCGTTAGACTTCCGCATCGATGGACCGGAGCTGCACGGCGTCGCTGGGCTCGTGAACCTGTTCGGCATCGAAAGCCCGGGGCTGACGGCCTCACCGGCGATTGCGGACGAGGTGCGCGCGCGGCTGGCTGACTGAGCTACTCCTCCAGCAGCTTCTTGAAGTAGGCGATGGTCTCCTTCAGACCGTCCTCAAGTTGCACCTTCGGCTCCCAGCCGATCACGTTTTTGGCTTTCGTGATGTCGGGCTTGCGCTGTTTCGGGTCGTCGGCAGGCAGCGGCATGCGGACGAGTTTCGATCTGGATCCTGTAAGCCGCAGCACGTTCTCGGCCAGTTCGATCATCGTGAACTCGCCCGGATTGCCGACATTGATGGGGCCCGTGACATCATCGGGTGAGTCCATCAGCCGGATCATGCCTTCGATCAGATCGTCGACATAGCAGAAGGAACGCGTCTGCGAGCCGTCGCCATAGATGGTTATGTCCTGGCCGCGCAGCGCCTGCACAATGAAGTTGGAGACGACGCGCCCGTCATTCGGGTGCATGCGCGGGCCATAGGTGTTGAAGATGCGGAGCACCTTGATGCGCAGCTGGTGCTGGCGCCAGTAGTCGAAGAACAGCGTCTCGGCGCAACGCTTGCCCTCGTCATAGCAGGAGCGCGGGCCGATCGGATTGACGTTGCCCCAGTAGTCTTCCGTCTGCGGGTGGACGGCAGGGTCGCCATAGACTTCCGATGTGGACGCCTGAAGGATTCTGGCGCCGATCCGCTTGGCAAGGCCGAGCATGTTGATGGCACCGTGCACGCTCGTCTTCGTCGTCTGCACCGGATCGTGCTGGTAGTGCACGGGACTTGCCGGGCAGGCGAGGTTCCAGATCTGGTCGACCTCGACGAAGAGGGGGAACGTCACGTCATGGCGCAGGAACTCGAATTTCGGATTGCCGTGCAGGTGGGCGACATTGCGCTTCTGGCCGGTGAAGAGGTTGTCGACGCACAGCACTTCCTGCCCGCGGCCCAGCAAACGGTCGCACAGGTGCGAGCCCAGAAAACCCGATCCGCCTGAGACGAGCGCACGGTTTTCCAGAAGTGAACTAGCACGGGTCATGGCACCTCGCCTGGCTGATCGATCACCGCGAGTGATGCGGGCAGTCGGGCGTGCTGTAAAGCGCGTGCCGTCAGGGCCGCCCGACGCTCACATAGTTGAAGCCGCGGCGCTTCATGTCCGATGGCTGATATACATTTCGTAGATCGACCACGGTCGGCGTTTTCAGCAGCTTCTTGACCCGCTCGAAGTCCATCGCCCGGAACTGGTCCCATTCGGTGATCAGCACCATGGCGTCGGCGCCGTCGATGGCGTGGTAGGGGCCGTCGCAGAAATCTACCTCGGTCAGCATCTTGCTGGCCTCGTGCATGCTCTCCGGGTCATACGCCTTCACACGCGCACCGGCCGCCTGCAGGGCGGGGATGATGTCGAGCGAGGGCGCGTCGCGCATGTCGTCCGTGTTGGGCTTGAAGGCGAGGCCGAGCACTCCGATCGTCTTGCCCTTCACGCTGCCGCCCATGGCGTTGATCACGCGCATAGCCATCGCTTTCTTGCGGGCGTCGTTCACCTCGACGACCGTATCCACGATGCGGACCGGGCTGCCATGATCGTTGGCGGTCTTGGTGAGAGCGAGCGTGTCCTTCGGGAAGCACGAGCCGCCATAGCCGGGGCCTGCGTGGAGGAACTTCTTGCCGATGCGGTTGTCGAGGCCGATGCCCTTCGAGACATCCTGCACATTCGCGCCGACCTTCTCGCACAGGTCCGCCATCTCATTGATGAAGGTGATCTTGACCGCAAGGAAGGCGTTGGCGGCGTACTTGATCAGCTCGGACGTGCGCCGCGAGGTGAATAGCATCGGCGTCTCATTGAGGAAGAGCGGGCGATAGAGTTCGCGCATGACTTCGCGCGCCTCTTCGCTGTCGGTGCCGACGACGACGCGGTCAGGCCGCTTGAAGTCGCCGATGGCGGCACCCTCGCGCAGGAATTCCGGGTTCGAGACGACGGCGAACTTCGCGTTCGGGTTGGTCCTGGCGATGATCTCCTCAACCTCGTCGCCCGTGCCGACCGGAACGGTCGATTTGGTGACGACGACGGTGAAGCCTTCCATGTGCTCCGCGATCTCCTTCGCGGCGGCGTAGACGTAAGAAAGATCAGCATGACCATCGCCGCGGCGCGAGGGCGTGCCGACAGCGATGAAGACAGCATCAGCGTTGCGGATGGCGTCCTTGGCGTCCAGCGTGAAAGAGAGCCGGCCCTCCTTGACGTTGGAGCCGACAAGCTCGGCGAGCCCCGGCTCGAAGATCGGCATCACGCCATCCTTCAGCCGGTCGATCTTGCCCGCATCCTTGTCCACGCAGGTGACGGTATGGCCGAAATCAGCAAAGCAGGCTCCGGACACCAGACCAACATAGCCTGCTCCGATCATCGTCACGCGCATGACGCACTCCAGAATTGCGGGGCGCTTCCCCCTAAGGCAGGCTTAGTCGCTTGCAGGGGAGCAAAGTCAAGGCGTCGCGACACGCCGTCCCATCCACCACAGCAGGTCATTTGATTTGGCGGACGCGCTTGCCGGGCTTTGCCTGCAGCTTCGTCTTGTGGAAAACGAAAGCCGGGACGGCGCGGATTATCGCCATGACGATCCGCCATTTTCCGGGGGCGCACCGGATCGGGCCGCCCCTGTCTGCGGTCCGGCGCAACTCCTTGCCGATCTGGTCGGCGCTGGCCCACATCGGACCACTCTTCTTCAGGCCGTCCGTCATCGGCGTATCGACGAAGCCCGGTTTCACGGCCACGGCGCGGGCGCCCGTTCCAGCCAGCGAATGCGCGATGCCCTGCACGTAAAGGGCGAGGCCGCCCTTGGCCGCGCCATAAGCATAGTTCGACTGCCTGCCGCGATCACCGGCTACCGAGCAGGCCGCTACCATCGCGCCGTGCTTCTGCCGGCGAAGGAGATTGGCCGCCGCCTCGCACCAGTGAACGGCTGAGGTGAAGTTGGAGGTCACGATCCGCGAGAGTTCGGCGGGGCTGGCTGATGCCTCTGGTTGCGATCCGTGGTAGCCGTAGACAAGGTGAATATGATCGATGCCGCCCAGCTGCGTCTTCCACGATTCGATATGCTTGCCCGCATTGGGGGCCTCGACCTCAAGGCCCATAGCAACGGCTGCGACGTTCGCGGTCCCGCTCGCGCAGAGATCCGCGGCGAGCGCAAGCAGCCGCGCTTCGTTGCGGGCGACCAGGACCAGGGCTGCGCCTTCGTGCACATAGATTCGCGCCGCCGCCGTCGCGATGGCCGACAGGGCGTCCAGGATGATGACCCGGTTCGAAGTGTGCGCGCGCTTCATGTCTTCCTGCACTGGCGCGTAACCCAGCGATCCGTCCATCAGCCTGACACTCGTCTCCAGAAGGCCGATGACACGCCCGGATCAACATAGGCATGGAAATCCTGCGATTTCCGCAACCCGGCCTGAAACATCTCTGCAGGCATGCGTCCATCCTTCGCCGGATAGAGACGGCCGCCAGCCCCTGCCACGATGCGGTCGAGGTCGGCCATCAGGCGAAGCGTCCGCTCCCCCTGATTGCGGAAGTCGATCGCCAGAGTCGTTCGTTCCATGGGGAAGGACAGCATGCCTGCGGGCAGGTTGGGGCCGAAATCCTTCAGCACGGCGAGGGGAAGCCCTAGCCTGACGCGACAATTGTCTTCAGCAATTCCGTGACGCCCCCGCGCGCCGTCGCAGGGGGCAGCACGCACTGGTATTGATAGAAGTCCTTCGAGCCATAGAGCCTGTTCCACTGCGAAATTCCATCGAGCGGGTAGAGGAACGGGTCGTAGTGGGCGCGGTAAGGGCCATGCCGCATGCGCTTCAATTCACGGCGGACGCTGTTGAAGGCGCGGACCGTCAGTGCATTGAGCGTGAAGTCCGGCGCGTCGAGGGGGTGCGTTACGACGCGGCTGTTCGAAATGTGGCGCGAGATCGCCATAGGGCCCCCAGCTCGCTGACGAGAAGATGCCCCGCCCCAGCTTCGCGCCCTTCGTTGAACAGTCGATCCACGCCATCGTGTGTTCGAAGCTGTTCTTCTTCTGGGCCGCGATGTCCAAGTAATCCTCCACGCGGGCGAAGGACGTGTCCTCGCCGTCGAGATAAGCCGATGGGATCGGTGTGGCGCGAAAGTCCACCCACGCGATCAGCCCGGTAAGGCCAAGGCCGCTAACCGTCGCGTGGAAAAGTGGATCGCCAGTTGTGATCTCCTGTCCAGCGCCATCTGTCCGCAGCAGCTTCAGCCGCGTGACAGATGCGCCGAACGCGCCGGCGCATGATGGTTATTGCCGTTCAAATCGTTTGCGACGCCGCCGCCGAGCGTAACAAAACGCATGCCCGGCGTGGTCGGCAGGAACCAGCCTGAAGGCACAGGCGCCTGCAATGCCTGGCTCAGGGACAGCCCCGCCTCGGCGCGCGTGACGCCGTTCCGGCAAACGAAAGAGATGATCCGGTCGACGCCGGTCATGTCGATGACCCGGCCATCCGGATTGAGATTGCTGTCGCCGTAGGAACGCCGCAGGCACACCGCCAGCTCGGAACTTTCTGCCGACAGGGTCTTCACCATCCCGCTTACCTCGTCAGCGAAGCGCGGGCGAGCGACATGGTGGCGCTCGCGCACCACACGTCCCCACGACGTCAGCGTGGCATCGGAATGAAACGTCCTGGTCACTAACGCCCCAACCTGCCACGAGCAGATTAGGGAAGCTTTGACGGCGCTCCACCTCAGGACTTACGAGATTTTTCGATGACTCGCGTGGTCGATTGCCCGTCGATCAGCCCAACCCGGACGATTCGGCCGCCGCGCGCTTTCACGATATCAGCGCCGACGATCTGGTCCTCGGTGTAGTCGGCTCCCTTCACCAGCACATCAGGCTGGAGCTCCCGTATTGCCTCGAGCGGCGTCGCCTCACCGAACAGGATCACCGCGTCGACGCCCTTGATTGCCGCCATCACGGATGCGCGCACGTCTTCGGACTGCACCGGACGGTTCGGCCCCTTCAGCGCGCTTACAGAGGCGTCCGTATTCAGCGCCACGATCAGGCGGTCACAGGTGTCAGCAGCCTGTCGAAGGAGGGCGACGTGACCCGCGTGCAAAATGTCGAAACATCCGTTGGTGAAGCCGACGCTCAATCCTTCGCGCGCCCAGGTTTCGCGCAGGGCGCGGGCTTCGGAAAGGTTGAGGGCTCCCGGAAATGAGGCTGTCATGCGATGGCCTGCATCAAGCTCGGCCATGATCTCTGCGGGGGAGACTGTCGCCGTGCCGCGCTTGCCCACCACCACGCCCGCGGCGACATTCGCCACCTGCATGGCCAGGTTGGGCGCCAGCCCGCTGGCTATGCTGAGCGCGACTGTCGCCGCCACAGTGTCGCCAGCCCCTGATACGTCGAACACTTCGCGCGCCTTGGCCGACAGGTGGAGTGCGGGCTGTCCGGCGCGGAACAGCGACATGCCTTGCTCCGATCGCGTCAGGAGGATCGCAGCGCCCGTCGTCGCGATCGCGGCATCAGCGGCTGCAAGGCATTCGGCATCCGTCCCGCATGTCGTCCGTGTCGCGAGGCTGAGCTCCTTGCGGTTTGGCGTGATCAAGCTGGCGCCCCGGTAGGCGTTCCAGTCAGCGCGCTTGGGATCGATCACTATGTCGACGCCCGCGCGGCGCCCGTGCATCATGATAGCGCCCAGTACGCGGTCGCTCAGCACGCCCTTGGCGTAGTCGGACACCATGATGACCTCACAGTCGTCCGCCACGTCCGCGATGATGGCGACCAGCCGGTCTTCCGTGCTGCGCAGGATCGCAAGGCCGGTCTCGCGATCGACCCGCACCATCTGGTGCTGTCCGCCCATGTAACGCGTTTTCAGTGTAGTCGGCCGTGAGGCGTCAGCGACCAGGTGAGCCTCCACCGCGCCGCCCATCGCGCCAACAATCCCGGCCAGCGTCGAGGCGGCGGGGTCGGCTCCCGTAACGCCGACAAGGATTGCCCGGCCGCCAAGCGCTGCAATGTTCGCCGCCACGTTGGCGGCGCCCCCGGCCGTCCAGCGCTCGTCGGTGACCTGCACGATCGGAACAGGCGCCTCGTCCGACACGCGGGAGACCTTGCCTGAGACGTAGTGGTCGACCATGACGTCGCCGATCACAAGAACGCGGCCGCGGGCGAGTCGCTGGATGTCGTCGCGTGTGGCGGTCAAAACGTTTCCTTCGGGCTGCTGCCAATGCTGCTTCTAGCGAAAGTGCGCGCTCGCGCCAGACTGTCCCCCGGTCGTCTCAGCGGCAAGCAAGACAAGGTGCATCTGACAGTCGAGGCCAGGTACCCATAGTCCGTCCTGGCATCTTTTCTTACCAACAATTGATCTTGTCTTGCTCGACGAAGCGTCTAGACCCAATCACTAAAGCAAAGCGGTCGAGGGCCGCCAAGGTGGGAATCGCCTGTCGCAGGGATGGAATAGGCAGTCGTCTGCAACAGGCGACCGAAGGACATCGTTGGTATGGCTCTGGAAGGGGTAACGCCGCTGATCCTGGACGACAACGCGCATATGCGCGGGGTTCTGCGGGCTATACTTGTCAGCTTCGGCATGCGGCGGGTGGAAGAAGCCGCGGACTGCGATGAGGCTATGGGCGCCGTCGCGGGCGGCGAGATCGATCTTGCATTCATTGACTTCAAGCTCGGCGGTCTCGACGGCATCGAGTTCTGCCGACAGATTCGGCGCTCGTCCCAAAGCCCGAACCCCTTCCTTCCCATTATCATGGTCACCGCCTACTCGGAACGCCGCCGGGTCATCGACGCGGTGAACGCTGGCGTGGACGAGTTCCTGGTAAAGCCCATCCGCGCGGTCGACGTTGCCAATCGGATGAACGCCGTGATCGAGCGCCGTCGCTCGTTCATCGACGTTCCGGGATATTTTGGGCCGGACCGGCGGAGGAGGGGCGACCCCCGGTTCAAAGGGCCCTGGCGACGCGCCGCCGACCCCGTAACGATACATATCTGAGCACGGACGGGTATTGTTGCCTTGCCGGGTAGAAGAATCTGTCCCGGCCACGGCAAAAAGCGCACCGTTGCAGGCGCGGGTGGGGACAGCTAACGTCCCCGCCAACAACTAGCGGATCCTCGGGGAAGCCGCGGCGGAGGGATATTCATGGCAGGACGTGGTCTTGGGCAGCTGTTCGCCCGGAAATCGATCGAGCAGATGCACGCCGAGAATCAGTCCGGTGAGCTGAAGAAGTCGCTGGGGGCGGTCAATCTGGTGCTGCTCGGCATCGGCTGCATCATCGGCACCGGCATCTTCGTACTGACCGGACGGGCGGCTGCGGAATTCGCAGGCCCCGGCATCATGATCTCCTTCGTGATCACCGGCGTGCTCTGCGCGCTCGTGGCGATCTGCTATTCCGAACTCGCCGCCGCCATCCCGGTTTCCGGATCGGCCTACTCC
>CAIMMO010000133.1 GCA_903842595.1 uncultured Alphaproteobacteria bacterium
GCCATGTCGGACCCGACGCAGATCTCGGTTTTCCAGCTGATGAAGTCCCGCATGCAGATGCTGGGCGAGCGTCAGAAGATCATCGCGCAGAACGTCGCCAACGTTTCGACGCCAGGCTACGTGCCCGGCGACATCGACCAGCAGGCCTTTGCAGCGACGCTGCAGCGGATGGCCGGAAAATCCGCCGGGCCGGGCCGCACGGCGATGGTCGCGACGCGGGCTGGCCACATGACACCGAATCACGGATCTGGCGCGCCTGCCATGTCCGTCCAGAAATCCCCTGACTCCGAAACCACGCTCGACGGCAACGCGGTGGTGGTCGAAGAGCAGATGATGAAGATCGCCGAAACCCGAATGGATTTCGAGACCATGGTTGGCCTGTACCAGAAGAGTCTGGGCCTGCTGAGGCTGGCGTCGCGCGCACCCGGAAGGTGAGCGGCTGACGTCTCGAGGAGACGCAACACATGTCATCCGACCTCATGTCCGCCATGGGCGCGGCCGCGACGGGTCTGCGCGCGCAGACCGTGCGCATCCGTATCGCAGCGGAGAACCTTGCAAACGCAGACGCCACGGCCAACACGCCAGGCGGCGATCCCTATCGCCGGAAGGCGCCTGTGTTCCGCACGCTTTACGATCGCGAGATCGGCGTCGACACCGTGAAGGTTACGGGCGCGCGGATGGACATGTCGCCCTTCCAGATGAAATTCGACCCGTCACATCCGGCCGCCGACGCAAACGGATATGTGAAGACGTCGAATGTCTCCTCCCTGATCGAGATGGCCGATCTGCGCGAGGCGCAGCGCGCCTACGAAGCCAACCTCAATGTCATCGAGTCGAGCCGGGCGATGATGCTCGGCGTCGTCTCGCTGCTGAAAGCGTGAGGGAGCGCTAGATGTCCGATCTCGGTCTTTCAGCGGTCAAGGCATATGGCGGCGTCGCCCAGACCATCGGCGGCATGGCTGGCGGCAAGGAGTCGGGCGGTATCGAAGGCCCGGACTTCGGCAAGATGCTCAACTCTGCAGTTGGCGCCGTCAGCGGCGCCGGCAATGCGGCCGAAACCGCAGTGACGAACGCCGCGATGGGCCGGGGCGACCTGGTCGACGTGGTGACGGCGGTGGCCGCTGCAGAGGCGACGCTGGAGACGGTGATCGCCGTGCGCGACGAGGTCATCAAGGCGTACCAGGAAATCATGCGCATGCCGATCTGACGCGGCTTCGCGTTACTGCTGCTGCGTGTGGCTTTCAATGAAAGTCGCGCGACTTGGGCAGGATACGGACGTCGCGGGGATGGCGGAAGAGGCCATCGGGCCCCTTGGGACCACGCGGGTGTTGCGGGTGCTTGACCTCGTCGGCGCGCGTGAGTTCGGTTTCGACAACATGATCCTCCGACAGGCGTTCGAGTTCGGATGAGCGGTCGAAGGCGCGCGCGGCCATCAGGTGTGTGACGCCTTCCTTGCTCCGCTGCACCCTGCCCCCGATCAGCAGCAGGCGCGCGCCCATCACCTCGGCGCGGAATTTCTCGAAGGTACGCGCCCACAGCAGCGCATTCGTGATACCGGTCTCGTCCTCCAGGGTAATGAAGATCGCCTTGCCGTTGCCGGGCCTCTGACGCACCAGAACGATGCCGGCGGTTCGCGCCCAGCTTCCATCCTTCAGCTCGGATGTCTGGCTGCAGGACAGGACACGCTCCGCTTCGAACACCGGACGCAGGATCTGCATCGGATGCGCCTTCAATGAGAGGCGCGTGGTCTGGTAATCGGCGGCGACATGTTCGCGCAGCGGCATGTCAGGCAGGAAGCTTTCGGGCTCCTCGCCCAGCTCGCGCGCGCGGGCATGGGCAAAGAGCGGAAGCACATCGTCATCCGGAAGGCGGCGCACATCCCATAGCGCTTCGCGCCTGTCCTGCGCCAGCGAGCGGAAGGCATCTGCATCTGCCAGCCGCCGCAGCATGGGCGCGGAGACACGCCCGCGCTCGCGCATCTCGGCGACGCTGGCAAATCCCTGCCCCCGCGCCGCGACGAGCGCAGCGGCGTCCTCCTCGCACATGCCGTCGATCTGGCGGAAGCCGAGACGAAGGGCGAGCGCTCCATCCTCGCACCGTTCGAGCGTGTTGTCGTAGTGGCTGAAATTGACATCCACCGGCCGCGCCTCGACGCCATGCTCCTGCGCATCGCGCACGATCTGCGCGGGGGCGTAGAAGCCCATCGGCTGTGCATTCAGCAGGGCGCAGGCGAAGGCCGCGGGGTGATGGCATTTCAGCCAGGATGAAACATACACGAGCTGGGCAAACGCAGCCGCATGGCTTTCGGGAAAGCCGTAGGATCCGAAACCCTTTATCTGGTCAAAGCAGCGCTGGGCGAATTCCGGATCATAACCGCGCGCGATCATGCGCTTCACCATGAGATGTTCGAACGATCCGATCGTGCCGACATTGCGGAAGGTTGCCATGGCGCGTCGCAGGCCGTTGGCCTCTTGGGACGTAAACTCGGCTGCAACCATGGCAAGCTTCATCGCCTGCTCCTGGAACAGCGGCACGCCAAGCGTCTTGATCAGGACGTTGCGTAGCTCATCCGGATGGCCGTGCTTGGGCGAAGGCGATGGGAAGGAGACGTCTTCCTCGCCATTGCGCCGCTTGAGATAGGGATGGACCATATTGCCCTGGATAGGCCCCGGGCGGACGATGGCGACCTCGATCACCAGATCATACATCGCGCGCGGGCGCATGCGCGGCAGCATGTTGATCTGCGCACGGCTTTCGACCTGGAAGACGCCGACCGAATCGCCCTTGCACAGCATGTCGTAGACGGCTGGATCCTCGGGCGGGAAGTCGCGCAGGCCATAGCGCGGCTCACCGTGCTGGTAGAGAAGGTCGCGCGCCTTGCGGATGCAGGTGAGCATGCCGAGCGCGAGCACGTCGACTTTCATCAGTTGCAGCGCGTCGATATCGTCCTTGTCCCATTCGATGAAGGTGCGATCGTCCATTGCGGCGTTGCCGATGGGCACGATCTCGTCGAGCCGGCCCTGTGTCAGGACGAAGCCTCCGACATGCTGCGAGAGGTGGCGCGGGAAGCCCTGCAGCCGATGGGCGAAGCGCAGGGCGCGATGAAGCACGGGATTGTCGGGATCGAGCCCGGCCTGGCGCAATTGCTGTGCAGCGGGCTGGTCGCCCCAGCTGCCCCAGACAAGGCCGGAGAGCCGGGCGGTCACATCCTCGGTGAGGCCGAAGACCTTGCCCACTTCGCGCATGGCGCTGCGCGGACGATAGTGAATGACCGTCGCGGCGATGCCGGCGCGGTGACGGCCATAGCGCCGGTAGATGTGCTGGATGATTTCCTCGCGCCGCTCGTGCTCGAAATCGACGTCGATGTCGGGTGGCTCGTCGCGCTCGTTGGACAGGAAACGCTCGAACAGCACGTCGAACGTGGCGGGGTTCACCGATGTGATGCCGAGCACATAGCAGACGGCTGAGTTGGCGGCAGACCCCCTGCCCTGGCACATGATGCCCTTGTCCTCGGCGACGCGGACAAGATCGAAGATCGTGAGGAAATACGGCGCCATCCGCTTTCTGGCGATGAAGATGAGCTCCTTGCGCAGCAGGCGCTTCACCTTCTTGGGGATGCGCCATCTGTATTTCATCCCGGCGTGAAACCAGACGCGGTCTTCAAGATATTGCTGGTCTGTCCAGCCGTTGGATACGGGCTCCTGCGGATATTCATAGCGCAGATGGTCGAGATCGAAGTCGATCAGGCGTTGCAGCACCTGCGTCTCGGCGATCGCTTCGGGCGCTGCGCGGAAGAGGCGCGCCATTTCCTCCGGCAGCTTGAGATGGCGCTCGCCATTCACCTCCAGCAAACGGCCTGCAGCTTCGATTTTCACGCCTTCTCGGATACACGTCATCACGTCCTGCAGGTCGCGCTGGACAGGATCGTGATAGAGCACGTCGTTCGTGGCGATGAGGCGGACATGCGCCTGCGCCGCAATGCGTTTCAGCTTTTCGAGGCGGCGGGCGTCGTCGCCGCGCCGATGCATGGTGACGCCGAGCCAGGTGGGCGCGGCGGCCCGCAGCGCAGGGAGCAGGTGTTCGAGACCCTCCAGCGTCTCCCCGGGCATGACGATGAAGAGGAGATCGCGCGCGAGATCGAGCACGGCGCGCAGGGTGAGGCGGCATTCGCCCTTCAGGGCACGCTCAGCGCCTGGCGCTTCACGCAGATTTCCGGCGGTGAGGATGCGGCAGAGACGGCCCCAGCCTTCACGATTGACAGGATAGGCCACGATATCCGGCGTGCCATCGACAAAGGCGAGGCGCGCGCCGATGCACAGCTTGAACTTGCCCGCACGCCTCTTCATCTCGGCGCTGTGCGCCTTGAACCTGGCCGCGTCGGGATGTTCGATCCAGCTGGTCTCGCCTGGCCCGCCGCCTTCGCGCATGCGCGTGGGCGCAGGCAGGCCATCCTTGCGGACCTGCTTCAGTGCCGACCAGGCGCGCACGACGCCAGCCACCGTGTTGCGGTCTGCGATGCCGATGCCTGTGTAGCCAAGCGCCAGCGCCTGCAGCACCATGTCCTGTCCGTTGGAGGCGCCGCGCAGGAACGAGAAATTCGTGGCGGCGACCATTTCGGCATAGGGCGAGGTCGGCGCGACGGCCGGCCCTGTCTGCTCTGGAATAGGGCGATGTGTGAAGGCGACGACGTCCCGGTTCATGCGAAGACGCCGTGCAGATACCAGACGGGGCTTGCGTCTGTCGTGTAGTCGCCTGCGCGGAAGAGCCAGAAGCGGCGGCCTTCGACATCCTCGATGCGATAGTAGTCGCGCCCGATAGTGTGGGAGCCGGCGTCGGACGCACGCCACCATTCGGGAGCGATGCGTTCGGGGCCTTCGGCGCGGCGCACGTCGAACTCCTTCTTCCGCCATGAAAAGCGGCGCGGCGGGCCATCGGGCACTTCGACGAGACGGATGTGGATTGGTTGCGGCGGATCGAAGATCTGCGTCGGGCGCAGCGGCGGCTCGCCCTGCGCCGGCGCGGGCCAGACGGCGGAGGTCATCGGGTTGAAGCTGACGGGCACGGCGCGTGCGGCGCGCGCGGGATCGTGGGTGTTCTCGGGCGCAAAGCGCAGCACACGCCCGGCGCCGAAACGCGTCGAGAGGCGGTCGGCAAGATCTGCCACCTGATCCTCCTCGGCGGCGCGGCCATCGAGGCTGGACTGGAGCGAGGCGAGTGTTTCGGTTGCAAGCAGCGACAAGCGGATGAAATCGAAGCCGAAGCCGGGGTCGATCGGATCGGCAAGACTGTCTAGACGTTCGCGGAACAGGCGGAGCACAATGGCGGGATCGCGCATCGGCCGGCCGGTCTCGACCAGGATGCGGCGCACGGCTCCATCGGCGCGAAAGAAGCAGGCCTCGAACAGGCGTCCGCCTTCTCGGCGCTCGCCGAGGCGCGCGCAGGCTTCCTGCGCCAGTTCCGACAGCGCCGCCTCGACATGTTCGGAGCGGCCGATGGGTTCGGCGAAGCGGCGCTCAAGCCACAGCATGGGGATGGGGCGGCGGGGCGTCAGTGGCGCCGGCGCGTGCCCCTGCAGGCGGCGCAGGCGATGCGTCATCTCCTCGCCAAAACGCGAGGCGAAGAGCTGGCTCGGACGGTCGGCCAGCGCGCCGATCGTCTTGAGGCCGGCGCGGGAGATGGCGACGCGGTCCTTCTCGGCGAGACCGAGTGCGGCGATGGGCAAGGTGCGGACGGCGGCCGCCTCCGCGCCGGGCGGCACGATGGCGACCTGGCCAAAGCGGGCGAGCGCGCGGGCCGTATCGGGCGCACCTGCGATCACGGTGCGCGTGTGGAGCCCTGCCCGGCGCAGGCGGCGCGAGAGGCCAAGCCGCAACTGCGCCTCGCCGCCGAACAGGTGATCGCAGCCGGTGATATCGAGCGTCAGGCCATCGGGTGCATCCGCCATCACGATGGGCGTCACGCGGTCGCAATCGTCGGCCACCGCATCAAGAAGCGCGGCGTCAGCGATGTGATCCATCTCCTCGACCCAGAGATCCGGAATGCGGGCGCGCGCGTCGGCCAGCGAAATGCCGGTCGCAAGACCGGCACGCTTTGCCTGCCGGCTGAGCGCGACGAGGCGCATGGCGCCTTGTCTCTTTTCAACCACGACGAGCGGCGGCTTATCCTGCGCGCCGGTGCTTTCCAGATCGATTCGCGTCTGCCGGATGATCCTGTCCGCCGGCAGCAATGGGAACCAGATCGCCAGGAAGCGCCGCGCTGTTTCCGGAAATGCCTGTTGAGTGGATATCGGTGAAGGCAAGGCGGTCACGGTTCCATTCCACGGTCCAGCCCCGGCCGGCGGCGCCGGCGCGGTCTCTCAAAAGGTCGGCGATGAAGCAGGGATGTCCGGGCGCATCCGCCTCCATCTGGCGGCCGGAAAGCTGACAAGAAGGCGCGGACCGGACGCTCCAGCGCGAGGCGGCAGCGCTTGGGGTCGGCGTCCCACCCGCACGTACCATCAGCACCGGCAGGTTCGAACGCGCCGCCGCGAGCGCCAGCCTGCGCGTCGCGACGAGATCCAGCGTCTTGGGATTGCCCCATGGCTCGATCAGCACGGCGCCGAGCGGCGGACATCGCGCCGCCTCTTCGCCCGCGCGCAGCACGGATGGCCCATCACGCGCGCGCACCATGATCAGGCGATCCGGCGACAGGCCAAGCTCGGCAAGGCCGGGCGCATAGATCTCGCCCATCTCGAGCCCGACGAAATCCTGCCTTACCCAGACAATCGGTTTGGCGCCTGAAGCGCGCAGAGCAAGCACGATCGCGAAGGCGGCCGCCGCAGGCTCATGCGCCATCCCCTCGGCGAACACTTCGTGGAGTGCGCCACGGACAAGCCCGCCGCCAAGCACCGCATCAATCGCCGACGACCCGATCGAAAAGCGCGCGTCCGCAACGGGCGAAGACCCCCGCTCCAGTCGCAACACCCTCTCCCGTAATGCTTCCAGCTCGGCTCTCACGACGCCCTGTCCAGTTTAGTTCCTGTTTTGTTCCAGTTACGACCCGGGCTGGGAAAGAGTCAAATTGAATCGCGGAGGGGCCGCGTCTCGGTTTGAATTTGTCCTCGGAAAACGACTGGGGGGCAGCCGAATGAGGGGCCCCACAGAACGAAATGAAGCGACGACGTCGCACAACGTACTTCGCGGCCGGCCATCGTCTACTGGTGCGATTCCACGTAGTGGCGCTCCAGCCAGTCCTCGCCATAGTCGTTGCGGGGGTCTCTCACGATGGCATGCACATGATTGGATGGCGTGCCGTTCGGCAAGTCCGGCTCGCGCGTGTACTCAATCAGGATCGACGGTCCATGAAGGCGGTACATGAAACGCTTCGAAGGATCGTCGGTCGGGCCCCACCATGCGATGTGAAGCTTGCCGAGACCGTCCCTGCGAATTGCGGCGAGCTGCGATTCGGCGGCCTCGTCCACCGCATCACCCGTGAACTCCTTTATCAGGCCCCAAAGGATCGCCTGCTGGTCCTGGCGCAGCATGGACGCTGGCATCCCCACGGGCGCCTTCAGGCTGTCTTTTCGTCCCCGCCCCGTGAACAGATCCGGCGTCACGTCCGCGCTCAGAATTGTCCTGCTCCGCTGATCGGCATCGAACGTCGCCGCGAGCGCAAAGGCGCGGTCGATCTCGTGTTCGAGCACCCGCCAGCCGGCATACTTGCCCTCACGCACCGTCTGGGGACTGGCGCCGAGAAAGAGAGGCGTGAAGGCGATCCTGTCGTTCACAACCGTGAAGTTCGCAGCGAGGTGATGCCCGCTCAGCATCCAGCCCCAGCTTGCGTCTCCCGGCTTGCCGAAGAAGACAATCCAGTACTGACCGGAATCCCGCGACCGTGTAATCGGCTCCCGCTGAGCGCGCGCGGCGGGTGACATCGTAAGCAGCGCGGCTTCCTCCTCGACGCGCAGGATGTCGTCGATCCACATGATAGACGCGGCCTTGTGGTAACCCTGGCTCGACATCGCCGCGAGGAGAACCTCGTGGAAGGCTGAACGCTGCGCCGCGTCAAGCGAGCCGAGGGCGAGGCCGTCGCGAGGCGCCATCGGAACCGGAAGATTGCTCCAGTTCACCCGCGCTGCATCGTCCGAAAAGGGCCGGACAATCACCGCTCGCTGCGAATCGGACAGCTTCGCGACAAAGGATTTCGCCGCCTCGGCCATGGTCCGCGCGCTGGAGGGCTGAGCCTGGCCACCCGGCTCGATCCCAAGTGTGCACGAGGCCAGCAACAAGACGATCGCGACAAGCCCGCCGCACCGCAACTGTAGCTGGAACATAACGCTTCCCCCTGTCTGTTGCCTCGACAACGCACGGCCATACGTTGGTCACGCGGACGAGCCGCTACGCCATGGTCGCAGAACAAGCTGTTTCCAGAAACGGCAATGCCTTACATGCCGAACACTGCGTCATGACGGGCAGGATACATTGAGCAGAGCCAAATGCACCCCATGTTGCGCGCAGGAGGCAAGCCGTCGCCCGCCCCCTGGTCTGGCGGTCGCTACTGAACCTCCGACACGACGATGAATTGCGGCGCGTCGGCGAAGCCCATGAACTGGCCCATGACGCCCTGCACGGTCGCGCCCGGCATGTCTTCGGCGACGAAGCCGTCGAGGTCGGTTATTGAGAAGGTTTCGATATAGGTGACCGACGGCTTGCCATCGCCCATCAGCAGCTTCTCGGCGCGCAGCGTCTGGAAATCGGCGACGCGGGCGAGGCCGCGCATGGCCGGCTGGTCGGTGGACTTCACCCAGGCCTCGAAATCGGCGGGCGTCACGCCGGGCTTGAGATTGTACATGATGATGAGGTTGACCGGCTTGCGCGCAGCGACCGGAGCGGGCGCAGGCGCTTCGACCGCAGCGGGCGCAGGTTCAGGCGTGGGCGCAGGAGCAGGCGCGCAGGCGAGCGCTGTCATCATCAGCGGCAAGGCAAGGAGAAGGCGTTTCATCTGGCTGGATCCTGTGAGGGCTTGCGTGCACCGTTCGCGGCGCGATGCGCAAAAGCGCCCCCGATCCATCGCGCGGGATGACGCCATGATGCATGATGACCGCCTCCCCACGCGACGATTAGCGTGCGCCGGGGTACAAGAGAAGTCGTGGCAGGGCGGCGCGGCCAGTCAGGCGGCCAGTCAGGCGGCCAGTCAGGCAGCCGGTTCGTCGTCAGACTTCTGCAGCAGGTCTATGGGCGCGCCGGTCGCAGCGTCGAATGCGCGGATACCCGAGCAACCGGATGTCCTGAACTCCCAGAGCTTCACGGCGGCGCTCAACCGCGTCAGCGGCTCCGTCGTGATAGGATTTCCGTGGGCGTCAGTGGCTTCGACGACGATCAGCATGGCGGTAATCCGCGTTACGCTACGCACAAACGCCGACGGGTGCAAGCTCGCGCGACGCCCCCATCACTGCTTGTGCAGCCGTTCTGTGCCATGCGCAACTAAAATTCCGGGACGCGTCGCAGGACGCTGCGGCAGGAGCCCTAGAGGCTTCGCGGCATCGTCAGCATAAGCAGCACGACGGCTGCGATCGCCGCGCCGACGACGACGGCGATACGGGTCCAGAGCTGACGGCGGTCCGTTCGCGTCATTGGCCCGGCGCGCTTGCGCACGGCGGCAGCGCGGCGTCTGTCCTTGCGGTTGCTCATCGTGCTCACCTCGCTTCCATCATGGCGCAGCTACGGCCGGCTTGCCAGCCCGTCGCGACGCTTCCCGCAAGCCCGATCCGGCACTAGTGTCGCGCGCGTTCAGGCAGGAGTTGCAGATCATGGCGGCAGGCGCCGGCTACCCGCTTGAGGGGCTGAAAGTCCTGGATTTCTCGCGCGTGCTGGCGGGCCCGTTCGCAGGCCGCATGCTGAGCGATCTCGGCGCCGAGGTGGTGAAGGTCGAACCGCCGGAAGGGGATGCCAGCCGGCTGTGGGGCCGGATGACGGCAGGCGTCTCCGGCTATTTCAACATGGTCAATGCCGGCAAACGGAGCATCGCCATCGACCTGCGCGCGCCAGGCGCGCAGGAGCTGGTGCTGGCGCTGGCGAAACAGGCGGATGTGCTGGTCGAGAATTTCCGGCCCGACGTGATGCCGCGCCTGGGCATCGGTTACGAGACGCTTGCAGCTGCGAACCCCAAACTGATCATGCTGTCGATATCCGGCTTCGGGCGCGACGGGCCGGAATCACAGCGACCGGCCTATGCGCCCATCGTGCATGCCGAGCTTGGCCTGATCGACCGAACGGCGCGGCAGAAGGGCGTGCAGCTCGACCTGCCCCTGTCGGTCGCGGACACGAATGCCGGGCTGCATGGTCTCGTCGCCCTGCTCTCCGCCGTGATCATGCGCGCGCGCACGGGGCTGGGCCAGCATATCGACATGGCGATGATGGACGCCACGCTGATGTGCGACGACCAGTTGCACTTCGAAATCGAGGACGCAGAGGCGACACGCAACCTGCCACCCGACATGTGGGAGACGGGCGCGGGGCCGATCCTGGTCTCGGTGGATTTCCGCTGGCTCTGGAAACTCCTGACGTCCGGGTTCGGCCTGGTCGACCCCTCAACGCCGGAGATGGAGATCGAGACGAAGATTTCGGCGCGGCGCGCGGCCGTGGCGGCGTTCATGGGCGGGCTTGCGACCTGGACCGATGTCGAGGCGGCGATGGCAAAGATGAACCTCGCCTGGGGCCGCATCCGCACCGGCAAGGCGCTGCGCGACCAGCCGACGCTGGCGCACCGCCAGTCGATCGTCGATGTCGATGACCGCGCTGGCGGCACGCGTCCGATCGTGCAGTCGCCCTATCGCTTCTCCCAGGCCGTCAGCGGCGTACGCGGCGGCGCACCGCACAAGGGCGAGCATACCGACGAGATCCTGCGCGGCTGGCTCGGCCTGTCGGACAGGGAAATCGCCCAGCTTGCCGCACAGGGCATTCTCACGCGTGATGGCGTGGCGCCCTAACCCGCCTCCGAGATCACTTTCAGGAACCGGGCGCCGTAACGATCGAGCTTCGCCTTGCCGACACCTGGCACGCCGGCCATGGCCTCCAGTGTTGCAGGCCGCCTCTCCGCCATCGCGCGCAGCGTGGTGTCGTGAAAGACGACATAGGGCGGAACACCCTGCTCCTTCGCGAGCGCCGCGCGGGCTTTTCTGAGGCCCTCGAAGAGCGAGGCTGCGCCCTCTCCCATCTCCGCGGTGGCCGCTCCATTGCGCTCGCCGCGCACGGCGCGCTTTGTCGTATCCCGGCGCAGCATGACACGCTGCTCGCCACGCAGGATCGGGCGGGCCTCTTCGCTGAGGCTGAGACCGCCATGCTCCGAACCAACGACCACGAGACCCGAAGCCGAGATCTGGCGCAGCACGGACTGCCAGGTCTTCGCGTCAACATCGGCGCCCTTGCCGAACACCGCCAGCCTGTCATGGCCGAGACGCCCGACCTTCTCCGTCGCCTTGCCGGTCAGCACATCGACGACGTGCATCATGCCGAAGCGTTCGCCGGTACGGTAGATGGCGGACATTGCCTTGATGACGGCGTCGGTTGCGTCCCATGTGTCGGCCGGCGTGAGGCAGTTGTCACAATTCCCGCAATTGCCGGGATGCGCTTCGCCGAACCAGGACAGGATCGCCTGCCGCCGGCACGTCGTCGCCTCGCAGATGTTGAGAAGCGCATTGAGCTTCGAGCGCTCGATGCGCTTCACCTCTTCGGGCGCCGCTCCCTCGTCGATCATGCGGCGGCGAAGCACCATGTCGCTCATCGCATAGCACATCCACGCAGCGGCCGGCTCGCCATCGCGCCCGGCGCGGCCGGTCTCCTGGTAGTAGGCTTCGATCGAGCCGGGCATGTCGAGATGGGCGACGAACCGCACGTCGGGCTTGTCGATGCCCATGCCGAAGGCGACGGTCGCGGTCATCACCACGCCGTCCTCCTTGATGAACGCATCCTGGTTGCGCGAACGAGCGCCCGGATCCATGCCCGCATGATAGGGCAGAGCGCGCACACCCTGCCCGTTCAGCCAGGTCGCGGCCTCCTCCACCTTCTTGCGCGAGAGGCAGTAGACGATGCCACTCTCGCCGCGCCGCGTGGACAGGAAGTCCAGCAGCTGCTCCTTGCCCTTCTGCCGCTGCACCATTGTGTAGGAGATGTTGGGCCGGTCGAAGCTGGAGGCGAAGACTGTCGCGTTCTGCAGGCCGAGACGCTCGATGATATCGGCACGTGTCGCCGGATCGGCTGTGGCGGTGAGCGCCATGCGCGGCACGCCCGGGAAGTTGGCGGCGATGCCGGAGAGCTCGCGATACTCTGGCCTGAAGTCGTGGCCCCACTGGCTGACGCAGTGCGCTTCGTCAATGGCGAACAGGCTGATGTGCGCGTCCTGCAGCATGTGCTGGAAGCCCGCCGTCACCAGTCGTTCAGGCGCCACATAGAGCAGCTTCAGCCGGTCCTCGCGCAGGTCGTCCCGCACGATGCGCGCCTCGTCTGCGTTGAGCGAGGAGTTGAGCATGGCAGCCGGCACGCCTGCCTGTTTCAGCGCCTCGACCTGGTCGCGCATCAGGGCGATCAGCGGCGAGATGATGATCGCGACACCGGGCCTGCAAAGCGCCGGCACCTGGTAGCACAGCGACTTCCCCGCCCCGGTCGGGAAAAGGACGACAGCATCGCCGCCATCCGTCACATGACGCACAACATCGCCCTGCTGACCGCGGAAGACCGCATGTCCGAACACCTCTGCGAGGACAGTTTGGGGATTGAGTCGGTTGGGCTGCAAGTTTTCCGGTCCACGGTGAGTGCCCCTCATACGCACTTTCGCGTTTCCTGCCCCAGCCCAATTCCTTTCTTGTCTGTGAGTTGACGCAACCTGCCGCACCCACCTAGCGTTCCCGGAGCAGAACGATTGGCTGAAGGACCCCACCATGAAGATCAAGCTGTTTGCGACTGCCGCCATCCTGGCGCTTGGACTTGCCGCCTGCGGCGGCGGGGAGCCTGCTCCTGCCGAGCCTGCACCCGTCGCTGAAGCCCCAGCTCCCGCGCCGGAGGTCGCGCCTGCCGCAACGACCGAGATTGGCGCTGCGCCAGCCGACATCCCCGCCTTCATGAAGACGCGTCACGAAAACTACGAGGACATCGGCAAGAACATGAAGGTCCTGCAGGACAACATGAAGCTCGATGCACCCGACATGGCCGCCGTCACCGCCGCCGCGACCAGGATCAAGGACTACGCCGCCCAGATGGGCACATGGTTCCCGGCCGGTACGGGCCCAGAGAGCGGGATCAAGACAGAGGCCAAGGCCGAGATCTGGACAGACCGCGCCACGTTCGATGCCTCCGTCGTGAAGCTGCAGGAAGAGTCCGGCAAGCTTGCCACCGCCGCTGACGCGGCAGCCTTCAAGGCTCAGTTCCCGGTGATGGGCGGCACCTGCAAGGGCTGCCACGACAAGTTCCGGCAGGAGGACAAGTAGTCAGCAAGTCGCTCATGGAATCGGGCCAGCCGCCGGAACCCACCACACCTGCGACCGCTCCGGCGGCGCAGAAAGTGTGGGATGTTCCAACGCGGCTGGTCCACTGGGCGCTTGCCATCGGCATCGCGACGTCCTGGTGGAGCGTCGAGAACAAGCAGATGGACATCCACTACTGGTCCGGGCTCACCGTTCTCGGCCTGCTGGTGTTCCGCCTGTATTGGGGGTTCGCAGGTCCTGACACGGCGCGCTTCTCGCACTTCATAAAGGGCCCTGCGGCCGTCTTCGGCTATGTCCCCAAACTGTTCAGCAAGGACTATCGCGCCGCCTTCGGCCACAACCCGCTTGGCGCACTCAGCGTTGTCGCGCTGCTGCTGGCGATCATCGTGCAGGTCGGACTCGGCCTCTTCGCGACAGACACGGATGGGCTGTTTGCCGGGCCGCTCAACCGCCACATCGACTATGGCGCCGCAAAGGACGTCACCGACCTCCACGAGGACTTCTTCAATGTCCTGCTCGCACTGATCCTGCTGCACCTCGCGGCGATCGCCTTCTACCTCGTCGTGAAGCGTATCAACCTCATTGGCCCGATGCTGACGGGCAAACGCCGCGGCGAAAATCTGACCGGGCCTGCGCACGGCATCGAACAGATCCCGCTATGGCGACTGGCGATTGGCCTGGCGCTGGCGTTTGGATTTGTGTGGTTTGTGGCCCGGTAGGGCGATGGGCGCCTGCAGCAAGACCTAGGAGCCCGTCTCTCTAACGGCTTTCGAGCGGCTTGCCAGATCGGTTCGGCTGCGGCTGCATTTTTTGAGATTGGGTTGAGTGTCCTCAGATCGCCTTATGGAGCTTGAGGAGGTTGTGGGCGGTGCAGACCAACGCC
>CAIMMO010000134.1 GCA_903842595.1 uncultured Alphaproteobacteria bacterium
CCCTGGCGCCCGGTTCCAGCGCCGTCGCGCGGACATAATCGCCGCCGCAATCCCCATCCTGAACGGCCAGGGCTTCGACGGCATGCACCTTACGGCCGTTGCCGAACGGATCGGCCTGCGGGCGACCGGTGTCACCTACTACTTCCCTCGCAAGGAAGAACTGGCGGTCGCCTGCCTCGAGGCGGGGTTCGACACCGTCCACGGCATGCTCGACGCGGCGGAGGTGGAACCCGACGCGGCCTCCCGTATCGGTCGGCTGATCAGCCTGCATATCGCCCGGGACGCCGACGTGAGGAGAGGGCAGGCTGCGCCGATAGCGTCTTTCGCCGCTATCCGGGCCCTTGAAGGCGGTCCCCTTGCGCGCGTGGCTGAAGGTTACGCGCGCCTCTTTCGCCGCGTCCGTGGCCTGCTGGAGGCGCCGGAACTTGCCCGTCTCGATGCAGCGGACCGCACCATCCGCGCCATCGTGCTGATCGAACAGCTGGCCTGGTCCAGCTCGTGGCTCGACGGATACGATCTCGATCTTTTCCCGCGCCTCGCCGCGCGGATGACGGACATCACGACCAACGGCATGGTCCGCGCCGGCGATGTCCCTGGATTGCATGTGATCGAGCTCGGCACAGGCGCGACCGACATGTCGAAGGAAGGTTTCCTGATCGCCGCTACCCGCCAGATCAATGCGCACGGGTATCGCGGCGCGTCCGTGGACCGCATCTCGGCGAGCCTGAACCGCACCAAGGGGGCCTTCTATCATCACAACGAGGCAAAGGATGATCTTGTCGCCGCATGCTTCCGCCGCTCGTTCAGCGTGGCCAGCGAGGCGCAGCGCCAGGCGCGAGCGCTGCCGGGCATGGAACGCGACCGGCTCATGTCAGCCGTGGCGGGCCTTGTTCGCTTCCAGCTCGGCGGCGAGGGGCCGCTGCTGCGCGCCTCGGTTCTCTCGTCGATGCCGCCTGCCTACAGGGTCGAGATCATGTCGCAGTCCGACCGCGTCAGCCGCCAGTTCGCCGCCATGATCGCCGACGCGATCGCCGACGGTTCGATCCGGCCGGTCGACCCCGCCATCGCCGGCGCGCTCCTTCACGCAGCGGTCAACGTCGCATCGGACGTGCGTGGCCTCGACATCGCCGCTGATCCGGACATCGTGAATCGCATCGTGCGTGCGATGGTCTGCGCGCTCCCGTCAGCCTGAAGCGCTACTCGGAATCTCCAACGATTCCTGTCACGCGCCCCTCGCGGTCGTCCATGCGCGCGCCGCCGAGAATGCCGGGCAGGGCGTGGTTGCCTTCATGGCAGGCGTACTCGTACATCGGCTCCTTGCTGGCCGTGAGCGCCATCTCCCCGCGCCAGGGGCGCGTGAAGGCTTCCCTGTCCTCCACCACGAACTCGTAGTGGATCGCCTCCGGCCCGGCGCGCGAGAAACGCTCGGTCACGACCGGGTTCTCGCCGACATAGTAGCTGTCGCCCATGTTCGGCCGCACGCGGATGTCATGATGGAAGTTGCGCGTCTGCACCACCAGCGTGTCGCCCTCCCACCAGCCTACCGAATTGCCGAGCCAGGTGTCGAAGCCTTTCGCGTCCCGCTTCTCACCGATCGGAATGATGCGCGCGTCGTGGATCATCTCGACCGTGATCGCCAAATGCGTCGGCGTCTGCACGATCTGGTAGTGATTGTTGTACAGCACGTTGATCATGGGCGGTCCTGCGGTCGAGCCGAAGCCGACAATGCAACGCTCGCCCTGCGGCCGGATCTCGGGCCCGTCCCACGTGCCGCGTACCTTGGCCAGACGGTCCTCGAGATGCTTCTTCGCTGCAGCTGTGTAGGGTATGCGACCGTCAGGCGGATCGACGATCCACGACGACCGCGTCTCGCCTTTCACCACGCCGTACTGCGTGCCGGGATCGATCCAGAACGCATTGTAGCCGGCGTTCGCATTGCCATCGGTCGGCGCGCCCTCGTTGGGATTGGATGGCGCGTTCGACGCCGCCATCATCCGCGCCCGCGCCTGTTCCATCTGCTGCGCGCGGTCGGCCGGGATCGTCTGTGTCCTGAACTGCGCGGGCCGTTCCAGCGTGGTCAGGCTCGCATTGCTCCATGTCCCCTGCAGGTCCGGCTTGCCATCCGGCGTCCGTGGCGGCTGCCAGGCCTCCTGCGCCCTCGCTTGCCCGCATGCCAGCGCGAGCATCGCAATGCCCAGAAGCACCTTCTTCATGACCGCTCCTCCAATGCGTCCGCCGCATTCAGCGTGACGCCATATTCGCGCGCGAGAGGTCGTCCGGGTCAATCTCGGCTGATGAGCCTCGACGCGACGTCAGGCTGTGAATTGAAGGTGAGGCGCAAACGAAAAGCGCCGGCCCCGTGAGGGGCCGGCGCAGTCTTGGATCACCAACCGGTGCGCGCCGAAGCGCGCTCAGGCCTAGTAGCTCACCAGAAGGTCGACGCCGAAGGTGCGCGGCGGCGAGAAGTCGAAGTTCTGGTATCGCGCATTGTCATCCCTGCGGAACGAGTTGGCGCCGACGTTTGCGGTCTGCTCTTCGTCCGTGAGGTTGCGGACCCAGAAGGTCAGCCCCAGCACTTCGTCAGAGGATTTCCAGTTCAGACGTGCGTCAAGGTTGTCGAAGGCAGGCGAGATCTGGTTGTCGTTGTTGAAGAACGATCCATAGAACTCGTCGCGCCAGGAGTAGCTGATGGTCGGCAGGAAGTAGGAACCATCTTCCATGTCGATCCGGTAGGAAGCGTTGATGGCAACCTTGTGCTTCGGCGATTGGGACAGCTCATTACCTTCAACCGACCGCTCGGACAGCGGATCAACCCGAACGTTCGGGGTCGCCGTTGTCGGGGCCGGTGTTGTCGCAAAGTTGCAGTTCGCCCGCGTGTTGGGGGCGGCTTGCGAAACGCAACGGTCATCACGCGTCGGGTCGATATAGACACCCGACTCGGTGATCTCGGTGTTCAGATAGGCGTAGGTGAAGCCGATGTTCAGTGCATCGACCGGGCTCCAGTTACCTTCGAGTTCGAAGCCGGTCGTTTGGACTTCAGGCAGGTTCACGAACGCCGTCGACGTCACGCGAACGCCGCCTGAGTTGTCGACCTGGGTCAGCGGAGCCTGAGAGTCGGTGTAGCTGTAGAGGAACACCGCCGCGTTGGTCGTGAGGCCGTAGTCGGCCCACGCCTGCTTCCAGCCCGCTTCGTACGAGTCGACGAACTCGGCGTCTGTGTAGGGGTTGAGCACGAAGCCAAGGTTGTTGAAGCCGCCGGCCTTGTAGCCTCGCGAGTACTTCGCGAAGGTCAGCGTGTCGTCGAACGGACGATATTCGACGCCTGCCGTGCCGGTCACAGCCTCCCAGTCGCCTTTGAGACGGCGCACCGCATAGCCGCGGCTGTCGAGGGACGACGTGTATCCGTTGACCGCTTGAGTCGCCGTCAGCCTGTTGCCGAACGCCACCGACGTAATGTTGGCGTAGGGCAGTGGGATGCCGAGGCCGGAGCAGATGATGTAGCAGGCGACGAAGCCCTCTTCCGCCGACTCCTTGATGTCTTTCGAATAGCGCAGACCCGCGGTCAGTTTCAGCTGGTCGTTCAGCGTGTAGTCGACCTGACCATAAAGGCCGTAGGCGTTGTAGAGGCCGGTGTTGCTAAAGTGCTGCAGGCGGCGCTCCGGGTTCGCGATGAAGGTACCGGTCGACGGGTTGAAGTAGCTGCCCGCCAGCGGCTCTTCGTTGAGCGTGAGTGACAGGCCGGGCTGCTTGTTGTTCTCCTGGTACTGGTAGATGCCGCCGATCCACTGCAGCGGACCGTCCATCGTCGAGATCAGGTTGATCTCGTTCGAGAAGAAGGCGCGGCTCTCGCCATATGTGTCCGTGGAGTTCGGGAAGATCGTGCGCGGACCGGCCGTATAGCAGAAGCCGGCGGGAACCGTGGATGGGAAGGTAGAAGTCGGGAAGCCCACGACGTTCGGCAGGCTGCCTGCGCCGCCGGTGCACAGCGGGCTCGGGTTCACCGTGTTGATCGCGTTGTACGTCACCGATTTGATCGGCGTGCCGTCAGCGTCGAGGCTGCGGCTGTAGTCGAAGTAAACGTACCCGCCGACATATTTGATGTCGAACCAGTCGGTCGCATAGACGGCTTCCAGAACGTACTCGTCATTCTGATCGACCGTGCCGATCTGCGCGCGGTTCGAGTTGTAGGCATGCTCGCCATTCGTCGCGAACGGGTTGTCCCGGCGCGAGCCGGCCTGCGTGAACGAAATGACGGACGGGTTGCTGTAGGCGAAGGACGGGTTCACAGCCGTCGCGCCATTGGTGTTGAACTGCGGCAGGTACGGCGCGTCCGTGAAGCTCGACGTGGCGCCGCCCGGAGGGCCAGCCTTGTCGTAGCCGGTTTCACTTGTCTTGAACCACCACGAGAAGCGGTCGCCGATCTCGCCTTCCAGCTGGAGTTCGAGGTAGTAGTCGTCGAGCGCCCAGCTTTCGTTTTCGCCGGTTCCGTAGTTGAAGTCGACGCCGTCGCGCTGTTCGCGCTGACCCGCGACGCGATAGCGGAGATAATCCGTGATCGGGCCGGAAACGGACGCCACGGCGTTCGTGTAGTTGTAGTTGCCGGCGCCGACTTTCAGGTCGACTGAGAGTTCGTCGGTCGGGCGCTTTGAGATGATGTTGATCGCGCCGCCGATGGCGTTGCGGCCGTAGAGCGTGCCTTGCGGGCCGCGCAGGACTTCGACGCGTTCGATCAGCATCGCGTCCCGGCCAGCAGTGGTGGCGAAGGATGTGTACAGACCGTCGGTGTAGTTGGCGACGCCCGGATCGGCGCCGATGCTGTTCGACAGACGGCCGATACCACGCAGCGTCACGCGCTCGTTGCTCGGGGTGTAGGAGAGGCCCGGCGTGACGTTGGTCATGTCGGTGATGGTGATGATGCCGAGTTCCTGCTTGGCGTCGGAGCTGATTGCCGTAACGGCGACAGCGACGTCCTGGACGGTTTCTTCGCGCTTGTTGGCGGTGATGACGATGACGTCGCGGCCTTCATCTGCCTCGACGGGTGGCTGAGGTCCTTCCTGTGCGAAAGCGGGCATGGCCACGCTCAAGGCAAGTAGGCTCACGACCGAAATACGATGCTTATGCGCCATTAGCGCGTCTCCCTGCTGGATTGGTGCTCCCGCGGCGTCCTGAGTGTTTTTTTCTTACGGACGACGACGCCGCCGCGTGTTGCTACACGTGACGGACGCGGTCTGAACCTGCGGTTTGCGCAGCTAACCGTCAACCGCGATGTATCTCTTACGCAGCGGTTTTCGCGGATTTCGACCAAAAAGTCACGGGTAATGCCGCAACCGCGAAGTGCTGGCGGAACGAAATCCGTCCCGCCATGAACCACAAATTCGAATCGTCGGTATGGCGCGGAGTGCCACAAAACCCCTGTTTGGCGAGCAATTCCGAATTGTTGCCGCGCACGTCAATTGCCGCGAGGGCGTGCCCGGCTGGTTGGCGTAGCGGCCGCGGGGTCTTCCGGCCAATCGTGTTTCGGGTAGCGGCCCTTCATGTCCTTTTTCACGTCGATGTAGCCGCCGCGCCAGAAGGAGGGGATGTCTCGCGTCACCGCAACTGGCCGGAACGCTGGGGAAAGCAGGGCGACCGTCAGTGCGATTCGGCCGTCAGCGATCATGGGGTGAGTTGCGAGGCCATAGGCCTCCTGGACCTTGCATTCGACCATTGGTCCCCCGTCGCTGGCGTAGTCGATCGGCACGGCGCGGCCGACCGGCGCGGTCCAGTGCGTCGGCGCCAGCCGCGCCACGTCGCGCGGGAGCGGCCAGTCGAGCAGCGTGAGAGCGGCATCGACCAGTTGCCCACCGCCGAGCGAGTCGAGCGCACCTGGTGACTCGAGCAGCGGACCCAGCCAGTCCTCGAGGCGCGCTTTGACGATCTCGCCAAAGTCCGCTGGCCACGGCGCGCCGATGACCCGGCCCAGCAGTTCAACCCGCCCGATCAGGCTCTGCAGAGCCTCGGCGTTGCGGAGCAAGCCAAGTCCCTGTTCGCGGATTGCCTCAAGCAGCGCCGCGCGCACCAGTTCGCCCGTGGGCGCCGGGAGCGGCGCCTCTTCCAGAACGACGGCGCCAAGCCTGCGAACCCGCCGCGCGCGGACGCGGCGCGTCTCCGGATCGTAGCGCGCCTCCTCCTTCACCTCGATGGCGCCGGATGCGAGCGCATCGTCCTCGGTGATCCGCGCCGCAAGCGTGATGCGCAGGTCAGGCCCGGACCCGGTCATGTCCGCGACCGCAAGCCAGGCCTGCGTCGCCAGCGGATCAGCCTCGTCCAGCATCGCGCCGCGACCGCCCGCCAGCAGGAACCGTCCCGCCGTCTGGCCCCGCAGGCGCGCGACCCGCTCGGGAAAGCCAAGCGCCAGCACGGCCCCCGGGCTGATCGCCGGCGCGTCCTTGCCGCCCGCCAGCCGCGCCCATCGCGCCGCGAGATCGCGCATCGCACGGGCGCGTTGTCCGTTCTCGATGCGGAAGCGCGACAGACGCTGGTCGAGATCGGTCGACCTCCCGCCAAGATCGCGCTCGCTGAGGATCGCCGCGATGTCGGCGGCAAGCCGCGCCTGTCCTCGCTCCGCGGCGCGCAGCACCATCAGCGCCAGTCGCGGTGGAAGCGGCAGGTCG
>CAIMMO010000135.1 GCA_903842595.1 uncultured Alphaproteobacteria bacterium
AAGCCAAGCCGGTGATAGCCATCGGACGGTGGTGAGCCGTAGGTCGTCTCATAGGCTGCCATCAGGCGCGCATTTGCGCCGAAACCAAGCGCCATGCCGGGTCTCCTCTCTCAGTTTCAAAGGTTGGGAAGCTGCGTCTGGAGGTAGACGCGTCAGGTCAGCGGATTACTCGTCTCATAGACGAGGCGGATGGGGACGATGGCAGCCTTGACGTCGGGTCCGCCTTCAGGCGCGGCGCCGTCGAAGTCCGGCGCCCCGATCTCTATCTGATCGATCTTTCCACCCAAGCCGGGATCAACGCCGAGGACGGTGGCGATGGACGTGAGCAACATGTCGAGATGGGCGTCGGGATCCCCGGATGCCGAGAACACCTCGACGCGCGCCGTATGGGTCCAGATGTAGCTCAGCGGTGAGAGCAGAACCTCTGGCTCGCCGATCTCGCCGTCGCGCAGAATGATCAGGCCCTCTGGCGGGATCCTCTCCGGTCGCAGACGGTTCCGCTCGACTTTTCCCAACGGCACGGTTTGCAGCTGAGCTAATAGAGCCTGCAAGACTTCCTCGCGCTTACTGGCCATTTACTTACTTTCAGGTGTTATGCTTGACGTACCGCCCGTTATGCGTTACATAACGGTTGTGATCAAAAGCTTCGGATGCAAACGCACGGCGCTCGTTTTCACCGGTCAGGTCCCGAAAGGTTTTCCGTCGGACATCCTGACCGTGGCACGCCGAAAGTTGAGAATGCTAGACTCGGCGATCCGGCTCGATGATCTGCGAGTGCCGCCAAGCAATCACTTGGAGGCACTCAAAGGGGATCGGATTGGACAGCACAGCATCCGTATTAACGATCAATGGCGGCTCTGCTTCGTATGGCAGGATGGAGCCGCGCACGGTGTTGAGATCGTCGACTATCATTGAGGAGACGAAGCATGGGTAAGAAGAGCAAATTGATCAGCCGCGACGATCTCGACGCGGGCAAAGTGAACCTGTCGGACGAGTCGACCGGACAGAACCTGCCACTCGTAACGCCCGGGGAGGTCCTGCGCGAAGAATTCATGACGCCGATGGCCATTTCTGCGCGCGCACTGGCGCGCGATATCGATGTGCCTGCCAACCGCATTACCGAGATACTGCATGGCGAACGGGCGATCACCGCCGACACGGCGCTGCGCTTGTCCCGTCGTTTCGGCGTCTCTGCTGAATTCTGGATGAACCTGCAGACCGCGCATGACCTTGAGAAAGCTCGACGGCACTGGCCAACAGCGGCCGAGTAATTCGATCACGGCCAATGCCCCAGACCTGAGGTTAAGCGCTGCGAGAGAACAATCAAAACCGAATTGCTCGCTTCTGTTAATAAATATAGACCGCTAGTCGCTAGTTTTGTCCCGCGCCTCCCATTCCCGCACGACCTGATCAGGCAGCCGGTTTACCCAGCTTTCCGCTGGCCCACGCCAGTCCAGCAGGCGTGGCATTTGAACCTGGCGCACCAGTATGAACATCGGAACCCACTCGACGGTGCGTCCCGCCTTGACGCGGCGACCGGTTGCCGGCCGCAGCGTTCGGCCGTTCGTGGCGCGAACGACTGGCAGCACAAGCAACAGCACACCGGGGCGGTTCGTCCGGACGACTTCGAGGTCTCGACCAAAACCGCCGAACTTCGTCCCACTTTGCATGTCGTTCGGGGTCATTCGGCGCCCGCCGCCCTTCATGGGCACGTTTTCGGTCGGAATGGCGAGATAACGTCCGCCGCTACGCCGGATCAGCGTGCCTTCCTCGAAGGCTGCGATGATATCGGCCGCGCCACCGCGTCCGCCCTTACCGGGCCGGGCAAAGACCCACGCCGCCGTACTGAGGCTCTCACCACGCTGGGGATAGACATTGCAGCGCACGGCATTGGCGAGGCGTCGTCCAAGGCCTGCGCCGACGACTTGCGCCCTCAGCGCGCTCTTCAAGCTCTCGCCCGCCTTACGCACGGCCGCCGTGACAGCCGCCTCCGCGACACGAGATTCACCCGCGAGGATCTTTTGCAGATCCCCCTCGATCTGGAGGTCAAGCCTCATGGCGCTACG
>CAIMMO010000136.1 GCA_903842595.1 uncultured Alphaproteobacteria bacterium
CGCAAGGAAAAACCCGCTGGCGATGCCGACGGGTGCGCCCGCGCCTGCGCCCGCTTATGACGTCTCGGCTGATGCCTACCAGCCCGGCGCGATGCGGAGTGCGCCAAACACGCCATCGCCTATGGCGCCGTCCGCAGGCAGCCCGTTCACACCGCCGCAAGGGCCGCCAAGCAATCCGCTTCTCGCGGCCGCCTTTGACGGCTTTCAGCGCGGGTTCGATCCTGCCGGGTATGACAAGCGGCAGGCGACGAACAAGGCCGCCGAGGGCGACAGGCTGAAACAGACGCTCGCGCTCATGCAGCAGCAACGCGCGCTTCCTGAGCAGCAACGCGGCCAGTGGTGGCAACAGAACGCGCCGACGATTTCGAAGATCATCGGGCAGGACGTCTCGCAGATGCCGCTGGACGTATCGAAATTCTCGGATCAGGCGCTTGACGGGCAGATCGCGGCGCTGTCGGCGCAGATGGGGATTGGGCCTTTCGTGCCTGAGGCGTACACGCTGGCTCCGGGCGCTCAACGCTACGGCGCAGATGGTAGAGTTGTCGCAAGCAATCCTGGCATCGAGAAGACGCGCGCCCCCATCATTATCGGGAACGTTGCGTATGACCCCGAGACATACCAGCCGGTCATCACGGGGCCAGAAGCTGCCTACACCCTAAGCCCTGATCAGGTCCGTATGCAGGGCGGCCAGCAAATCGCGCGCGGCCTTAGCAAGCCTCCCGAGAACGGCATCAACCTCACCTTCGGGGAGGGCGGCGCGGTGTCTGGTTTGTCGATCGGCGGGCCTAGCATGGGCCTCGGCGGGACCGGCACAAAGGGCAATGAGCCGGCAGTTGTGCGCAGTCCGCAAGACGGCGGGCCGGTTGTCACACCGGGCGAACAGCAGTTGCGCGCCAACAAGGATTGGCAGCGCATCAAGTCTGGCGAGGGGCAATCTACCATTGTTCTCAGCAGCATTGCCAGGGCCAAGCAGCTTGTAAGTCCGTGGACAACGGGACCGGGCGCGGCGCTTAAAGACCTTCCGGTCATCGGGCAGTCAACGGATGCCGGAAGTCTCGACAACCTGTTGAAGACGATCAAGACAAACCTGGGCTTTGACAAGATAGACGAGATGCGCGCGAACAGCCCGACAGGCGCAGCGCTTGGCAACGTCACGGAAAAGGAATTGGCGTTCCTGCAAGCGGTCCGCGGCTCGATGGAGCAAGCGCAAAAACCGTCTGACTTGCTGGTTGTGCTTGATCAGGTGGAAGAGTTCGTCAAACAGCGGGAAGCCAACCGCAAGGAAGCCTTTGCGCAGGACTACCCGGACCTTGCCGAGTTCGCAGGCTTCGCACAGCGCACGGCGGCAGAGGTCAAGCGCATCCAAGGCGATGCCGATTTTGACGCGCTGCCTTCTGGCGCGGAATTTATCGGTCCTGACGGCATCAAGCGAGTGAAGCCCTAATGCCATCTCCTCAACCCCGCTGGATGCAGGCGCCGCCCGCGCCGCAACAGGACGCGCAGCCGAAGTGGATGCAGGCCCCGCCTGTGGATGCTGCGCCTGGCAAACCGCCTCCGGGCATGGTTGCCGACCCGCTGTCAAAGTCAGGCTTTGCGCCCGCTCCCAAGCCGCCGCAAGATCCGATCGCGCCACGCTCGCAATGGAGCGGCGGATACAAAGCTACGCTTGAGACGGCGCCGAAGCCGCAGCCGTGGAACGAGGGCGTTGCGGACTTTTTCCAAAAGGGTGCCGACTTCCTGCTTGAGCCGCTCACGTCGCGCAATCGCGGCCTTGACATGGCGCCCGAGAACGATCTTGCGGGCGAGCTAGCAAAGAGCTTCGCCAGCGGCGCAGTTAACCTGCCGGCCGCGCTGGCTCGCGATCCTGCGAAAACCATCGCCTATGACTACAATCCGATTTACCAAGCGGGCATGGGCTATAAAAGCCTTGAGGACGCTGGCGGGGACGTCATAGAGGGAAATTTCGACACGGCAGGCCAGAAGGCGCTTCAGGGCGTCAATGAGCTGGCAGCGGGAGTGTTGGGGCTTACGCCATTCAAGGGCAAACCTGGCGGCGCGCCTTTGCGTTCAACCACGCTTGCGGAAGCCAAGCGCGAAGCGGCGCAATCGTCAGTCCCGAGAAATGCGCTTGCTCCCGAACCCACCGTCCGTGAGGCGGGGAAGACTTTGGCCGCCGTCGCTGTTCCGGGTCGGAAGATCAGGCCGCAGGCTCTGGACGCTATTGAGCGCATCCTCGTCGCCAGCAACGTACCCCGTGACCGTGTAGCTAGTGGGCTGGCTCGCATCGTAGAGGGTCTGAAAAGCCCTATGGATAGCAAGTCGGGACGCCCGCCTAGCATCTCGATGCTTCTTAAACGTGAGTTTCGCGATGAGTTTCCAGAGGTAGCTACGAATCTTGACCTCGTGCGGCTGGAACGGCGTCTAAGTCGGAAAAGCGGGGACGCTAGCCCTACCATTATTCGCGAAGCCGTCAAAGACGTGCGGGGAACGCAAGCGTCGTTCCTGACTGAAAGCGCCACGCGCAATCTAGGCGCCACGACCCGAAACGCCACGCGCAAGGATATGGAAGCCGCGCTTAGCGAGTTCGGAGAGGAAGGCTATCAGCCGATCGTCAGCCAGCGTGCCGAACCGCAGCGCGCTAGGAAAATTCAGGACATCCTGAAAGGCCCTGGCATGAACGAGCTGGGCCGGCCGCTGCGCCAGATCGCGGCGGGCAAGGGCGTTGATATCGACACCATGATTGCACAGCGCCCGATCGAAGCGGCGCACTGGATGCAGCACAAGGCGCGGCTTCTGTCGGAAGAAAACGCTGGCACGACGCTGGGCACAGCATACGACGATATGCGCAAACGCATCTTGGCGACTATCGACGACCTTAAGACGCCAGACGGCAAGACCTACAAGGAATTGCGAACCGAATTTGCCGAGACGGCGCAAATTGGTAAATCTCTGAAAGCGGGCGATCAATTCGGCGCGCTGGTTAGAAACCCCGAAAAGGCCACAACCTTTATCGAAAATTTCAAAGCCGCAACGCCTGCACAGCAGCAAGCACAACTTGCGTCTATTGGTGATTGGGCGCTGTCGAAGCTGCGCGTTGGCGGCGAAGAAGCCAATGCGCGCATGGCAGAGCTGCAAAGCGCTGGCGTGCTTGACACGCTGGACAAGCTTGGCGAGCAGGGCAAGGCGCTTGCTGACGACATCCGGGCTATCCGTGATGAGGAATTTGACCTTCAGACGTTCTATCCCAAGGCGGAATCCGCCACGGCTTCTAACGCGGTCGCGCTGGCGCAAGGCGCAGACGTTTACTCCCGTCCTGGCGCTTCGTCGCTTCCGGTCAACGCGCTCGCAGACGCTGCCCTGATGGGAAGCGGCCTTGCCGCTGCGCCGATCATGACCGCCATGCGGCAGGGTCCGAAGCTTTACCGCGGCATCATGCAGCCTCGCACGGCAACGCGAGAGGACATGACGCGGGTGCTGATGTCGCGTCCGAAGCCGGGCGAGCGTGTGCTTGCGTCTCGAGCTGGTAACGCGGCGCCGGTCAATCCGCTGAACGTGACCCCGCCTCCCGCGCCATCCGGGCCGCCCATGAACGCGCTGGCGCCGGCCGCCGC
>CAIMMO010000137.1 GCA_903842595.1 uncultured Alphaproteobacteria bacterium
CGCTGATACGGAGGAGATTCATATGCGGTCCACTCGTTTGGCTTGTGCGCTTTTGGCGACGATCGCTTCGGCGGCGTTGGGCGGAGCAGCTTTTGCGCAGACGAGCGCGCCCGGCTTCAAGCCGCCAAAGACCAGTTGGGGTGCGCCGGATCTGCAGGGCTACTGGAGCAATTCGTCGATCACCGACATGCAGCGTGCACCAGAGTATCCGAACCTGATCATGACCGACGCCGAAGTCGCGAAGATGGAAGGCGCGGACTACTACAACAACCGGACCCGGGAAGACGCCAAGCCGAACCGCCCCGAGGATGTGAAGCTGCTGGACGGCACCGACCTTCTTTCGGGCGGCGGATACAACGCCTTCTGGGTGGACCAGGGCAGCCATGTCGCACGGGTGAAGGGCACGCCGCGTTCGTCGTGGATCGTTGAGCCGGCCAATGGCCGCATTCCGCGCAAGGGCGCTGCCGCCGAGGCGCGACCAGCCGCACCAGCCGTCCGCCCGACCGGCGCGCCCGCGCCGACCGGCACGGTGCAGGGGCCGGGCGCAGTCGACCGCAATGCTGGCGGCGGCTTTGGCAGCTATGACAATCCCGAGACGCGTCCCATGGGCGAGCGCTGCATCATCGGGTTCGGCAACACCGGCGGGCCGGTGATGACGAACGTGCTCTACAACAACACCTATCAGATCGTGCAGTCGCCGACGCATGCGATGATCCTCGTGGAGATGGTCCATGATGCCCGTATCGTGCCGATCTTCGGGACCGCCGTTGAAGCGCGCGCGAACTTCCGGCCCGGCGTGATCCAGCAGTGGCTGGGCGATTCGGTCGGCTGGTATGAGGGCGATGCGCTGGTCGTCGAGACGCGAAACGTGCATCCGCAGCAGCGCGGCTACCTGACCAAGGACGGTGTTCTGACCGAGCGGTTCTCGCGCTGGGACGACAGGCAGATCGTCTACGAATTCACCGTCGATGATCCCGCCCAATTCACCCAGACGTGGAAAGGCGAGATGGCGTTCAACCTGTCGCCGGAGCCGTCCTACGAATACGCCTGCCATGAAGGCAACTACGCCATGGAGGGCATTCTCGCCGGCGCGCGCGCGCAGGAGCGGGCGGGGGGAACCGTCGCGGCGAACGCCGACGAGGAATAGGGCGGCGCGGCCTAAAGTCTGCGCTGGATCGGGGCTGCTGACCTGATTGGTCGAGTCTGTGTCCGCAAACGCGGGGGGAAGATGCTTGCGTTTTCAGCGCATTGGCCGATGAATCCACATGGGTCAGACAACGAGCCACCGCACACGGAGGCCGCCTGATACGGGACGCTGACATGAAACGCCTGATGCTGACCGCTGCCGGCCTTGTTGCCGGCGCTTCCCTTGCCGCTGCCGCCTTTGCGGGCCCGAGCTATGACGCCGAGGGGCGCATCGTCATTCCGCAGAACATGGATCGGTGGCCAACCGTCGGCACGACCTATGCCCTCAGCTATGAGGGCGATGGCGGCGTGACACTGAACACGGTGCGGCTTGATCCGGAGAGCTACGACGCGTTCGTCTCAACCGGAAAGTTTCCGGTCGGCGCGATTTTCCAGCTCGAAGTCCGGCGGCCTGTCGAGGAGATCGCGCCGGCCAAGGGCGGCAAGACGCAGGGCGAAGTCATCGGGCGCTCGCTGCATGTGAAGGACGAGAAGGCCGGGCCGGGCGCCTGGACCTTCTACAACTTTGGCGCGAGCTCCACCGTGGGCAATGCGATCCCGCGCAGTCAGGCGTGCTATTCCTGCCACGACCAGCACGCGGGAACGACCGACACGGTGTTCATGCAGTACTATCCGACGCTGACGGAAGCGCACGCACGGAAGGTCGCGGGCAAGTAGGCAGGCCAACGCCATTCCGGCCCACGCGCGTCGCCTGCGACCGGAATGACACAGATGCGTGAGGCGTCTAGGCCGCCTTCGCAAGCCCCTCGGCCACCAGCGCAGCCATGACAGCCGGACGCGCGACGACGCGTTGCTGGTAGGCGAGCAGTTTCGGGAATGCCGACAGATCAATCTTCAGCGCGTTTGCCCAGTTGGTCACGGTGAACAGGTATGCGTCTACCGTCGCGAACTGTTCGCCCGTGAGGTAGGTGCGGCCGTCCGCCAGAAGCGCCTCGATCAGCTTGTAGCGCGAATGGAGGCGATCGATCGCAGCTTTGCGTGCGTCGTCGGTGATCGCAGGGTTGAACATTGCGCCGTAGGTCTTGTGGATTTCTGTCGAAACGTACACGGCAAGCTCGTCCTGCCTGAGACGGGCCTTCGTGCCATGCGGCGGTGCAAGCTTCGAGTCGGGCTTGAGGTCGGCGACGTAGCCGTGAAGCACCAGATTTTCAGTGAGGATGTCGCCATCGTCCATCCGCAGTGCTGGTACGTAGCCCTTCGGATTGAGGCCCATCCAGTCTTCACCATGCTCGGTGGTCTTGTTGCGGATGTCGACTTTCTCGAGGTCGAAGGGCAGGCCGGCCTCGCGCAACAGAATGTGCGTTGCGAGCGAGCAGGCGCCGGGGGCATAGTACAGCTTCATGCGGTTCTCCCATGAGTGACCGGGGAGAGGTAGGGCGGACGGCAGACGATTGAAACCGCGGGTTGGCAACTTTTTGTGGTGCGGCGGGCGGCGGCGGCGAGATTGCAGCTGGCCGGTTGCAGCGGTAGGAGGCCTGCTCATGGTTGTGCCAGCGCTGGGGCTTCAAATGCGTAAAATTGTTGGGCTTGCGACAATGGTGCTGGCATCCTGTCAGGCGATGGCGCCGGTGGAGGCCCAGCAAGGCGGCGTGGTTGCCCCTCCGCTTCCATCCAGCATGGACTTCGCGGATCCAACGCAGAACCTGGCGATAACGACTGTCGCGCCGGGTCTTCGCTACGTGCTCGGCCGCAACGTCTCATCGAATACCATCGTGCTCGATACGCAAGCGGGCGCCGTGATCATCGACACCTCTCGCCCGCCGGCATCGCGCGCGCATTTCGATCTGCTCCAGAAGGCCGGCGTCACAAAGGCGGCGTATGTCATTCTTACGCATGGACATGGCGACCACACCGGCGGCGTTGCGTTGTGGAAGGGCGCTGGCGCGAAGGTTGTCGCGCAGGAATCCCTCGGTGAGTTTCTCGACTACCAGCGGATGCTTGCTGGCTTCTTTGGCCGCCGCAACGCGGCGCAGTTCCAGTTCGCAGGCAGTGGAGGCGCCGCAGCGCCGGCGCAACCCGGCGGACAGGCCGCAGCGGCGCAGCTGAACGCGCCCAGCATCGTGCCGGACATCACGTTCCGCGACACCCTCGATCTCGACGTGGGCGGCGTGAAGCTGCAGCTGATCTCGACGCCGGGCGAGACGCCGGATCATCTCACCGTCTGGTCGCCAAGCCTGAAGGCTGCGTTCGTGGGCGACAATTTCTACGAGTCGTTTCCGAACATGTACACGTTGCGCGGCACCCGGCCGCGCTGGCCGATGGACTATATCAATTCGCTGAACAAGGTTCTCGCGCTCGAGCCGGAGATCGTCATCCCGAGCCATGGCCCGGCTATCGTTGGCAGGGAGAATGTCCGCGCGCAGTTCACCAGGATGCGCGATGCGATCGGCTATGTGCACGACGCCGTCCTGAAAGGCATGAACGAGGGCAAGGATGTCCACACTCTGATGCGCGAGATCAAACTGCCGCCCGCGCTCGATGTGGGCGAGGGGTATGGCAAGATTTCGTGGTCTGTTCGCGGGATCTACGAAAACTATGTCGGCTGGTTCGATGGCGATCCGGCGAGCATGTTTCCGGAGGGCCGGAGCAGTGTTTCAGACTCGCTGGTCAGGCTCGCCGGCGGCCCTGTAGCAGTCGCCGGCGAGGCGATGAAGCTGGTCGGCGAGGGCAAGCTGGTCGAGGCCTTGCACATGACGTCGATCGGTCTTGAAGGCGTGCCGGGCGACAAGGATGTGCTGCGCGCGCGCGTGGCCGCGTTCGAGGCACTGGTGAAGGCTTCGACCAATCGCAACGAGCTGGGGTGGCTGAACCAGGGACTCGCGGAAGCCAAAAAGGGCCTGCAGCAGTAGCGGCTATCTCGACAGCAGAAAGTGCGATGCGCATTCGCCGGGGATCAGCTGCACGGTTTTAATGCCAAGTGTGGGCTGGTCGATGCCCTGCAGCAGGTGTTCGCCCTTGCCAAAGACAACCGGGCTGACGGCGAGGTGCATCTCGTCGATCAGGCCGGCCTGGAGGTATTTCCGGATCGTCGATGCGCCGCCGCCGATGCGGAGGTCCTTGCCTTTTGTGGAGGCCTTCGCGCGGTCGAGCGAGGCGAGGGGGCCGTCGGTGACGACGTGAGACGTCGTGCCCTCGAGCGCGAATGACTTGCCGGGACAGTGCGTGAGGACGAACACATCGCAATCATAGGGCGGGACATCGCCCCACCAGCCTCTCCAGCTGTCATCCGGCCAGTCGCCGCGTACGGGGCCAAACATGTTGCGGCCAAGGATCCAGGCGCCAACATTCTCGAATGAACGCTCGGCCATCGCGTTGTCGACGCCGGTTGAGCCGCCGCTTGCGCCCAAGACCGTGGCCTGGATTTTCCGGGTCGGAAAGAACCAGTTGTGGAGTTCAGCCCCACGTTCGCCGAGCGGGTTCTCCAGGCTCTGGTTCGGCCCGGCGCCGTAGCCGTCGCGCGAGGTGGAGAAGCAGTTCGAGCAGACTTTGGACATGTGCGAACTCAAGCTTGCCGCTTCAAGGCGCGCTTACGGCACTGTCGGCTGCATACGAAGGGGATGCCTTCGACCCTAAAGCCCCATCTGCGTGCGGAACTTGCGACGCAGCAGGTCGATCGGGGCGAGGCCCTGGTCGGACTTGTAGTGCCAGAACGTCCAGCCATTGCAGGAGGGCGCGTTCTGGACGTGGGCGCCCATGCGATGGATCGAGCCGCTGGCGTCGCCATTGGCGAGCGATCCGTCGGCGCGGACGCGGGCGACGTGGCGGTTCTGCGGGCAGAAGAGGCGGTCGCCGGGGCGGACGAGGCCGTGCTCGACCAGGGCGCCGAAGGGGACGCGCGGTTCTGCCTTCTTGCTCGACTGGACCTCGATGTCCTCGGCGCCTAGCGTGCGGACATTGGCGATGCGGCGGGTGGCGACCTCGATGTAATCAGCATCACGCTCGAGGCCAATGAAGTGGCGGCCGAGAAGCTTGGCGACGGCGCCGGTGGTGCCGGTGCCGAAGAATGGATCGAGGATCACGTCGCCCGGATTGGTGGTGCCGACGATGATGCGGTGGAGCAGGGCTTCGGGCTTTTGCGTCGGATGCGACTTGCGGCCGTCTTCGCCCTTCAGGCGTTCGCCGCCTGAGCAGATCGGGAAGGTCCACCAGTCTGAGCGCGCCTGGATGTCTTCGTTACCGGCCTTCAGCGCGTCGTAGTTGAAGGTGTATTTCTTCTGCTCCTGGCTGCGTGCGGCCCAGATCAGGGTTTCGTGCGCATTGGCGAGGCGGGTGCCCTTGAAGTTGGGCATCGGGTTCGACTTGTTCCAGACGACGTCGTTGAGAATCCAGAAGCCGAGATCCTGGATCGCGGCGCCGACGCGGAAGATGTTGTGATAGGAGCCTATCACCCAGATGGCGCCGTCGGGTTTCAATATGCGGCGGGCGGCCTTCAGCCAGTTGCGCGTGAACTCATCATACGCGGCGAACGAGGCGAACTTGTCCCACTCGTTATTCACGGCGTCGACATGCGAGTTGTCGGGCCGGGTGAGGTCGCCGCCGAGTTGAAGGTTGTAGGGCGGGTCGGCGAAGACGAGGTCCACCGAGTTGGGCGGCAGCGCGTTCATCGATTCGATGCAGTCGCCGACCACGATCTGGTCGAGCGGCAGCTTGGGCGGCACCAGAATCTTCGCGGCGAGGGCCGATGTGCCTTTCGCTTTCACGTTCTTCTGAACCTGCGGGTCGATCGTTTTGATCGCCATTGTGATATCTCACGCAACGCCCGTACGGGACTGAAGCGGTGAGACTCGCTGACCCGGGTAAATAAGCTGTTGAGTCAATGATTAAGTAGCCATTTACCATAATGGGCGCGAAAGCTTCGGACGTTATTCCAGCAGCCAGCGGAGTTCTTCGGTTCGGCTGCGCGCCAGCATCGCGAAACAGGTGGCGACGACGGCCGGCCGCATCGATCCGCCATAGTTGGTCAACCCGGTCGCGGAGCAGAAATCGCTGCGGCTGGTGCTCCAGGTTTGTTGGGACGCCTCCATCAGCACCTCGGCGCCAACATAGTCCGGACCGAGATCCGCGTATGACCGATCCTGTTCACGTAGCTGCCCGATTAACTGATCGTAGATCGAGGTCATTGCCTTGTCGGCCGCCTCGTGCTCCGCGCGGGCGCACATGTTGATTTCGGACTGCGTGAACGGGTCGGCGCAGTTCGGCGCAAAAGATGGCTGGGCGAATGCGGCGGCGTGGCCCGAACAGGCAAACAGAAGTGCGAGGTACGGGGCCGCGGATTTCGTTGTGCAGTTCATGTGCTCGCTCCCTCCCGCGCCTGCAAGCGATGGCGGATTGAGTGCGCGTGTCAAGGATCATCGAACAGTCCCATCTGACTGCCGGTGTCTTTCTGCGACGGCGCACAGAAGAGGTCGGTGCGAAGAGCGGCGCGTGCGCTATTGAGGCCGAGGCGGCGGGTGGTGTTACGGAATCGCGCGGCGATCAGCTGGGCGTAGGGGCCGTCGCCGCGTTGGCGGACTGCCCATTCGGAGCGGTAGTCATGTCCGTTGTGCATGCCGCGCAGGAGCGACATCACGCGCCTGGCGCGGTCTGGGTAGTGTGCTTCAAGCCATTCTGTGAAGAGGCCGGCGATTTCGAGCGGCAGGCGCAGGAGTACATAGCCGGCGCGTCTGGCGCCTGCATCGGCGGCGGCCTCCAGAAGCTGTTCGAGTTCGGGTTCGTTAAGTGCGGGGATGAGCGGCGCCGTCATCGCCGTGACGGGAATGCCCGCACCTGAGAGTTCACGCATTGCGTCGAGCCGGCGATGGGGGGCGGCGCATCTTGGTTCCATGACGCGCGAGAGCTGGTGGTCGAGCGAGGTGAATGAGATGGCGACGGAGACGAGGCCTTTCTCCGCCATTGGCGCGAGCAGGTCGAGGTCGCGGAGGATCAGCGCAGACTTGGTGATCAGCATCACCGGGTGGTTGAACTCGGACAGCACTTCGAGAATGCCGCGCGCGATACGCAACTCCTTTTCGAGCGGCTGGTAGATATCGGTGTCGCCGGCGAACTGGATCGGGCTGGGCTTGTAGGTCTTCTTCGAGAGCTCGCGCCGGAGGAGGACGGGCGCGGAGGGCTTCACGAAGATCTTCGTCTCGAAGTCGAGGCCGGGCGAGAGGCCGCGATAGGCGTGGTTAGGGCGGGCGAAGCAGTAGATGCAGCCATGCTCGCAGCCCTTGTAGGGATTGATCGTCCGATCGAAGCCGATGTCGGGGGAGGTGTTGTAGGTAATGATGGTCCTGGGCTTCTCGAGGATGGTTTCCGTCTTCAGCGTTGCGGGCTTCTCCTCCTGCAGCCAGCCGTCATCGAAGGGTTCTGCGTACTGACGCTCGAACCGGCCTGAGGCGTTGGAGAGCGCGCCACGGCCGCGCGCCTGGTCGCGCAATTCGGACCAGTCAGCGGCCAGTGATCGGGATTTCCATCTTTCTTGCGGAGGCATTGATCTGCAGCAGTAACCAAGATCCCCAAACTAGAACAAAACAAAAAATAAAAAAGAACAAAACAGGCTTGCAGAGGTGCTCGGCTTGTAGTTCGTTGTGGATGTTCTGACCGAACGCAGAGCCAAAACGCCCGGTCGAAGAGCCAGGAAACGAGGCCCCGCCCGCAGCTGGTCTCGTTCTCCAAGAGGCGGCGGATCGATGAAGCATCGGTCCGCCGCTGGTCCTTTCCCGCGTCTCGCGAGGCATCAATCAGGACGAACGCGGCTGAGCCCGTTAGAGGGTGTCCATGGACCCTTCCCAGACCCCCGCAGGACCGCAGGCCGGACGGCAGGGGTCTGCACGGACGGCGCGCGGCGTCCTTGTGGTGGCGGCGATGCTCGCGCTGACGGTTTGGGTAGGGATCGCGGCGGCTGCGATCATCCGCAATCCGACGATGGGGGGATTGGCGACCGGCGTGTTCGGCGGCTTCATACCTGCGCTCGTGATCATGGGGATCGCAGCCTGGTCGGCGATGGCCCTGATGCAGAAGCCGAAGCCGGTCGACATGGTGGCAAGCGACGCGCTCGCGATGCAGCTGAAGGATGTGCTCGACGAGGTCGAGGCGGCGCGGATGGAGACGGTGGCGGCGATCAACCGGCGTGCTTTCTGGCGGGTGCCGATGGGCGCGGCGGCAGGGGTGGCGCTGGTTGTCGTGGGGCAGTTCTCCGATGACGCGCCGGATTTTCTCGAGACGCTGGGGCTGCTGATCGTGTCGCCGATCGCCGGCTATGTCTGGGCGTCTTTGGGGCCGGCGTCGGCCTATGCCCGTTTGTACAAGGACAAGGTGTTGCCGCGCCTGGCGTCGTCTTTTGGAGCGCTCAGTTACCGGGGCGCGAGGACGCCGGACCTTTCGCGGCTGAAAGAGGAATGCATCTTTCGCCGGTTCGACGTGGTCGAAGCGGATGACGAGATTTTCGGTACGTACCGCACGCGGCCTATAAGCATTATCGAGCTGAAGCTGACGCATGGTTCGGGCAAGAACAAGCAGACCACGTTCGACGGCTTGCTTGTGACGCTGGAGCTGCCGCGCGACACCGGGGCGGTGACGGCAGTTGTATCGGACGCGGGAGGGCTGGGCAATTTTCTCGACCTGCAGAAGGGTCAGCATCGTGAGCGGGTTCGGCTCGAGGATGTCGCGTTCGAGAAGATCTACGAAGTCTATGGAACGGACCAGGTAGCATCGCGCGCGCTGCTGCATCCGGCGTTCATGGAGAAGCTCAAGGCGCTGGGCGAGCTGCAGGATTTTGAGCGGCCGCAGGTGCTGTGCGCCGGACGCGTGCTTCAGATCGCGATGCCGAAGCGGATGCGCGCCAACCTGTTCGAGCCGCCATCTTTCTCCAGGCCAGCCGCCACGCGCGAGCAGTTGGTGCAGCTGCAGAAGGACATTGCGGGCGTGCTGGCGGTCGTGGATGCGGTGATCGATCTGGACCATCGCTTCGAGGTGCGGAGCGGGTGACGCGCAGGGGCGTTCTCAGTCGCGCGGCACCGCCGAGGTGTTGGGCGGTGGGGAAGAGGCATTGGAGGGTGGGCGGGCCGCGGGCTGAGGTGAGCCCGTGCTCTTGCTTCGACGTACGCGCGCTTTGCGCGCTGCTCAGCGCGAGCCCCACCTGAGATCTGTGGGATAAGGACGTGGCGACGCCTGCCAGCTGATGCGTCGCTGACGCGCGACGCGCGTGGCGCTCCCGCGTCAGCGCAGGATGCCGGTGCGGTGCGCGTCGGCGCGCGCGAGGTTCTGCACCTGGTCCATGTACAGGATGCATGCCAGCAGCGCGATGTTGTCGGCGGGGAGGTCGGCGAGTTCGAGCTTTGCCAGTTCGGGATTGTAGCCGAGTTCTCCCCAAACGCGGACAACGGTCTTCTCCCAAACTCGGTGCCGTTGCGGGGTGCTCACGTCAGTCAATGTTGACGCATCCCTCATCGGCCTTGGGAGACTTACGCCGGCAGGAATTTCAACGCGACGCCGTTGATGCAGTAGCGCAGGCCGGTCGGTCGTGGGCCGTCGTTGAAGACGTGTCCATGGTGGCCGCCACAGCGGCTGCAGTGAACCTCGGTGCGCGACATGCCGAGCGTCCAGTCCGTCTTCTCCTTCACGGCGTCCGGGAGCGGCTGGTAGAAGCTGGGCCAGCCGGTGCCGGACTCGAACTTGGTTGCGGAGTCGTAGGCGGGAAGGTCGCACCCGGCGCATGCAAAGATGCCTTTGCGCTTTTCGGCGTTGAGCGGGCTCGAGCCGGGGGTCTCGGTGCTCTCATGACGGAGTACCGCGTAGGCTTCGGGCGAGAGCAGCTTGCGCCATTCGGCGTCGGTGCGCGTGACCTCGAATATCTCCTTCTCGGCCGACGCCTCGCCACCCAGACAGGCGGTTAGCGTCAGTCCTCCTGTGATGGCGGTTCCCGTCCAGAGCAGGTTGCGGCGCGTGAGCATGGCGGATCTCCAGGTGACTGCTCTCACCTATACGCCCCAGAGCGCAGGCCGGTAACAGACATTCCGCCCGACGCCCGACGAACCCGGCGGCTTGAGTGATTGGCGGACGCCGGAGCCGGTCTGGGCGCCAGCCGTCCAGTTCGCTGGCGGTGCAATTTTCGGCATTGCTGATAGCTTCTTCCGGCGTTGTCTTCACGCTGCCGTCGATGACGCCCTTGCACCAATCGGTGCTGCCGGGCGCAGGGCGGCAGGCGGCGGCGAGTTTTGCGGTCGCGGGCAATGCCGCGATCAACTGGCGATGCATGATGTGCCCCCAGCGGATCAAGCCACCCGCGCATCAGACCTTGCGCGTGGATCACGCCCGACTCAACACGCGTCAGAGCGCAGGTCCGCGCTTGATGCCGAGTTCGTCGCAGAGTTTTGCGATGGCTCGCAAATCGTCCCAGGCTTTGGCTTTGTCCTCAGGGCGGCGCAGCAGGTAGGCGGGATGCAGCACAGGGATGCAGGGGATCGCGGCGAGGCCTTCCTGCTGGTAGCTCAGCTTGCGGCCGCGCAGCTTCATGATGCCGTCGTCCTTGCCGAGCATGGCGCTGGTGGCGAACTTGCCGGCGGTGAGGAGGAGCTTCGGCTGCTTGAGTTCGATCTGGCGCAGCAGGAACGGCGCACACATCTGCATCTCGACGGGGGATGGGTCGCGGTTGCCGGGCGGGCGCCAGTAGATCAGGTTCGTGATGTAGACGTTCTCCTGCCGGCTGAGGCCGATGCTGGCGAGCATCCTGTCGAGCAATTGTCCGGCGCGGCCGACAAAGGGGAGGCCGTGGGCGTCTTCCTCGGCGCCGGGGGCCTCGCCGACGATCATGATGTCGGCGTTGTGGGCGCCGTCGCAGACAACGGTTGTCTTGGCGGCTTTCTTCAGCGGGCAGCCGTCATACTGTTCGACGATGGCGCGAAGTTCCGCGAGGGAGTTGGCCTGGGCGGCGAGGCGCCTGGCGTCGTTGATGGGGTTGTTGTTTAGCTTGCGGGGCGCGCTGCGCGGGGCGGCGGGCATGTCGGGCGTGCGGGCGATGGCGGAAGCGCGGGTTGGCGCGGCGGGGCGCGGGGCCGCAGCGCCCGGTGGACGCCACGTCCGCAGGGCGCGCGCTTCCTCCAGGCCCATATCGGTCCAGAAATCTGCCAGAGCCCTCAGCGCCAAAAGATTGGGCGCCAATTCGGATTGGGGGTGCGTCATGCCGCCCTTTGACTCCGTGCTTGTTGCATCTGATCCATGAGGCTAACTAGCCTGCAGGTATAGGGATTTCCGCTCAGGAGCGATTCATGGGCTGGTTCCTACGGGGCATTCGGAGACTGTTATAATGACTGAGGCCGTCGAGCGGGAGTCCATGGATTTCGACGTGGTCATCGTGGGCGCTGGCCCCGCTGGCCTCGC
>CAIMMO010000138.1 GCA_903842595.1 uncultured Alphaproteobacteria bacterium
CACTTCGCGGATCATCTGGGCGCCCATGTTCTCGAACTTGTCTGCGAGTTCGATTTCCTTGGCGACGGTGACGCCATCCTTCGTAGTGCGCGGGGCGCCGAAGGATTTCTCGATGATGACGTTGCGGCCTTTCGGGCCGAGCGTGACCTTCACCGCGTTGGCGAGGATATCGACGCCACGCATCATGCGTTCGCGGGCGTCGGAGGAGAATTGTACGTGCTTGGCTGCCATGTGGCTTGTTCCTAGCTAGGTGGATTGGGGGAGAGCGAACGGCCGAGAGGCCTATTTCGCGTCGCTCACTTCTTGGCGGGAGCGGGCTTGTCGACGATGCCGAGGATGTCGCTCTCCTTCATGATGATGAGCTCCTCACCGTCGATGGTGACTTCCGAGCCCGACCATTTTCCGAACAGGACACGGTCGCCGGCTTTCACGTCGAGCGGCGTGATCTTGCCGTCATCGCCGCGGGCGCCGGGGCCAACAGCGACGACTTTGCCTTCCTGGGGCTTTTCCTTGACGGTATCGGGGATGATGATCCCGCCCTTGGTTTTCTCTTCTTCCTTGACGCGGCGGACAAGCACGCGGTCATGAAGCGGACGAAAGCTCATGATTTGCCTCTGTTTTTTCTGTTTCGGGCCACCCCCTTGGGCGACCCTGGAACGTGTGTGCTAGCAGTCTCATATCGTGAGTGCCAGCGACTGGGCGGAGGTAGGCTCAGGTGACCGAGGTGTCAAGGGTTGGTGGGGTCGACTCGCGGAACAGCGGTCAGCTGAACGGCTCCTTTTCAAGACAATCCCGCTGGCGAACCCAAGAGCCGGGCGGGTGCCGGGCGTTCCGCAGGACATGGGTTCGCGTTCGGACTGGCGTGGGTCATTCGGAATGCAGTCTCTCCGGGTCTTCACTTCTGCGGAGGGCCAGGGGACGTAAGATGGCCTGCGTGGTCTGGCGTTTTTTGCATCTGGCGGAGCTAACTGCAGGCAACAGGTTGCAGATCCCGCGTCCCCGCCCCGGCAGGCGTTGGAAGGCAGCCCGCGCACCGCGGCCCGCATGTCATCCGCCTGGCGCCGTTGAGGCTGACGGCTTGCGGGCCGGCCTGTTCAGGACCAGTTCCCGCAAAAAACGCCCGGTCTCGCTGGCTCGAGAGGCTCTTCATGCTGGCCTGGATCCATCTTGCGCCTTTGAACCTGGAACGGCGCACCCTCCAGGCGGAATGGATGCGAGCAGTATCTGACAGATCTGAAGGCGGGAGGACCCTCGTGTCGGGAAACGCGAGGCTTTTTCGGTCGAACGCTCTGCAATTGTGCGGATCGAGACCGAAAACGTGTGTCCAGAAGCGGCCGGTTTGCGAGGTCGGCAAGGAGCAGGTCGTCGTCCTAGGGGACGGCCTTTGGCCGCCTCAGGTTGCGGACTTCGGGGGAGATCGTCTGTCCGGCGGCGCTACTCCGCCGCCCGAGTCCCGCTCGCCTCGTTCTGCGCGGCGATTTCGGCGGCGAGCTTCTGGACGGCGCCGATGTCCATCTTGCCGGTGCCGAGGACTGGGATTGCGCTGACCTGGAAGATCTTGCGGGGTAGGGAGAGTTCGTTGACGCCGTGGTCCTGAGCCCAGCGCTGAAGGTCGCCGCGTTCGGCTTTCGGATAGGTAGTGAGGAGCACAATCTGCTCGCCCTTTCGCTTGTCGGGCAGAACGGCTGCGGCGTGTTCGTGTTCACGCCAGAGGCTGGAGGCGCAGTTCTCGGCGACTGCAAGCGAGACCATCTCGCCGCCGATCTTGGCGAAGCGTTTGAGCCGCCCCTTGATAGCGAGGTAACTCTCTTCGTCGGGGCTGACGATGTCGCCGGTGTCGTGCCAGCCCCCGGGCGGTGGCTGCAACTGGCCCGGCTTTGCAGCCGAGAGATAGCCTTTCATCACATTTGGACCGCGGACGAGCATGCGGCCGCCGTGCTCGATCCCGGGTACGGGTTCGAACCGGACCTCCATGCCCGGCAGAACGCGACCGACCGTGCCGGGGCGATTGTTGCCGGGCTGGTTCACTGCAATGACGGGCGAGGCTTCGGTTGCGCCATAGCCTTCGAGCAGCTCGACGTTGAAACGACGCTTCACCAGCTGCCGCGTTTCGTCACGAACGCGCTCGGCGCCGCAGACCGCAAAGCGCAGCTTGCCCAATTCGTTGCCCGTGCAGGCACGGATGTACTGGTTGAGGAAGGTGTCGGTCGCAAAGAGGATGGTTGCGCCTGTCTCCTCGACGCGCTTGGGAATTATCTTTGTCTGGAGCGGTGAGGGGTGGAGGACGGACTTCATGCCGCTCAGCAGGGGAAGCAGAGCGCCTGCCGTCAGCCCGAAGCAGTGGAATGTGGGAAGCGGATTGTAGAGTACGTCATCGAGGCTGAGTGCTTCGGGGACGTGGGCGAGGATCTGGTGGACGTTTGCGACGATGTTGCGGTGGGAGAGGACAACGCCCTTGGGGTCGCCTTCGGTGCCCGAGGTGAAGAGGATCACTGCGGCGGAGTTCGGATCGACGTTGGAGGCGAAGGCCCATGGCGTGACCGGGCCAAGTGCGCCAGCAGCCTTCTGGCCGATGCCGAGTGAGGCGCGAACGTCCTCAAGGTAGACGAACTCGGCGTCGGACTTAAGTTCGCCCATCAGGCCTTCGAGTTCGGCCTTTTCGATAAAGGCATGGGCGGTGATGATCTTTTGCACCTGGCCAGCCTTGAGGGCGGCGCGGATGTTGCGGGCGCCGGCGCTGAAATTGATCATGGCTGGGACGCGGCCATAAGCGCTGAGCGCGAAGAAGGAGATCACGGCGCCTGCGCCGGTGGGTAGCATCACACCTATGGCCTCGCCCCGGCGGGCGTGCTTCTTCAGTGCGGAGCCAAGCGCAAAGGCCGCGCGGACGATGTCGTCATAGGTGAGTTTCCGGTCATCGGCATCGTGCAGGATGACCTTCTTGCCCCCATATTCCTTGCGGGCCGCGAGCAAAGCGGAGAAGACGCTGGTGTCAGCGTGGCGTGGGTCGTAGGCGGAGCGCAGTGACGCCATCAGAATTTCCTCCCTCTGGCGCCCGCGGCGCTCTTTGTGTCTTTGGAGTAACATACCGTCTGGCTCAGAAAGCACAAATGCGGAAAGCTGAACGGGGTAACGGTCATTTCGCTTGTGCGGAATTCAGGATAACAGGCGGCTGATGCCTACGCTGGTGAACAAAAAGGACGGGGCTGATCGCCCGCGACACCCTGAAAAACAGGGGCGTGAGGACACGCCCCTGTTGCGGAAACCGTCCTGGATTCGCGTCAAGGCGCCCACGAGCGAGGGGTATGTCGAGACCCAGCGCATCGTGCGTGAGGCGAATCTCGTCACGGTCTGCGAAGAGGCCGGGTGCCCCAATATAGGTGAGTGCTGGACCAAGAAGCACGCCACCCTGATGATCATGGGCGACACGTGCACGCGCGCCTGCTCGTTCTGCAATGTGCGCACGGGGATGCCGGGACCGCTGGATACGGACGAGCCCCGCCGCGTGGGCGAGACGGTGGCGAAGATGGGTCTTGGCCATGTCGTTATCACCTCGGTGGACCGCGACGACCTTGCCGATGGTGGGGCGGACCACTTTGCGGACGTGGTGAAGGCGATCCGCCTTGCGGCGCCGAAGGCGACGATCGAAATCCTCACGCCGGACTTTCTGCGGAAGGGCGATGCGGCCAACATCGTGATCGATGCCAAGCCCGATGTGTTCAACCACAATCTTGAGACCGTGCCGCGGCTGTATCTGAGCATCCGACCCGGCTCGCGGTATTACCATTCGCTGCGTCTGCTGGAGCGGGTGAAGGAGCGTGATCCTTCGCAGTTCACCAAGTCGGGGCTGATGGTGGGGCTGGGTGAGGCAAAGGAAGAAGTGATGCAGGTTATGGACGACATGCGGTCGGCCGGCGTCGACTTCCTGACGATCGGGCAGTACCTGCAGCCGTCCCGCAAGCATGCGGCAGTGGACCGCTTTGTGACGCCGGAGGAGTTTGCGACGTACGAGACGATCGCGAAGTCGAAGGGCTTCCTGCTGGTGTCGGCAAGCCCGCTGACGCGGTCGAGCTATCACGCCGACGAGGATTTCGCGAAACTGCGCGCGGCGCGCGAGGCGCAGCTGTCCGGACGCTAGCTTGAGCACCCATCGCGAAACGCTGGACCTGCCTTACCGGCCGGAGGATCTGTTCGATCTGGCCGCCGACGTCGGACGCTATCCGGAATTCATCAGCTGGATTCAGGTGCTGAAGGTGATCAGCGAGGAAGAGTCGCCCGAACGCGAGCAGTGCAGGGCGGAGGTGACGGTTGGTTTCAAGGGATTTCGCGAGACGTTTGTGACGGACGTGGAGGCGCGGCGGGGCGAGATGGCGATCGATGTGTCGCTGGTGCGCGGGCCTTTCAGGAAGCTGTCGAACACGTGGCGGTTCAAGCCGGGGCCGAAGGGCGCGCGGGTTGAGTTCGTGATTGCGTTCGAGTTTCGGAACTTCGTGCTGCAGGCGCTGGCGGATGTTAACAAGGGATACGCGGTGAAGCGCGTTATCGATGCGTTCGTGGCTGAGGCTGGGCGGCGGTACCAGCGAACTGATGCGAGCTGCTGAGCGTCTGCTCGCTTCGCGATCCCCCTGCTTCGCAGGCCGCCGTCTCCGCCCCGACGCGTCTTCCGGGCTTCGTCGATGGAGGACTTCCCCTCGTCGATGGGTTAGTTGTTGCCGCCCGGAGAGGCGCCTGGATCGGGATCGGGGATTACCGCGTCGCGGGGGCTGACGTTCGGGTTCAGCGGAACGGGCAGTCGTGAGTCCGGTGTCTGGTCGGACGGGCTCGGCGCGGCGGCGCGGGGCTGGGTGAGTTTGGGATCGGGGCCACAGGAGGCGAGCGTCCAGTTGCCGCCTCCTGAGCGCGTGACGCGGCAGAGGGCGTTGGTCGTCTGGTCGCCGGTCTTCGCCGCCGTGCGGACGAGCGCGCCTTCGGCATCGTAGCGCGGGCGGTGGAAGGTGAGGCGTTTCATGCCGGCTGTCGCGGTCTCGCCCTCAGGGCCCGCGATTTCAACGAGATTGAAGCCGGCAGCCTTCCAGTCGCAGCCTGGGCGCCAAGGCGCATCCTCGCCGTTGAGCGTGATCGTCATCTGCGGATCGTCGGCACTGAGCTTATACTGCTCGCGGCCGATGGCGCCGATCAGCGCGCAATCGTCGGTGACGAAGGCTGCTTCCTTCGGCGGAACCGCCTCGGGCGCACTTTCGCAACCTGCAAGCGCCAGAAGACCCGCGGCCAGAAACAGTCTGTTCATCACGATACCCAGCTCGTCCTGCACTCGCCGACCGTCCAGCCTGCGAAATCCGAAATAAGGCGGCATTCATAGCCGATGCCCGCCAAGGGTCCATGCATGATTTCAGTAAGAACGCTGGCGCCGCCTCCGCCATAGACGGGCTTCTGGAACGCCACCCACTTAAGGCTCTGGCGCGGGTCGGAGCCGGACATGGGCTGCCCATGATCCGTAAACCTGATGCCTGGCGCGCTGAAATCACAGCGCGGCGTCCCGCCTTCGTCGCCGCCGGGTTTCAGTGGTGGCGGGGCATTCTCCGGGCTGAACTTGTAGTGTTCCTTCGCGATTGCGGCGATGACGGCGCAGTCATTGGAAAAGGTCGTTATCCTGGCTGATGCGGGCGAATCGGCGACGGGCGGCGCCGCGGCACAGGCGCTGGCCAGCAGGCCCAGGGCAATGAGATTCGCAACCCGCATATCTGGCTCCGTTCTGCCGGCTTCTTGCGACCGGACCTGATCCAGAAGTCACGGCTGCTGATAGCGGCAATAGGGCGTGGAAGGGGATCGGGTTCCTGACCGGGACGATCAGGTTGGGTTCATGTGGCCGGCGGTATGGCGGGAGAATGAAAGGCCAGGTTCGGCCGGAGCCCTGATGGGAACTGAACGTGAAAAAGCTGATTGCCGCCTGCTTCCTCGCCGCCGCCGCAGTCACTGCGGTTGCTCCCGCTTCCGCGCAGCGCGGCAATGACCGTGACTTTGGCGTGTGGAGCGGCGGCTACCAGAGCGGGCTAAGCGTTGACCAGATGAAGCGCTCGCTGGCGAATGATGGCTATCGCGCCTATCGCAGCATCAGGCTTGATGGCCGGCAATATGACCTGTGGTCGAATGCCCGCTCTCGCGAGTCGTGCGTGGGTTTCACCTCCTACAATGGTCGGGTGACGGACGTGCGCGGCTTCGCCGACAGCGAGTGCGGGCTGGTGAGCGGCGGACGCCGCGGCATCGATGAGGACGATCTGCTCGGCCTGCGTGTCGATGACGCCAAGCGCAACCTGCGCGAGTATGGCTACACCAACACGCGGAATGTTCGGATCGACGGTACGCAGTGGGATCTGTGGCAGAGCGCGCGCGGGCGCGAGTGCATTGGCTTCACGTCGTACAACAGCCGCGTCACGGATGTTCGCTCATTCCGCGGGAGCGAGTGCGAAGGTTTCGGAATTCCCGGCAGCAAGCGGATCGATGCGCGCGACCTGCCGGGACTTAATGTCGACCAAGCCAAGCGTGCGCTGGCGAATGCAGGTTTCCGCGCCGCCGGCAGTTTTCGTGATCGCGGGAAGCAATGGGACTTGTTCTACGAAGGTAACGCTCGCCGCGCGCGATGTGTGGGTTTCACTTCCTACAACAGCCGCGTAACCGAGGCGGACGAGTTCGACGTGCGTGAGTGCCGCTAGCTCAGGCCATCATCTTTCTAAGCATTTCGAGCGCCGTCGCGATGGTTTCGCGACGGATGCGCTCGCGGCCGATGTCGCCGTAGCGCATGGCCTGATGGAAGATCGGCTTGTTCTCGCGAGCAACGGCGAGATGGACGAGGCCGACTGGCTTGAGTGGCGTGCCGCCGCCCGGACCGGCGACGCCGGTGACGGCGACGGCGAGATTGGCGCGGGAATTTTGCAGCGCGCCCTCTGCCATCATGCGCGCGACAGGCTCTGAGACAGCGCCAGCGTCGGCGATGAGGTCGCCGGGGACGTTGAGCATCTCTTCCTTGGCGCGGTTGGAATAGACGATGAAGCCGCGCTCGACCGTGGCGGACGAGCCGGGGATTTCAGTCAGCAGTCCGGCAATGAGCCCGCCGGTGCAGCTTTCCGCCGTGGCAATCTTGAGCCGCTTCTGCTGCGCCTCGTCGAGCGTGAGGCGGGCGAGCATCAGGAGTTGTTCGTCGAACATGGGCGCTTTCCTTTGCGATCAGGCTAGCTCGCCCAGCGTCGGAGGCACAATGGAAAGTCGCTTGGGCGCCCTCTACACAGCCAAGTTCAGTTCGGAAGCAGGCGGCGATCGCACTGCAGACGGCTAAGCCTAGGAGTGCACTGTTGGGCGTTCCAACCACGAACGCTGCTCGCGACACCGGATCGGTTCCGGGCCAGTTCAGGCCCAGCGCCCACGCAGGGTGGATCAGACCAATGCCAGCCAATCTGACCATAAGCGCCAGACCAAGAGGATCCGTCATCGACTGAGCAAAACGCTCGCCTGCGCGGCGATGCCTTCCTCGCGGCCGACAAAGCCGAGCTTCTCTGTTGTCGTCGCTTTCACGCTGACCGCATCCAGCGAGACGTTCATCGCTTCAGCCGTCGCGTGACGCATGGCTTCGCGGTGGGGGGAGATCTTCGGACGCTCTGCCAGGATGGTGATATCGGCGTTGGCGATGTTGTAGCCGCGGTCGTTCGCTAGCTTCACGGCATGCTGGAGGAACAGACGCGAGGCGGCGCCTTTCCACTGCGGGTCGGAGGGCGGGAAGTGGTCGCCGATGTCGCCGAGGGCGAGCGCGCCGAGGATGGCGTCGGTGAGGGCGTGCCAGGCGGCGTCTGCGTCGGAATGGCCTTCGAGTTTCTTCGTGTGCGGGATGCGGACGCCGCACAGGATGACGGCATCGCCTGGTTCGAAACCGTGGACGTCGAAGCCGGTGCCGACGCGAAGGATGGGTGAGCCAATGAGCTTTTCTGCCAGGGCGAAGTCCTCCGGATAGGTGATCTTCATGAGCGCCTGACGGCCGGGCGTCAGCGTGATCTTTGCGCCTGTTCCTTCCAGAAGGGCGAGGTCGTCCACGGCGCTGGCAGGGGCCGACGCGTAGGCGCGCGTGATCGCCTCCCAGCGGAAGGCCTGAGGGGTTTGTACGCGGACGAGCCGCTCGCGGTCGACGGTCTGGAGGGTATCGCTGCGCTTGAGGGCATCCGAGACGGGCAGGGCGGGGCAAGCCGCGTCGGTGTCGATGAGGGCGGTGAGGAGTTCTTCGATCACGTCCAGGGTCAGGCCCGGGCGGGCGGCATCGTGGATGAGAACGTGGTCGGGATGGATGGGGTCGAGGACATCGAGGCCTGCGCGGACGGAATCCGTGCGAGTCGCTCCGCCTGCGACGACATGTATGTTCCAGCCGTGGGGTAGCATGGCCCGCACCCGATGCTGTTCTTCGACCGGAACGACCACTGCGACAGCAGCAATTTTATTGCAGCGCAGCATCGCCTCGACGCTCCAGACGAGCATGGGCTTGCCGGAAAGCTGGCGGAACTGCTTGGGCCGTGCGCCGCCCAGACGAGAGCCGGAACCGGCCGCAACGATGATCGCAGCCGCCTTTCGACCTAAATGCGCCTCATGATTGAGCATTCTTGACGCCTTTGCGGGGAAGCGCTCTAAGTGTCCTGATCAATTTGCCCAACATTTAGGCAAATAGGAAGCGCCTGTGGAGACTGTTTCGTGTTCAGCGTTGGCGATGTCCAGATAGCAGCGCCGGTTTTCCTGGCGCCGATGTCCGGCGTCACGGATGCCCCCGCGCGGACGCAGGCCGACTGGTTTGGGGCACCTGCGGTCGTGACGGAGATGGTTGCCGGCGCCGAGCTGGCGCGCGAGCGTGTTGACTTCGTTCGCCGTGCTGCGCCGCACAATGGGTCCGGTCCCTTCATTATACAACTCGCGGGGCGCGAGCCTGAGTGGATGCGAATTGGCGCCGAGCTCAGCGAATCCGCCGGCGCGGATATCATCGACATCAACATGGGCTGTCCGGCGAAAAAGGTCACGGGTGGTCAGTCGGGTTGCGCACTGATGCGGGAACCGGAACTGGCGCGGCGCCTGATCGCGGGGACGGTGGCGGGAACCAGGCGTCCCGTCACGGTGAAGATGCGGCTCGGCTGGGATGACTCGTCTCTCAATGCACCGGAGATCGCGCGCATTGCGGAAGGCGAGGGCGCGCAGATGGTTACGGTGCACGGCCGCACGCGCCAGCAATTCTATGAGGGACGTGCGAACTGGGCGCGCATCGCGGCGGTGGTGGCGAGCATCCGCCTGCCGGTGATCGCCAATGGTGATATTGTTGATGCGCGCTCGGCGGCCGAGGCGCTGAAGCAGTCGGGCGCCGCTGGCGTGATGATCGGGCGCGGCGCGACGGGGCGGCCGTGGCGGCTGGCCGAGATTTCGCACGAGCTGTTCGGTACACCGTATGTGGCGCCGACGCCGGAGCAAAAGCTCGCGTCCATGCAGGCGCAGATCCATGCGTCCGTCGCGCTTTATGGCGAGCAGCTAGGCATTCGTGTGGTGCGCAAGCATGTCGCGGCGTTCGTCGATGCATGGTGCGAGGATCACGGCCTGCCGCCGATGGCCGAGCAGCGCGTGGCGCTGTGCCGGCTGGATGATCAGGCGGCGTTGCAGGACGGGCTGACGCAGGCCTTGTCCGGCATGAGGGAAGCGGCATGACTGTGGCTCAGGATGGCTCGGCGCTGGTGCTGCGGGTGCTCGATGCGATGCCATTCGCTGTTATCGGGCTGACGCGGCGCGAGACCGTGACCTTCGTCAATCCGGCCGCGGAGGCGCTGCTGCAGCGTTCGTCGGCGCTGGTGCGCGGCCGGCCGTTGACTGAACTGCTTCCGGAGGACTCGCCGCTGATGGACTTCATCACGCGGGCACGGCGCGAGGGTGGTGTCATGTCGGCGCGGTCGATCCGCATCGCCAGCCCGCACATTGCGCCAGTGGACATGGATGTGACGGCCTCGCCAGACGGAGAGGATGGCGGGCTGGTTCTGACACTGATGCCGGTGCGGCAGGTTCAGGATGAATCCAAAAACGCCGAAGTGAATGCGTTTGCGCAGATCGCACGTATGCTGGGCCATGAGGTGAAGAACCCGTTGGCGGGGATTGTCGGGGCTGCGCAATTGCTGGCGCGGCAGGCGCGGGATGACCAGCAGGCGCTGCTGACGCTGATCCGCGATGAGGGTGGGCGCATAACGCGGATCGTGGACCGGTTCACCGCCTTCGAGACCTTCTTCTCGCCGCGGGCGCGGATCACCAACGTGCATATCGTGCTCGACAGCGTGATCGATCTTGCGAAGGCGAGCTTTGGGGCCAACACCCGGTTCGATCTGCAGTATGATCCCTCGCTGCCGGAGATCGAAGTGGACCCCGATCATCTGCACGAGGCGGCGCTGAACCTTGTGAAGAATGCGGTTGAGGCGGCGAGCACGCCTTCGCGGCAGGCGCGGGTTTCGATTTCGACGCGCTATCGCGCGGGCTTCCGGTTCGCGGGACGCGATGGACCGAGGGCGCGCGGCGCGCTCGAGATAGCGGTGACGGACAACGGGCCGGGCGTGCCTGAGCAAACCGTGCCACGTGTGTTCGAGCCGTTTTTTACAACAAAGGCAGGCGGCGCAGGCATCGGGCTCGCTGTCGTCGCCGAGATCATGCAAGCGCACGGTGGCTTTGTCGTTCTCGACAACAGTGTGAGCGGCGCTTCCCTGCGCCTGCTCTTTCCGATTGCGCGCCAAAAAGGAGCGGCCAAATGAGCGGTCCGACAATCCTGGTCGCGGACGATGATGCAAGCGTGAGGCTCGTGATCAGCCAGACGCTCGCGCAGGAGGGCTATCATGTCAGGGCGACCAACACGATGTCGGCACTGTGGCGCTGGATCCAGGCCGGCGAGGGCGACCTGCTGATCACCGACGTCTACATGCCGGATGAATCGATCTTCGACCTGCTGCCACAGATCCGGCGGACGCGTCCGGAGCTGCCGATCATCGTGATCTCGGCGCAGTCAACAGTCCTGACGGCGGCGATGGCGTCGGACCATGGGGCTTATGACTATCTTCCCAAGCCGTTCGATATCGACAAGCTGGCTGAGACGGTTCGGCGTGCGCTGCAGAAGAAGCCGACGCGCGGGCAGGAGCCCACAGGTCGCCGCGCCGAGAAGGATGAGGCGCTGCCGCTCATCGGGCGGTCGAAGCCGATGCAGTCAGTCTATCGCGTGATTGCGCGGATCATGAACAATGATCTTACCGTGCTGATCGAGGGCGAGAGCGGGACGGGCAAGGATCTTGCGGCCCGCGCCATTCACCAGCTGGGCAAGCGCAAGAGTGGACCCTTTGTTGCGGTGAGCCTCGCTGCGCTTCAGCGCGACCAGGTCGAGGATGAACTGTTCGGCGGCGGGCGGGACAGCAATGGGAAGCGGCGTGGCAAGGTGAGCGAGGCAGATGGCGGCACGCTGTTCCTCGACGAGGTCGGCGATATGCCCCTCGAGGCGCAGACGCGGCTGGTGCGGTTTCTTCAGGATGGACGGTTTGCGACGTCTGGCGATGATCTCGATGTTCGGATCGTGGCGTCCACCAAGCATGACCTGCGCGCGCTCGTCGATCAGGGCCTGTTCCGGGAGGACCTCTACTATCGGCTGAACGTGGTCTCCCTGCAGTTGCCGCCGCTGCGCGAGCGCAAGGAAGACATTCCGGACTTGGCGTCCGCATTTCTGGTCAGGGCGAAGAAGGAAGGGCTTCCGGAGAAGCAGCTCGACAAGAGCGCGTACGACCTGCTGGTCGCTTATGACTGGCCGGGAAACGTGCGTGAGCTTGAGAACGTCATCCGCCGATTGTCGGCGCTGAGCCCGGAGCCGGTGATTTCGGCGCGCGAAGTGGAGCGCGAACTGCGGTCGAACACGCGGACGGTGGCCGGGGAGCGGGAGTTCGAGCAGGAGATCGAGGCGCTGCTGTCGCGCCACTTCATCTCGGCGCTGTCGGCCGACCCTGACAATGATCCGGATGGCGGGCAGATCTACCAGACAGTGATCGAGCAGGTAGAGCGTCCGCTGATCAAGCTGGCGCTGGCGGCGACCAACGGGAACAAGGTGCGGGCGGCGGCGCTGCTTGGGCTGAACCGGAATACGCTACGTTCGAAGATCAACGGGCTTGGCGTGGCCGAGAGCGATTGAGTTCGCTCCTGAAGCGAGTTCCTGGACATAAAGCAGTTGGTCGGGCTGAATTCTGTTGCCCCCGCGCATCAGTGTGTGCTTTGCTGGTCACACCGTGTTGCCAAGTCGCCGCACTCTTTGCAAACGCGGCAGGCGCGCGGGCTGATTGTGCGCCCAGTTGAAGAACTGTCCCGGGGGGGTCGTGTAGGGGCGGTCGGTCAGCTTGGGCTTTAGGTAGAGTTGATGCCAGACACGGCGACCGCAGCGAAAGATGCGAGGACCCGGCTCGGCCGGGCTACCTCGAACATGTTCAAGCTGTTGTTCGGCCTGTCGGTCGTTATCGCGGCTGGGGCGACTTATCTTGCTGTAACAGACACGAGCCCCAACGCTGCCGCGCAGCCGGGGCTGTTCTGGCTGCTGATCGCGAACCTGGTGCTGATCGGTGGCGTCGCGACCGTTCTTGGCGTGCGCGTCTATTCGCTTGTGCGCGAGAACCGCGAGACTGATGGTGGGGCGCGGTTACGCCTGCGGATCATCTTCCTGTTCTCACTGACTGCAGCCATCCCCACGATTCTGGTTGCCGGTTTTCTGGCGGTGGCGATCAACAGGTCAGTTGATGGCTGGTTCAGCAGGCCGGTCACCAACATCGTGCAGGGCGGCAAGGATGCGGCGCGCGCGGCGCTGGATGACTTGCGCAGTGAAGTGCAGAAGGAAGCGCAAAGCATCCATTCCGACATCGCCGGGATCACGACGCAGATTTCGCTCAACGACATCGCCATCTACCTGCGGGATCGCAGCGCGATGCGGGGGCTATTTAGCCGGGTGGAACTGGTCGACAACTCAGGCGCGCTCCTGTTCCAGGTGGCGGACCCGAACGAAGCGCCGGAGTCGACTGCACCGACCGAAGGAGACTGGGCTGCGGCGAGGGCAGGCGAGATCAACGTACGGGAAGATTCGGCCGGCGCGATTCGCGGGTTCTTCCAGGTGCCTAACTTCAACTACGTGTTCGTTCACGTCGCACGCTCGATCCCACCAAACTTGAGCGAGCGCTTCCAGCAGGCGGATGCGTCGCTCAAAGCGTTCGAGGAGGCGCAGGCGCGCCGACAGGCGCTGAGCACGGTGCTTGTGCTGAGCTATGTCGAGGCGGCCGCGCTGATGCTGCTGGGGACTGCTTGGCTGGGCATGGCGGCGGCGGCGCGGATCGCCATGCCCATCGGCGCACTGGCGGGAGCAGCGCGGGCCGTGCGCGATGGCGACCTTTCGGTGCGGCTGCTGCGGCCGCAGGTGCGCGACGAGATCGCCGATCTGGCTGATGCCTTCAACGAGATGACGGACAGGCTCGCGCGGCAGACAGGGGCGCTGGACCGGGGGAGAATTGATGCCGAAGCACGCTCGGCCTTCATCGAGGCTGTGCTGTCCGGCGTCGAGGCCGGGGTGATCAGGATTGATGGCGACCTGCATGTGACGATCGCGAATGCGTCAGCGCAGGCGCTGCTGGGGTTCGCCCACCGGCCGGGGAACGAGACGCCGCTGGCGCGGGTGGCGCCGGAGTTCGTGTCGGCGGCGCGGCGGGCGATCGAGACCGGGCAATCGGTGGACACGAGTTTCAAGCGGCCGTCTGACAACGGCACGCTGCACCTGCAGGTGCGCGCTGCGCCCGAGGCAGAGGGAGCGGGCGCAGTCATTACATTCCATGACACGACGCGGCTTGTGATGGGCCAGCGGCAGGCCGCGTGGCGGGATGTGGCGCGGCGGATCGCCCATGAGATCCGCAACCCGCTGACGCCGATCCAGCTTTCCGCCGAGCGACTTAAGCGGCGGTTTGCCAGCCAGATCACGACGGACCGCGAGACGTTCGAACGCTGTACCGACACCATCACACGGCAGGTGGCGGACATTGGCCGAATGGTAGAGGAATTCTCCGGGTTTGCGAGGATGCCCAAGCCGACTTTCGGCAAGTTCGGGCTGGTCGACATGGTGGAGTCGGTGGCGTTCGCACAGCGCATGTCGACGCCGTCCATCGCGGTGACGGTGACAGCGCCGCCGCATCCGGTCGAGGTGCTGGGCGATGAGCGCATGCTTGCGCAGGCGCTGACCAATATCGTGAAGAATGCTGCAGAGGCCGTCGAACGTCAGATCGAGGGTGGCGGGCTTAGCAAGGGGTCGGTCGCAATCGATGTCTTCACGGATGCAGAAGAAGTTCAGCTGACGATACGGGACAATGGTCCCGGGTTTCCGGTGGCCGATCGTGAGCGGCTGCTGGAACCCTATGTCACCACGCGCAAGAATGGCGTCGGGCTTGGCCTCGCCATCGTGACGCGCATCATCGAAGATCATGGCGGACGCATCTGGCTCGGCGACAACGAGCTGGCAGCGAATGGCGCGCGGGTGGATATCCGCATGCCGATGCAACCTGGTCCAGCTGAGGAATCAATGGCGTTTGCCGGCGAAGGAGTAGCGTAATGTCTGCCGAAATTCTCGTGGTCGACGACGAGGCCGATATCCGTGAGCTGGTGGGCGGAATCCTGCAGGACGAGGGTTACACCGTCCGCACGGCGGGTAACTCCGGTGATACGCTGGCGGCCGTGCGTGCGCGGGCGCCACGGCTGGTGGTGCTTGATGTGTGGCTGAAGGGGTCCGAGCTCGACGGGCTCGGCATCCTTTCCATCCTCAAGGAGATGGACCCGTTCTTGCCGGTGGTGGTGATCTCTGGCCATGGCACGGTCGAGACGGCTGTCGAGGCGATCCGGCGCGGGGCGTATGATTATCTCGAGAAACCGTTCAAGTCAGAGAAGTTGATCGTGACGGTGCAGCGCGCGCTGGAGAATGCGGCGCTGAAGCGGGAGAATTCGCGGTTGATGGCGCGCTCGGCCTCGTCACACGAGCTGGTGGGGCGTTCCAGCGTCATGGCGCAGCTGGCGAACTCCGTGGACAAAGTGGCGGCTACGAACAGCCGGATCATGATTTCGGGGCCGCCGGGCTCGGGCAAGGACCTGGTGGCGCGACTGATCCACGATCGGTCGCAACGCGCGAGCGGGCCGTTCGTGGTGATCAACACGGCGTCACTCGATCCTGAGCGGATCGAGGCGGAACTGTTCGGCGAGGAGACCGGCAACGGCAAGGCGCCGAAGATCGGGCTCTTCGAGCAGGCGCATGCAGGGACTGTGCTGCTGGATGAAATCTCGGATATGCCGCTGGCGGTGCAGAGCCGCATCCTGCGTGTGCTGGTCGACCAGCGTTTCAAGCGCCGCAACGGGCAGGATGATGTCTCGGTCGATGTGCGCGTGATCTCGACGACGGCGCGGGACTTGCGGGCGGAGATCGCGGCGGGGAGGTTCCGGGAAGACCTGTACTACCGCCTGAATGTGGTGCCGGTGGATGTGCCCGCGCTGGATCGGCGTCGCGAGGATATTCCGGATCTCGTGCGCTACTTCATCCAGCGCGTGGCGGACGCGACGGGGCTGCAACCGCGTCCGTTTGCGGACGAGGCCATTGCCGTGCTGCAGGCGAGCGAGTGGCCAGGCAATGTGCGGCAGCTGCGCAATGTGGTGGAGCGGCTGCTGATCCTGACCAATGGCGAGCCAGCTGGGCCGATCACGGCGGAGCACCTGCCGAGCGATTCCAAGGGCGGAACCGCTTCCGCGGCGGGTTCGATGCAGATGATCTCCATGTCCCTGCGTGATGCGCGGGAACATTTCGAGCGGGAGTACCTGTCGATGCAGATCACCCGTTTTGGGGGCAACGTCTCGCGGACGGCAGCCTTCATCGGGATGGAGCGCTCGGCGCTTCACCGGAAGCTGAAGGCGCTGGGTGTCGATACCAGCCTCGGCATCAAGGAACCGCAGGGCTGACGACCGGCTAAACCAATAATTGCTATTCTTCGCGGCGCAGCCCCCCCAGGAGACGCCGTGTGCGTCCGGCCATGCGCAAAGCTGGACACGGCGGCGTATCGCACGGGGCGGGCAAGCCATTGCTCATTCCGCGTATGAAAGGCTAAACGTTGTGCAAGGCCCCAGCAAAGAAGGCTCGCAACATCCATGTCGGCTGACAAAAAACAGAACCTGCAGGACATTTTCCTCAACGCCGTGCGGAAGGGCAAGACACCCCTGACCGTGTTCCTTGTGAACGGCGTCAAGCTCCAGGGCATCGTGACTTGGTTCGATAACTTCTGCGTGCTGCTCAAAGGTGAAGGACGCCCGCCACAGCTGGTGTACAAGCACGCCATCTCGACCATCGCGCCGAACGCGCCGGTCAATCTCTTCGAGAATGAAGACGAGGACTGATTGCCAAGAGACCTGATCGACCGCCGGCCGCCAGAAGAGACAGCCGCGGTTGTTCTGCCCGTCATTGGTGGCGCGGATGTTGCGCGCTCCCGCCTTGAAGAAAGCATGGGCCTTGCCGAGGCGCTCGGGGTGAAGCTGGCTTTTGCCGAGCAGGTCAATATTCGCGAGCCTCATCCAGCGCGGCTTCTTGGATCCGGGCAGCTTGATGCGTTGGCGCAGCGCTTTCGCGACGAGGGCGTGACGCTGTTCATCGTCGATGGCGCACTGACGCCGGTGCAGCAGCGCAATCTGGAAACGGCACTCAAGCTCAAGGTCGTTGACCGGACTGGGCTGATCCTCGAGATCTTCGGTCTGCGCGCGCGGACGGCGGAAGGCAGGCTGCAGGTAGAGATGGCGCGGTCGCTGTATGAGCGCTCGCGCCTGGTGCGGACATGGACCCACCTTGAACGTCAACGTGGGGGCTTCGGCTTCCTCGGCGGCCCCGGCGAAAGCCAGCTGGAGACTGACAGGCGCCTGCTCGACAAGCGCATCGCCGGCTTCAAGCGCGAGCTGGAAGATGTGCGGCGCACACGGCGGCTTCAGCGCGAGGGCAGGGCGAAGCGCGGCGCGCCGGTGGCGGCTATCGTCGGGTATACCAATGCGGGCAAGTCCACGCTGTTCAACCTGCTGACATCGTCGGATGTGCTTGCTGCGGATATGCCGTTTGCGACGCTCGATCCTACTGCGCGCGAGATCGTGGCGGCGTCCGGGCGGCGGATGGCGCTGGTGGACACGGTGGGGTTCATCACGGACCTGCCGACGACCCTGGTCGCAGCTTTCCGCGCAACGCTGGAAGAAGCGATGGAGGCGGACATGCTGATCCATGTCCGCGATATCGCACATCCCGACACCGAGTATCAGTCGAACGACGTCTACGGGATTCTCGAGCAACTGTCGGAAGAGACCGGGCTGGAGCGGCCGCCCGTTCTCGAAGTGTGGAACAAGGCAGACGCGGTAGCGCCGGCGATCCGGGACCTGTTGACGGCCCGCGCCGAGACGCACAGCCCGCCGGCGCTGCTGGTGTCGGCGCTGACCGGGCAGGGCGTGGATGAACTTTTGTTCCGGATCGAGGGGGTGCTGTTCCGCAACCGGCGTCCGCGTCGGGTAACCATTCCTGCCTCCGACGGGCGGCTGCATGCTTGGCTGCACAACAATTGCGAGGTGTCGGCCGAGATGCTGTCGGGCGAGACGGAGCTGACGCTCGACGTGTTCATGACCGATGAGGACGTGTCGCGGCTGGTGGCGATGTCGCCGGAGGTCCGGGTGGATAACGGCTAGTTCTTCGCGGGATGGTGCTGCCGGGGAGGATTGAACTCCCGACCTCAGCCTTACCAAGGATGCGCTCTACCACTGAGCTACGGCAGCATCCCGCTCAAGGAGCGTCCGCATAACGGAAACCCCTCCCATTGGGAAGGGGAGGTGGTAGACAGGCGATCATGTCGCGGAATAGACCCGAAAAGCCCCAGAAACCTGCGTCGCAGGCCGACAGGCGCGCCAAAAAGCTGGCTGAGGCGCTGCGCGCCAACCTGAAGCGCCGGAAGGCGGCCGGACGTGCAGAGGGGTCCGATAGCGTGGGAAAGTCGGGTTCGACCGAGGATTAGGCGTCGGCGCGCCTTGTGCCGGACAATTTCGGGACCATAACCAACCCTCATGGATAAGCTCTCGATTCTCGCGAATGGCCCGCTTGAGGGCCGGATCCCTATCTCCGGAGCCAAGAACTCTGCGCTTAAGCTCATGGCGGCGTCGCTGCTCTGCGAGGAGCCGCTCGTGCTGACCTCGACGCCGAATCTGGCGGATACGCGCTTCATGGAGAAGCTGCTGCAGAGCCTGGGCGTTGTGGTCGAGTGGCCGAAGGGCGAGGCGCTGTGCCGGATGCACGCGGAAAACATCTCCTCGACCATCGCGCCGTACGATCTCGTCCGGAAGATGCGGGCGACGTTCAACGTACTCGGGCCGCTGTTGGCGCGCGTGGGACATGCGACGGTGTCGCTGCCGGGCGGCTGCGCGATCGGCGCGCGGCCTGTGGACCTGCACCTTAAGGCGTTCGAGGCGATGGGCGCGGACATCGTCATCGAGGAAGGCTATGTGAAGGCGGCGGCGCTGCGCGGTCTTAAGGGCGCACACATTGTGTTCCCGTTTGTCTCAGTTGGCGCGACCGAGCACGCGATGCTGGCGGCTGTGTTGGCGGATGGCGAGACCATCCTCGAGAACGCGGCGTGCGAACCGGAGATCGGAGACCTTGCGATCTGCCTGAACGCTTGCGGCGCCAGGGTTTCGGGATATGGAACGCCCACTATTCGCATTCAGGGCGTCGCGAAGCTGACAGGCGCGCGGCATGACGTGATTGCGGACAGGATCGAAGCGGGCACGTTCGCCATCGCGGCAGCGGCGACCGGCGGAAACGTCCTGCTGGAAGGCGCGCGCGAAGAGGATCTCGGTGCGCTGATCGACTGCCTGCTTCGAGCAGGCGTTACGGTTGAGGTCGAACCCAAGGGGTTGCGGATCAAGCGCGATCCATCCGTGCCATTGAAAGCGGTCGATGTGGTGACGGCGCCGCATCCGGGATTCCCGACGGACCTGCAGGCGCAGTTCATGGCCCTGATGTGCATCGCCGAGGGGACGAGCACGATCCGCGAGAACATCTTCGAGAACCGTTTCATGCACGCGCCGGAGTTGAGCCGCCTCGGTGCGAACATCCAGGTGCGGGCGAACGAGGCGGTGGTCCGGGGCGTGTCCCGGTTGAAGGGCGCGCAGGTGATGGCGACGGACCTGCGGGCGTCGGTGAGCCTCGTTATCGCGGCCCTGGTTGCGGAGGGGGAGACGGTGGTGAACCGGATCTACCACCTCGACCGGGGCTTCGAACGGCTCGAGGAAAAGCTCGGCCGCTGCGGCGCCAAGATCACCCGGCAGGGGGATTCGGCCTGACATTGGGCTGGACGCTGTGTCGCTGGAGAAATCCAGCTTTGTGGTTTAGGGAAGGCCACCGCCGCAGGCGCTCCGCGCCAGCAGTTCGGACAGGCGATGCCCATGGATAAGGAACGGGTTTTGAGCGCGCTGAAGCTCCTGGCAGAGGACGCAGATGGGCTGGCCATTATTGCGGCCGCAGCCCAGGACGGCCTCGTCAAGGTGCAGGACATCCGCTTCGACGCCCGCTCGCGCACGTTCGGGATGGAGATCAACCGCTTCCAGTGGGAACGCGCGGGCAAGCGCATGCCGTACTTCCGGTCGCGGTCGGTGCTGGCGTTTGCGGGTGTCGAGAGCGTGCGGACGCGCGGCGTGACCAAGGATGTCGATGCGGTCTACTCGCTGATGGATATCCGGTTTGCGCCAGACGCAGAACCGCCTGCTGGCGTGGTGACGCTGGTTTTCTCGGGTGAGGCGAAGTTCGAACTCAAGGCGGAATGTCTCGACGTTACGCTAGCTGACATCGGTCCGGCGTGGCCGACGCGGCGACGGCCGGACCATGAGAAGAAACGGTCATGAGCATTCGTCGTTTCATCGCCGCCGATAGCGGGTTCACTGAGGCGTTCGGCAAGTTCCTGTCGCTGCGCCGGGCGCAAGGCACGGAAGACGTGCACACTGCTACGGCTGCCATCGTTCGCGATGTGCGGCAGCGCGGCGGCGAGGCTGTGGCTGCGCAGACCAGCCGGTTCGACGCGGTCGAGGTGGATCCTCAAACACTGCAGGCGAAAGGCGTGGATCTGCTGGAGGCGGCGGAGCGGTGTGCGCCCGATGTGCGGGAGGCGCTGAACTTCGCAGCAGAGCGGATCGAGCGTTATCACCAGGAGCAGCGGCCGAAGGATCACAGCTTTGTCGATCCCAATGGACTGGAGCTTGGCTGGCGCTGGTCGGCTGTGGATGCGGTCGGGCTCTACGTGCCTGGTGGGCGTGCGAGCTATCCGAGTTCGGTGCTTATGAATGCGATCCCGGCGCGGGCTGCTGGCGTGGAGCGCGTCGTGATGGTGTCGCCTGTGCCCGGCGGTGTTATCAATCCCGCTGTCGCGTATGCGGCGGTGCGTGCAGGTGTGTCGGAGTTCTATCCGATCGGCGGGGCGCAGGCTGTGGCGGCGCTGGCTTACGGTGCGGGCGACCTCAAGCCAGTCGACAAGATCGTGGGGCCGGGCAACGCGTATGTGGCAGCGGCCAAGCGCATCGTGTTTGGCGATGTGGGGATCGATACGATTGCCGGGCCATCGGAAATCACGGTGGTTGCGGACAATCAGAACAATCCGGAGTGGATCGCGGCTGACCTGTTGAGTCAGGCTGAGCATGATCCGCTGGCGCAGTCGATCCTGATCACGGACGATTCGGAATGGGCATTGCGCGTCGAGGCTGCGATTGAGCGGCAGATCGTGCAGCTGGCAACGTCGAAAACGGCGGTAGATGCGTGGCGCGACTATGGAGCGATCGTTATTGCGCCGTTGGCGAAGGCTGCGGCGATCGTCAACCAGATAGCCCCGGAGCACGTCGAGATCGCGACGAGCGATCCCGATGCGATTGCGAACGATGTCCGCCATTCGGGCGCAATCTTTCTCGGGCGGTATGCACCGGAGGCGCTCGGCGATTATGTGACCGGGTCGAACCACGTGCTGCCGACCTCTGGCGCCGCGCGATTTGCATCCGGTCTTTCGGTGCTGGACTTCATGAAGCGCACGTCGGTGCAGCGCATCAGCGAGCAAGGCTTCCGGCATCTGGCCGCCGCGGCGGAGACGCTGGCGAAATGCGAGGGGCTGCCTGCACATGGCCTATCGGTGTCGATACGGCGGGGCGCAGGATGACTGCCAACGCGCGCATCGCCTCGATCGAGATTGACGAGAAGAGCCTGGCGCCGGCCGGGCCAGATGCAGAGCATGAGCGCAAGGTTGCTATATTCGACCTTATCGAGAGCAACAGCTTCAAGGTGCTTGGCCACGAGGGCGGGCCGTACAATGTTGTGCTCTCGCTGGCGGACAACCGGCTGGTGTTCGACATCTTGGAGCAGAATGGGTCGCCGGTTCGCAAGTTGCTGCTGTCGCTGACCGCGCTGCGCCGGGTGATCAAGGACTACTTCATGATCTGCGACAGTTACTACGACGCGATCCGGAGCTCATCGCCATCGCAGATCGAGGCGATCGATATGGGGCGGCGGGGGTTGCACAATGAGGGATCGCAGGTGCTGACCGAGAGGCTGGCGGACAAGGCGGAGGTGGACTTTGACACTGCCCGCAGGCTGTTCACCCTGGTCTGCGCGCTGCATGCCAGAAGCTGATACTCAGGGCTTTTTCAAGGGAATCGACTATTCCCCGCGAAACCGTGTATAGGGGCCTCGCCCACGACCCAGCCGCCTGTAAGGAGTTTCATGGCGAAGGAAGAGCTTATCGAATTCGAAGGTACGATCGTTGAACTGCTGCCCAACGCGACGTTTCGCGTGAAGCTGGCCAACGATCATGAGATCATTGCGCATACGGCCGGAAAGATGCGGAAAAACCGCATCCGCGTCCTGACGGGAGACAAGGTGCTCGTCGAGATGACGCCCTACGACCTGACCAAAGGGCGCATCACCTACCGCTTCAAATGACGGCGTCCGCCTTAGGTCGCTTCAAGTGATGGCGCCCCCAGGGGCCAGTCCGTGGCTCGCGCTTGCCAGCGCAAGCCCACGACGGCTTGACCTGCTGCGCCAGATCGGACTGGTTCCGGACCGGGTCGCCCCTGCTGACATCGACGAGACGCCCCTGCGCGACGAGCGGCCCCGCCAGCTCGCGCTGCGGCTTGCCGTTCAGAAGGGCGAGGCTGCGCAGGAGGGGCTTGCGGGGATGTTTGTCATCTCGGCTGATACGGTCGTGGCCGTGGGACGTCGCATCCTGCCCAAGGCCGAGACCGAGGAAGAGGCGCGGGCGTGCCTGCGTCTGCTGTCGGGTCGCAAGCATGATGTTCTTACGGGCGTCGCCGTGTTTGCGCCTGATGGCCGGCAGGTCTCGCGACTAGTGGAGGCGCGTGTCCAGCTGAAGCGGCTCTCGCACATGGATGTCGAGGGCTATGTCGGTTGTGGCGAGTGGCGCGGCAAGGCAGGCGGTTATGCGATCCAGGGCCAGGCCGGCGGTTTCGTGACGGGGATTGCGGGGTCATACTCCGCCATCGTGGGGCTGCCGCTCTATGAAACGGCGGCGCTGCTGGAGGGCTTGGGCTTTCCGATTGCGCGGCGGTGGGAGAAACACGCGTGAAGGCGCGGCTCGCCATCGACGATGCGGTCGGTGAGACCCGCCGCCTTTTGCTCGATGAACAGGGCCGGGCGTTCCGATTGCATCTCGAGCGTTGGAGCGAACGCGGCGCGCGTGCTGTGCTGGGCGAGGTACGCTGGGGCCGGATACGTGCGCGTGTGCCGGGAAATCGCGGCTGGTTCATCGACCTGGGCCAGCCACCCGAAGGCTTGGTGGAGCCGACGCAGGCGCAGCGGATGATCGAAGGCGCGATGGCGGCGTTTCGCGTGAAGGCCGAGGCTTGGGCGGACAAGGGGCCGTTGTTGTCGCTGGCTGATGTGTCGCCCAAGCTCATACCGCCCGATCGCCCGGGGGTGCATGCCGCGGCGCCCGTCGACTCATTTCTCGAGGGTGTGACGGTCGACCAGACAATCACCGGAGCGGAGGCGCGCACTCTCGTGGATGCAGCGATAGACGAGGCGTCGCACGGCGTTGTGCAGCTGCAGGGCGGAGGTGACATTGCGATCGACATGGCGCGGGGCGCGGTGGTTATCGATGTCGATGGCGGGTCGCGCAAGAGCGTCGGTGATGCGGAGCGTTTTGCGCAGGAGCTTAACGTTGCGGCGGCGGAGGCGGCGGCGCGGCAGATCTCGCTCCGGTTGCTCGGTGGGCTGGTGCTGATCGATTTCGTTGGGATGAAGCAGGCCGAGAGCCGCCGCGCCGTGGTCGCGCGGTATCGCGAGGTGCTGGCCGGCTATCTCGGGCGCACCAGTGATGTGCTGGAGATGTCGCGGCTGGGCGTCGTCGAGGCGGCGGTGGCGCGGCGGGGGCGGCCGCTGTCGGATGCGCTTGGATCAGGTTCGGTGGAGCGCGCGGCGCTGGAGACGCTGCGGGCGATCGAAACGGTGGGCTGGCAGGATCGCGGATCACGTCTTGTGGCGCGGGTCAGCCCCGAGGTGGAAGCCTGGCTCGACCATGACAATATCGGCTGGCGACATGCGCTGGGCGACCGTATCGGCCAACGCTGGACGGTGGAGGCAGCGCCGGCGCATGGACCGCGGCCGGATGTGAGGAGCGGTTGATGGCCTGCCCGATCTGTTCCAAGCCTGCCGAGCCAGCTTTCAGGCCTTTCTGCTCGCGCCGCTGCGCTGATGTGGACCTCTCGCGCTGGCTGAAGGGCAGCTACGCGATTCCAGGAGCACGGGCGGGGGAAGAGGCGGAAGAGGGCTTCGATCCCTCAAATTCGCCTGAAAACAACTAACTGCACCGTGTCGCAAAGAGCATGGACACGGAATAGGCCTGCCACTATACATCCCGCCTTCATCGCCGCGAGGCGGTGCGCCCAGGTAGCTCAGTTGGTAGAGCAGCGGATTGAAAATCCGCGTGTCGCTGGTTCGATTCCGGCCCTGGGCACCATTTTCTCCACCTGCTTTGCTGGTTGCGATCGCAGGCCGCGGCTGGACGTGCTGACGATAGCGTCGGCAACCGGCGCCGTGGCAGGCGTCACAGCGATTGGGCTGTCAGCTCTCACGGGGCCAGTGTTTTCGGCGCGGCTCGTCTTGCTGGCCGCCTGGTATGCCTATCTCTCATCATGACGTGCGTGGCGCCTACTCCGGCAGCAGGCCCACCCTCTGCAGCGCCCAGTACGCGCCGACCAGCGCGATCAGCCCTGCGACCGGGATCACGAAGGCTGGGCGGTAGAGGCCCGGCTTGTTGGCGGTCTTGAGCGCGAGCTGGACGGCGAAGGCGGCGAGGCCGGTTGCGACAAGCACCGCCATGTGTCCGAGTTCGACGCCGATCGTGATGCCTATCAGGCCGGAAGAGAGGTCAGCGTTCTCGAGGTAGACCTTCATAACCGAGCCGAAGCCGAGGCCGTGCAGCAGGCCGAAGGCGAAAACGACGGGCAGGCGCCAAGCTGTGCCTTTCGGCGCGAAGATCGCTTCGAGCGCGAGGATGATGATCGACACGGCGATCAACGGCTCGATGATTTCGCCGGGGCTTGAGAGGACGCCGGTGGCCGCGAGGCCGAGCGTGATGGTGTGCGCGACGGTGAAGGTCGTGACCTGCAGGATCAGCGACGGCCAGCTGCGGGCATTAAGATAGAGTGCGACCACAAAGAGCACGTGGTCGAGGCCTTGCGGGATGATGTGCTGGAAGCCGAACTCGATAAACGTGCCGACATTGTCGAACCACATCGTACGCCGGCTCCCACACGCATCTTGCCGGGGTGGTTATCGGACGACTGGCCGCCCATTCGCAACGGCCTTGACGGCGCCTCCCCCTCCTGCCCGGCAGGAGAAGAAGGCGCCGTCGGGACTAGGTATCAGCTGACCGAGTCGAAGGTCGTCTGGAGTTCTTTCAGCTTGGCATCGTCTAGCGCGCCCTGGGACATCGGGGCGACGTCCTTGAGCGTCATGGAGCCGATCTGGTCGTAGTATTCGACGATCGGGGGCAGCGCAGCCTCGAGGGCGGCCTTGGCCTTCTCGTTCTTGATGATCTCGGAAATCGGGGTTGTTTCGACAGACAGCTTGGTGCCGCCGTTCTGAGCGTGGGCCGTCATGGCGAAGGCGCCCAGCATGGCCGGGACGATGATGGAGGCAAGGCGGAGTTTCATGGGGAGTTTCCTTGGCTGACCGCGGTTCGGTCGGGCGGGAAACTAACGGGTGTTGGGCCAGTCGCAAGCGGCTGTATGCAGAGCATGAGCAGAAAGAGACCGCTTTCTTGCTAGGGGCTTATCATGAGCCTGGGTGGCGGAAGGGGTGGGATTCGAACCCACGGTAGAGTTTCCCCTACGACGGTTTTCAAGACCGTTGCCTTAAACCACTCGGCCACCCTTCCTTCGCGGCCCTTCTAGGCACGGTTGGCTACAAAGAAAATAGTTTACAGCGGCGCAGGCCGGATAAGGCGCCAGCAAGCGGCAGAGCTGCGGTTTTCGGGCAAAGTGGCCCGCTAGCCTGTGGAATTCGCGCCGCGCGGCTAACCATAGCTTCAGACCCAGCCAAATTGATGAAAATTGACGCAGTCCGGTTGCAGGGCGGGCAAGTTCCGCATGGCTAAGGTGATCCCATGCCGCCAGAAGAGCGGCTGACTTCAAGAGGGATCGATGATGGCTCGACGCCTCACCTTCCGCGTTTCCACGTTCGCTGGCGCACTGCCTTTGGCGATGGCGATGAGCGTGATTGCTTCTGGACCTGCTCTGGCGCAGGCTCCGATCGAGTATAAATCCGCGCCGAAGACGACAATGCAGCGGCTGGAGCCGCGCTCCGATATGTTGTCGCTGAGCGTGGCGCCGCACGCCCCTATCCCGAGTTTCTCGAACGCCGCGCCGGCTGGCGCGCTCGACCTGCGCGCAGGCGCGCCGAAGTCGACGTTCGGACCGACGCCCCTTGCGGCTTCTGGCACGCCCGAGCCTCTGACCGCTCGCAAGGTTGCGCCCGTGGCGGTCGCGCCGTTTGCTGGTCCTCCCTATCAGGTGGCGGGCCGCTGGTACGTGCCGGCGCACGAGCCGAACTACAACGAGGTCGGTACTGCCTCGTGGTATGGCCCGACCTTCCATGGCAAGGCCTCTGCGTCTGGCGAACGGTTCAATGAGAATGATCTGACGGCGGCGCACCCGACCCTTCCGATCCCCTCGCTCGTGCGCGTGACCAACCTGGAGAATGGCAAGGCTGTGGTTGTCCGGCTGAATGACCGCGGGCCATTTGTGGACGATCGCATCATCGACCTGTCGAAGGCGGCGGGTGCTGCGCTCGACATGCACGCCAAGGGCACCGCGAAGGTTCGGGTGGAGTACGTTGGACCTGCCCCCGCCAATGGCGGTGGCGAACCGACGGTTTCGACCCAGCCCCAGCGTGTGGATGTGGCCATGCGCTCGCTGCCGCCGATCGTGGCCAATCAGGTGGCGGTGAAGCCTGTGAGTGGTTTCTACCTGCAGGCCGGTTCGTTCTCCGATCTTGGTAATGCCCATGCCCTGCGCGGCCGTCTCGCCGGCGCCGGACCTCTCGCGATCGAGACAGTCCAGGTGAATGGCTCCGCATTCTACCGCGTAATGCTCGGCCCCTGGGCGTCCCGCGATGATGCTGAAGCGGCCCGACGGAGCCTCGACGGACCCGTCGCGAAGGCGATTGTTGTCGTCCGGAACGGCTGAACCGGGCGGGGCAGGGCAGGGAATGCCGCTCTGCGGCTTCCCGGCGGTTGACGCGGATGCCCGAAACGACGTTTTGTGAGCGGATTCCCTAGGGAGTCTGTCGCCATGCGTTTCATTGCTGGAACCCTTGCCGTTGCCGTGCTGGCAGCTGCATCCGCCGTCGCCCAGCCGGGGCCCGGCGTGCCGCCCGCGCCTGCGTCAACGGAGGTGTCGGCGGCCGACCCCCTAAGTACAGCGGCCACCTACGCCTACATCATGGATGGCGACACCGGCCTGCCTCTCTACTCCAAGAGGGGCGATGAGCCGATGATCCCGGCGTCGATGTCAAAGCTGATGCTCTACTACATGGTGTTCGAGCGTATCAAAGCTGGCCGACTGGCGATGACCGACGAATTCACGGTGAGCGAACATGCGTGGCGTACCGGCGGAGCCGGCACCGACGGTTCGACCATGTTCCTGCCGCTGAACTCGAAGGTGAATGTTCAGGACCTGCTCAAGGGGGCGGTGATCGTCTCGGGCAATGACGCGTGCATCGTGCTTGCCGAAGGACTGTTTGGCAGCGAGGACGCCTATGCGCGCCAGGCGACGACACGCGGCAAGGAACTCGGCCTAACCAATTCGACGTTCGCCAACGCGACCGGCTTGGATGATCCACGCCACCGCATGAGCGCACACGATATCTCGCTGCTTTCGTTCAGGCTGATCAAGGACTTTCCGGAGTTCTATCCGTTGTTCTCGGAGCCGGAGTTCACCTTCAACAAGACACGCCAATACAACCGTAATCCCCTTCTGCGGGAACTGGATGGTGCCGACGGAGTGAAGACAGGGCACTTGTCCGTTTCGGGCTATGGGCTTGTCGGTTCAGCGGTGCGTGAAGGCAAGCGGCGGATCATCGTGCTGAACGGTCTGGCCAGCGAGACGGCGCGGAAGCAGGAGGGTCCGCGCGTCATGCGGTCTGCCTTCCTTGATTTCACCTCAGCGACACTGGTTACCAAGGGCGCTCAGGTTGCGGTTGCCGATGTGTGGCTGGGCGAGCAGGCACAGGTGCCGCTGGTGGCGGCGGAAGATTATGCGGTCGGGCTGCATCTCGATGCGGTCGACAAGATCAAAGGCGAAGTTGTCTATAAGGGGCCGCTGTATGCGCCCGTCAAGGAAGGCGATGTGGTAGGCGAACTCGTGATCACGGCGCCAGGCACGCCGACAAAGCGCATTCCGGTGGCGGCGGGCGCGACAGTCAATCAACTCGGCTTTTTCGGCAAGGCGATGCTTGGGCTGAGGGGTGACTAGCTCTTGGCGCAACGCGGCCGGTTCATAACGCTCGAGGGCGGCGAGGGCGTGGGCAAGTCCACGCTTGCGGCCGCGATTGCCTCGCACCTGGCTGCCAATGGCGTCGAGATTGTCCGCACGCGTGAACCGGGCGGATCGCCGGGCGCGGAGACGCTGCGGCGTCTGATCCTCAATCCACCCGACGACATCTTCGGATGGAATCCGGTCGCAGAGGCATTGCTGTTCTACGCCGCGCGCAGCGACCATCTCGATCGCACGATCCGACCGGCCCTGGCGCGCGGGGCCTGGGTGATTTGCGATCGCTTTTCGGACTCGACGCGGGCCTATCAGGTTGCGGCAGGAGGCGTCGCGCCGGAGCATTTCGATGCGCTTGAGAGAATGTGCGTTGGCGCAGATGGCCCGGATCTCACGCTCGTACTTGATCTACCGATGGACATTGCGCGTACACGGATGAAGTCGCGGTCGGCCGCGCGGGATGCAATCGAGTCCCGCGACCTCGACTATCACGCCGCGGTGCATCGCGCCTTCCTCGACATCGCGCATGCCAATCCGCAACGTTGTCTTGTGCTGGATGCTTCCGCTTCGCCAGAGTTTTTGGCGCTGAATGCGTTGGCGGAAATCACGCGACGCTTTCCGGAGGTCCGTTGATGGAGCTCCAGCCGGATGATTTCGGACCCGTGTTTGGCCATGAGGCGGCGCGCCGGGAGTTCTTTGAGGCGCTCGCGGCTGGCCGCATGCATCATGGCTGGCTGCTGCGCGGTTCGCGCGGTGTCGGCAAGGCGCGGCTCGCGCTGCGGCTGGCCCTGAATCTTTTGGGCGATCGCACAGACCTTTCCGCCTCGCCCGACCCTGCGCTGACGCGGCTGGCGCTTGCCGGCAGTCATCCGGACCTGCGCGTGATCCGCCGCCCGTTCGACGACAGGGGCAAGCAGAAATCAGAAATCCCGGTCGACAGCGTACGCGAGCTTGCGCAGTTCTTCTCGCTGCGTCCTGCGCTTGGCGGCTGGCGCGTGGCGATCATTGACGCTGTCGATGAGATGAACCGATTCGGCGCCAACGCTGTGCTGAAGACGCTTGAGGAGCCGCCCGGCAAGGCCGTTTTGTTCCTGATCTCGCATGGCGAACAGGCGTTGTTGCCGACGATACGCAGCCGTTGCCGCGTGCTGCGCTGTGGCGCGCTGACCGAGCGCGACGATCTGGCTGTGTTGGCGCAGGCAGGCCACACGGGCGCAAGGGCCGAGTCCGTCGCAGCGCTGGCGCCAGGCAGACCGGGACGTGCGATCGCGTTGATGCAGGGTGATGGCGACGCAGCGGGCGCAGCGATCGACTCGCTGTTGCGCGCGGATGGCGTTGATGCGGCGGCGCTGCAAGGCGCGCTGTCTCAGGCGGCGCGCAGCGAAGGCGCGCTGGCCATGTCGCTGGAGCATCTGCGCGGATATCTGCAGAGGCGGGCTATGCGTGAGAGCGATCCGGTGCTTGCGGGCGATCTGGCGGATGCAGCGCTCACCGTGGTGCGTATTAGCGCCGAGGCGTCGGCGTTGAATCAGGATCGCGCGCAGACGGTGGCTGCGACGCTCCAGGCCGTGTCTGGCCGGCTCGGCAATGCGGGGGTCTGACACTTGCTGTTCGACACGCATGTGAACCTACACGCCGAGCAGTTCGCGCACGACTTGCAGGATGTGCTGTTGCGGGCGCGAGCGGCGGGCGTCACACGCATGGTGACGATCTGCGACCGGCTTGACCGCTATCCCGCCGTGAAGGCGATTGCGGCGGCGAACGATGACATCCACTGCACAGTTGGCGTGCATCCGCACTATGCGAAGGACTTCTGGTCGCTGCAGGCTGGAACGCTGGTCGAGGAAGCGCGCGATGCGAAGGTCGTCGGCATTGGCGAAACGGGGCTGGACCAGCACTACGGCTACAGCGACATCGTCCTCCAGGAACGGAGCTTCATCGAACATATCGCTGCGGCGCGTGAGACCCAGTTGCCCCTGGTTGTTCATACGCGCGAGGCCGATGACCTGACCGGCGACATTCTCGAGCGTGAATACAGGCGTGGCGCGTTTCCCATCCTGATGCACTGCTATACGAGTGGCGAGCGGCTCGCGATGCGGGCGATGGATCTTGGGGCGTGGTTCTCGGTCTCGGGTATCCTGTCGTTCAAGAACGCGACCGACGTTCGGGGCGTCATATCGAAGATCCCGTTGCACAAGCTGATCCTCGAAACCGATTGCCCCTACCTTGCGCCGATCCCGCATCGCGGCCGTCGCAATGAGCCGGCCTATGTCGCGGATGTGTGCCGCGCGTTCGCCGCTCATCGCGGCCTAGAAGTTGAGGACGCTGCCCGGCTGACGACAGAGAACGCCTTAGCGCTGTTCAGGCGGATCCAATGAGCGCGTCGGCGACGAAGGGCAGGTTGCAGGTTCGTATCCTCGGGTGCGGTTCGTCCGGCGGCGTCCCGCGGATCGGCAATGACTGGGGCGTCTGCGATCCTGCGGAGCCGCGCAACCGACGGACGCGCTGTTCGGCCTTGGTCCGTTACTGGTCGCCTGGGGCGGCAGAGCCAACGCTGGTGCTGATCGACACATCGCCGGATCTGCGTGAGCAGTTGCTGGCGGCACAGGTTACGCGGCTGGACGCGGTCGTCCTCACACATGAACACGCTGACCAGTGCCATGGCATCGACGATCTGCGCGCGCTCGTGCTCCGCGCGATGAAGCGCATCCCGCTGCACATGGACGCCGAGACGGCTCGCGTCGTCGGAGACCGGTTCAGATACTGCTTCGAGGGGGCGGGCGCGTACCCTGCGATCCTCGACCGGCACGACACTCTGGTAGCGGGGCAGGCGGTCAGGCTCGGAGGTCTGGGTGGCGACCTGGAGATGCTGGCGCTGACGCAGGACCATGGTGGGATCAGTTCGCTGGGATTTCGGATTGGGACGTTTGGCTACTGCAACGATGTAGTACGGTTGCCGGAGGTGACGCTCGAGCGGTTGTACGGGCTCGATACGCTGGTGGTCGATGCGCTGCGCTACAGACCGCACCCGACGCATGCGAGCGTTGCGGAGGCGCTTGCCTGGATCGAGCGGCTCAAGCCGCGGCGCGCCGTGCTGACGAACCTGCATGTCGATCTGGACTACGCCAAGCTGCGGTCCGAGCTGCCAGCGGGCGTGGAGCCCGCCTATGACGGGATGGAGCTGGAGATGCCGCTACATGGCTGATTTCAATATCAATCTAATTGCCCATAATGTTGATTATGCGACTGACGCAATGAGGGGTGTAGGGCGTGGCTGAGACGGACAAGGTTTCCGCGGGCGGCAACGCCCGCGTCGAGGGAGGGTCCTCCCTCCCCTCGTCAGGCGACGCGTTTCGCGATCTGGTGGCGTTAATGGCTCGGCTGCGGGATCCGGTTGGGGGGTGTCCGTGGGACGTGGCGCAGACCTTCCGGACGATCGCGCCGTATACGATCGAGGAGGCCTATGAGGTGGCCGACGCGATCGAACGGAATGACATGGGTGAGCTACAGGGCGAACTTGGCGATTTGCTGTTTCAGTCTGTGTTCCACGCGCGCATGGCTGAAGAGGCCGGACACTTCGATATCGACGACGTCGTGCGCGGACTGGTCGAGAAGATGATCGAGCGGCATCCGCACGTGTTTGGGTCGGCCACGATCTCAGACGCGGATATGCAGGCCGGTGCCTGGGAGACGATGAAAGCGGCTGAACGGGCGAGGAAGTCTCAAGATGGAATGCCGAGCGCCATAGACGGGGTTGCGCTGGGTTTGCCGGCCCTGATGCGGGCCGAGAAGCTGGCCAAGCGCGCCGCCAGGGTCGGGTTCGACTGGCCTTCGCCGGAACCGGTTTTCCACAAGCTTCAGGAAGAAATCCGGGAACTCGAGGAAGCGATCGCTGCGCCGGTGCGCAACGAGGCGCATGTGGCCGAGGAGTTGGGCGACATCCTGTTCGTGGTTGCCAACCTGTGCCGGAAGCTCGCAGTGGATCCGGAGGAAGCTTTGCGTGGCGCCAATTCAAAGTTTGGCAAGCGTTTCCGTGCTATGGAGACGCTGGCGCGCGCACGAGGTCAGGACTTCGCGATGCTTTCGCTCGACGAGCAGGAAGCGCTGTGGACCGATGTCAAGACGGGCGAGCGTTCGCCCGGCGCGGCGTAGGCGGCGCTTGCTCGGCTGCCGCTGCCAGTGGTTTCGATGACGTTGTGCAAGGCGTCGCTCGTTCCGGGGTGATCTGCTGCTGTGGATACCTGGCACGCACCGCTAGCTGGCGGCGCGCAAAGTCCAGCTCCTCTCGCGTGTCGACGTCGAGCAGTATTGGCGGTGGCGCGTTGAGGCCGAGAACGCGAAACCCACCCTGCCCGATGATCTTCTTTGCGCCGTCGTCTCCCTCCAGCTGGCTGAGTTGGTCGAAGCACGCTGCACCGAACGCTGTTGGGGGATGCACGCGCCCAGGCGCGCCGGCGTGGACGATGTCGACGTCGCCAAGTTTCGCCGTAAGTGCTTCTATCAGCCATGGCTCGATGAACGCCATGTCGCCCATACAGACGACGATAGCATCTGGCTTGAACTGAAGCGCGACCTGCACGCCCACGGCGATGGAGTGGCCGAGGCCGTGCTTGGGCTTCTTGTTGAGTGCGATTACGAACCTGCCGGCAAGGCTGTTGCGAATGCTGTGGTGATCTGGCGGACAAACAGCGACGCGCGCCAGCACTTGCAGGCTGGCGATGACGTCGGCTGAATGGTCGATGAGGGGCTTGTGCCCAAGGCGCGCCATCAGCTTGTCGCGTCTGCCATAGCGGCGTGACAGGCCGGATGCCAGCAGCATGACGACGACGCGGTTCAGGGGCACGCTCATCGCGATCCTCCGCGCTCGTTCCAGACCTTCACGATCTCTGAGAGCGCTGAGACGGCAAGCGAACGCGGGTCCTGTGACGGAAAAAGACCGATCGGACCGGTCAGGCGCGTGATGTCATCGGGCCCGGCGCCGAGTGCGCGGAGGGTTTCGATGCGGCGCTGGTGCGTCTGGCGCGAGCCAAGTGCGCCGACATAGAAGGCCGGGCTGCGCAGCGCATCTAGCAGGATCGGCGCTTCCCATTCGTGTTCGTGAAAGAGACACGCGATGGCTGTGTTTGCGTCGAGTGGAAGCGACGGCGCCGCCGTCGGCACTGTGAGCCGGATGAGGTCATCGGCGTGAGATCGGCAGAAGTCGAGTGTCGCCTGTTCCTGGCTGGCGACGACTAGTTCGACGTTAGAAGTGCGCGCCATCTGGCTCATGGCGACGATTTCCCATCCGCGTCCAGCAAGGACGATCCTCAAGCGTGGGTCGTACCGGCGGACAAACTCGCCTGCCCGGCCGCGTTCGCTCACTTCGAGTAGCCGAAGGCTGCTGCGGCTGGATTTGGGATCGAAGCCGAGTGCAAAGGGTGTGCGTGATCGGCCGAGCGCGATCGCCTTTTGGAGCAGCTCACGGCCTGGCGAGGCATCGACATGAAGATCGAGGCCGCCGCCACATGGCAGGCGCACATCGAGATAGGGCGAGCCGCTGCCGTAGCGAAGCGTTCGGTTCGAGCCTTCACGAAGCGCGGTCTGGGCTTCCTCGGTCAGAGCCTGCTCCAGGCAGCCGCCCGAGATGCTGCCAGCGAACCGACGGTCGCCCGCGACGGCCAGCTGGGCGCCGAGCGGCCGCGAAAATGGTCCATCGAGGCCAACGATCGTGACGAGCGCCGCAGGTCGTCCGGCCGCCAACTCTGCTTCGGCGAAGACAAGCACGTCATGATCGCTCGCAAGGCCGGGAGGTAGGGCGTCTTCCGCCATGTCAGCAGGCGCTCCGTGGGCCGCCAGCCTGTCTGGCGACTTCAATCCATCCCAACCCATCTGCCGGACCTTGCCTCAGATACGGGTTAGGCCCTAGCGCTAATGCATGGATTCGTACCGGCCCAACGCGTGCGGGTCAACGTAACGGTACCGCGAGGATTCACATGCAGGCAGGTGTTCAGCAGTATGCCGAGGGTCGGATCCTCGCCGAAGCCGAGGGCGCGATCGGCTGGCTTACATTCAACCAGCCAGAACGACTAAATGCCGTCCGACGGGACATGTGGGACGCTATCCCTGCGGCCGTCGCGGCGCTGATGGCTGATCCGGCCGTGCGTTGCATCGTGCTGCGCGGCGCCGGCGAGCGGGCATTCATTTCAGGCGCCGACATCGCCGAGTTCGACGTTCAGCGGAATGATTCGGCATCGAACCGGCAGTTTACGGCTGCCGTTAGCGCAGCCACGGCCTCTCTGCTCGCTGCGCCTTTGCCAGTGGTCGCGATGATCAGGGGGTTCTGCATCGGCGGCGGCATGGTGATCGCCAGCGCATGCGACATCCGCATCTGTACCGAAGGCGCGCGCTTTGGCGTGCCGGCGGGTCGCCTCGGCCTGGGGTACGAGTTGGAGAATCTGCAGCGCCTCCAGGGGATCGTCGGGTCAGGCATCGCGCTCGACATGATCGCAACGGCGCGGCAACTCACAAGCGCCGAAGCCTGGCGGCTGGGGCTGGTGAACCATGTCGTGTCCGAAGCCCTGCTCGACACGACAATTCGTACGCTTGCCGACCAGATCGCCGCAACGGCGCCGATGACGTATGCGGCCGCCAAGCTTTCCAGCCGCGCCGCCAGCGATCCGGCGCTCCGGCCAGCTGCGCAGGCCGCAATCGATGCCTGCTTCGATAGTCAAGACTTCCGCGAGGGCCGCGCCGCCTTTCATGAGCGCCGCGACCCCGTTTTCAAAGGCAGATAGGCATGCCGACCTTCGACGATCTGATGGCGCAACCGTTTGCAACCATGCCGGATCTTATCCGCGCCCATGCTGCCAGCCGACCGGATCATCCGGCGGTGGTCGATGGCGATCGCATGCTGACGTTTGCGGGGCTCGATGCGCTGATCGATCGGGCTGCGGTGGCTCTGCAGCGGGACGGCGTACGGAGGTTGGATACGGTAGCCATCTGTAGTCCGTCTTCGATCGAGTATGTGGCGATCTTTGTCGCCGCCCTGCGCGTTGGAGCTGCCGCCTGCCCGCTTGCACCATCTTCGACCGCCGATCAGTTGGCGATGATGGTGAAGGACTGCGGCGCCAGGTTGGTCTTCGTTGATGATGCAGCCTCGCTTGCGCTTGGGTCTGTCGCTGAGCCTCCTGCTGCGCAGCGCATTGCGCTTGAAGGTAGCCGCAATCAGACATTTGCGGCGTGGCTTGCGCCTGAGGAAGCTAAGCCGGCGCCCGTCGAGATTTCTCCTGACCAGCCGTTTAACATCATCTATTCGTCGGGCACGACGGGAGCACCCAAGGGCATCGTCCAGCCGCACAAGATGCGATGGGGCCATGTGAGGCGTGCCGAGACGCTCGGCTATGGGCCAGATGCAATCACGGTGGTGTCGACCCCGCTATACTCGAACACGACGCTGGTGAGCTTGATCCCGGCTCTGATGCGTGGCGGGACGGTTGTGCTGATGCGCAAGTTCGACGCGCGTGGCTTTCTCGCGTTGTCACAGCAGCTTCGCGCCACGCATGCCATGCTGGTGCCGGTGCAGTATCGGCGGCTGATGGACCTGTCGGACTTCGATAGTTTCGATCTGTCATCCTATCGCATGAAGACCTGTACCAGCGCCCCGTTTCCAGCAGACCTGAAGGCAGACATCCTGAAGCGTTGGCCGGGTGGGCTCGTCGAGATCTACGGCATGACAGAAGGTGGTGGATCGTGCCTGCTGCGTGCGCATGAGTTTCCGCACAAGCTGCACACGGTTGGCCAGCCAGCGCCAGGGCACGACATCCGGATCATCGGCGAGGATTGCAAGGAGCTACCGCACGGCGAGACCGGAGAAGTTGTCGGCAGGTCGATCTCGATCATGACGGGCTATCACAACCAGCCGAAGAAGACGGCCGACGCTGAATGGTACAGCCCCGAGGGCGAGCGCTTCATCCGGACTGGTGATGTGGCCCGGTTCGACGAGGACGGGTTTCTGGTGCTCAGCGACCGTAAGAAGGACATGATCATCACGGGCGGCTTCAACGTCTACCCCAGCGACCTCGAGGCCGAGCTGGCGAAGCATCCGGCTGTCGCGGAATCCGCCGTGGTCGGCATCCCATCACGCGAATGGGGCGAGACGCCAGCGGCGTTCATTGTGTTGCGGGCGGGCGAGACGGCGACGGCCGAGGCGCTGAAGACGTGGCTCAATGGTCGCGTCGGCAAGACGCAGCGGCTGACCTACGCGGTCTTGGTGGAGACGTTGCCGCGATCCTCGATTGGCAAGGTGCTAAAGCGACAGCTGCGGGATGAATACAAGCCGCCGGCCTGAGGCGGGCCACAGCGCGATTGCCGCATGGCGTCTCCCCGACATATCCTGTGGTCGAGCGGGGCCATAACCCGGGCGAGGAAGCGTAACCGATGACCACCAGGCTGACCGACGAACAGTTGATTGCTCAGGGCATGACGGTCGCTGCTCACGCGCGTCGCATGCCGGATCGGCTGGCAATCATCTCTCCGTCAGGCAACCTCACCTGGAAGCAACTGAACGAGCAGGCCAACCGGATGGTGCGCCTGTTTCGCAGGCGGGGGTTGCAGGTTGGCGATGGAGTGGCGCTGCTGGCGCACAACGGGCCGGAGTTTGCCATCGTATGGGCCGCGACGCAGCGCGCAGGCCTGCGGCTCACGGCTGTGAACTGGCATCAGACGCCGGAGGTGATCGCCTATGTCGTGGACAATTGTGATGCACGGGCACTGATTGCAAGCGGACGGTTCGTGGCGGGGGCGACAGCGGCGGCGGTGCTGTCGGACAAGCTTGTCGTAAAACTCGCCTACGCCGGTGCGATCGAGGGCTTTGATGATTTTGAAGCGGGGCTGGCGTCCGAGTGTGGCGATGACATCACAGATGCCGAGCCAGGCTCGACCATGCTTTACACGTCAGGAACAACCGGCCGGCCGAAAGGCGTCTATCGCCGGACGCGGCCAGTGGTGTCTCAGCTCACCGGGATCTGCAACGAAACGGCGAAGTGGAACCCTGCCGAAGACATCTCGCTACTGACGGGGCCGCTGTATCATGCCGCGCCGCTGGGCATCAATTTCGTGATCCCTATCAATGCTGGCGTCACGACGCTGCTGATGGACAAGTGGGATGCGGAGGAAACGCTGCGGCTCATCCAGCAGCACAAGGCGACGCATACGCATGTGGTGCCGACGATGATGCACCGCATGCTGCAACTGCCGGAGGAGACACGGCAGAAGTACGATGTCTCGTCGATGCGTTGGATGATCCACGGCGCGGCGCCCTGCCCTGCGCATGTAAAGCAGGCGATGATGGAGTGGTTCGGGCCGGTTCTCTACGAGTACTATTCCTCGACCGAAGGCGGCGGCGTGTTCGTCAGTCCGCACGAGTGGTTGCGCAAGCCCGGCACGGTCGGAAAGGCCGTGCCTGGGGTAGAGATCAAGCTACTGGATATTGACGGTAACCCTGTGCCGCAGGGCCAGGAAGGTTTGATCTACGTGAAGGCGCCGGCAACGGGGCGTTTCGAATACTACAAGGAACAAGGCAAGACAGACGCAAGCTATCGCGGCGACTGGTTCACGCTTGGCGATGTGGGCTGGCTTGATACAGACGGCGACCTGTTCCTTACCGGCCGCACGGCGGAGCTGATCATCTCGGGCGGTGTCAACATATATCCTGTCGAGATCGACGAGGTGCTGATCCGGCATCCGCTGATCGCAGACGCAGCCGTGGTTGGAGTGCCCAACGAGGATTGGGGCGAGGAGATCAAGGCGGTGGTTGAATTGAAACCCGGTGTCGCTCGCTCTGATGAGACGGCGCAGTCGATCATGGACTTCGCTAAGGATCGCCTGCCAGGCTTCCAGCGGCCGCGGACGATAGACTACGTCGACACGTTGCCGCGCAACGCCGCTGGAAAGGTACTGCGGGCGCAGGTTCGCGCGCCGTACTGGGCCGGCCGCTCGAAGAGCATCTGATGGCGCGCAAGGCCGCGTCGATGTCGGACTCTCGCGAGCTGGCCAGGCGACGCGTGCCGCACTTCCTGTTCGAGTATGTGGACGGAGGCTCGTACGACGAGGTCACGCTTGGGCGGAACCAGAGCGACCTGCAAGAGATCGCGTTGCGCCAGCGCGTGATGCGCGATGTTTCTCAGCTCGATCTATCAACGATGCTGCTCGGGCAGAAATCGCGGCTGCCTGTAGCGCTGGCTCCAATCGGACTTGCCGGCTTGCTTGCGCGCCGGGGCGAGGTTCAGGCTGCACGGGCGGCGCGCGACTACGGCGTGCCGTTCACACTGTCGACGGTGTCCGCCTGCAGCCTCGAGGAAGTGACGCGGGCTGTGGCTGAGCCTTTCTGGTTTCAGCTCTACATGATCCGTGACCGCGGGTTCATGCGTGACCTGATTGCGCGGGCGCAGGCGGCCAATTGCTCCGCGCTGATGTTTACCGTCGACATGCCAGTTCCGGGCGCGCGGTATCGCGACTATCGCTCTGGCCTCGCCGGCGCGAGTGGGATTTCCGGATCACTCCACCGGATTGGTCAGGCGATGCAACGGCCTGACTGGGCGTGGGATGTCGGGCTGATGGGCCGACCACACAAGCTGGGTAATGTGGCCCCGGTGCTTGGCAAGCGATCTGGCCTTGAGGATTTCTTCAGCTGGATGCGCACGAACTTCGACCCAAGCGTGACATGGCGCGACCTCGAATGGGTTCGCTCCGAGTGGAAAGGGCCGCTCGTACTGAAGGGCGTGCTCGACGCCAACGACGCACGCGCGGCCGTGCAGTCTGGCGCTGATGGTGTTGTCGTGTCCAACCATGGCGGGCGGCAGCTGGACGGCGTCTTGTCCAGCACGCGTGCATTGCCCGAGATCGTACGGGCAGTTGGCGGACAGACGACCATCCTTGCGGATGGAGGAATCCGATCAGGGCTCGACGTAATGCGGATGCTGGCTCTTGGCGCCAATGGCGTGCTGATCGGACGGGCGTGGGCTTATGCTCTTGCTGCGCGCGGCGGGACCGGCGTCGGGCACGTGCTGCAGCTCCTAGAAGCCGAGATGCGCGTGGCGATGGCGCTTACCGGGGTCACCCGGATCGCAGGCATCACGTCGGATATTCTCTCGCGCTGATCCCGACGGCGTTAGTCTGCGTCCTGTTCGATCGGTTGCGCGGCGAGCGGCATCGGTCGCCCATCGAGCGCAGTCTTCAGCTTGCCCCTGTCCAGCGCGCCCTCCCAGCGGCTCACCACCACTGTTGCAACGGCGTTTCCGATAAAATTCGTCAGGGCGCGGCACTCTGACAGGAACCGGTCTACACCAAGGATGATCGCCATGCCCTCGATCGGAATGGACGGGAAGACCGCCAGGGTCGCCGCCAGGGTGATGAACCCTGCGCCGGTCACGCCGGCAGCTCCCTTGGAGCTCAGCATCGCCACGAGCAGCAGGATGATCTGTTGGTCCAGGCCCAGATGCGTGTTCGTCGCTTGCGCGATGAACAGGGCGGCAAGCGTCATGTAGATGTTGGTGCCGTCGAGGTTGAACGAATAGCCGGTCGGCACGACCAGGCCGACGACCGGGCGAGCACACCCTGCCCGCTCCATCTTCTCCATCAGCGCCGGCAATGCGGACTCGGACGACGATGTTCCAAGCACAAGGAATAGCTCGTCCTTGAGATATCGGATCAGCTTGAAGATGCTGAACCCGGCCCAGGCGGCGACTGCCCCCAGGATCACGACCACAAAGACGAGCGATGTCAGCCAGACCGCGCCAATCAGCTTTGCCAAGAAGAGGATGGCGCCGAGTCCCTGGTCTGCGATAATGAACGCGAATGCGCCGAACGCGCCGATTGGGGCAGCCCGCATCAGGATCGCCACCATCTTGAAGACCGCCGTGCTGAACGATGTCAGCACGTCGACAGCCAGCTTACCGCGCTCGCCGATCGCCGCGAGCGAGATACCGAAGACAATCGCTAGGAAAAGCACCGGCAGGATGTTTGCGCCAGTAAACGCGCCGACGAAGGTCGATGGCACGACATCGCTGATGAAGCCCATCACGGTCAGGGTGTGCGACTGTTCCTCATAGCCGTGCACGCGGTTGACGGCCGCCGGGTCGAGCGAGGCCGGATCGATGTTCATGTTTAGGCCGGGCTGGAACACGTTGGCCACGACCAGGCCGACGACCAGCGCGAGCGTCGAGAAGAACAGGAAGTATGCGAAGGCCTTGAACACCACGCGGCCAAGCTTGCCGAGGTCGGTCATCCCCGCGATGCCGATCACGATGGTGAGGAACACGACCGGCGCGATGATCATCTTCACGACCTTGATGAACAGGTCGCCGAGGGGCTTGAGGTATTGCGCAACCCACTGGTTCTCTGCGATCGGCGTTGCCGTGGTCACGGACATGCCGGTGGCGGGGTCGACTGACAGCAGGTAGCTGTTCAGGGGAAACAGGAACCCGATCAGGCCGCCGAGGAAGATCGCGAACAACACCTGGAAGTACAGTTCAGCGTAGAACGGGCCCTTCCGGCGTGGTCCATCCGCCGGCGTCTCCAGCACCGCCATGTCGTCACCTCCGCCCTGGGCCGAGCGCCCTGCGTTGCGGCGCATCACTTCGCTTTAGCCAAAGTAATAGTGGCATCGCGTCCGTGCGCCAGCCCAAATCGAGGTTGGCAGCCACGCCCTAGGTCGCACTGGCTGCCCTTTCGGCAGCAGCGTCCTCTTCGCCCCGATACTTGGCGCCCGGGATGCGGCCCGGCAGGTGGATCAGCAGGGGCGCGGCAACGAAGATCGATGAATAGGTGCCAATGATAATGCCGAACACGATCGAGACGGCAAATCCAAACAGCACTGGCCCGCCCAGAAACGCCATCGACGCCGCCGCCAGCATGGTCGCCAGCGAGGTGATCAGCGTTCGCGACAGCGTTGACGTGATCGAGATGTCGATGACGCGGGTTATCTGCAGCTTGCGGTACTTCTTCAGCATTTCGCGGATGCGGTCATAGACCACGACCGTGTCGTTGATCGAATAGCCTGCCACAGTCAGTACACCGGCCACGATCGTCAGGTCGAAGGCCATCTGCGTAATCGAGAAAAGGCCGATGACCGCATAGACGTCATGAAGCGTCGTGAGGAACGCGCCCGTCCCGAATTTCACTTCAAAGCGGAACCAGACATACATTCCGATTGCTAACACCGCGAGCAGACAGGCGAGGACGCCCTTGCCGAAAAGCTCGCCGCTGACCTTCCCGCTGACATTGTCCGTCTTGAGGATCTTGGCGCCAGCGCCCAGTGCGGTTTCCAACTTCTTTGCAGTCTCTTCGACGGTCGAATCTTCCTCCAGCGGAACACGAATAACGACTGTGCCGTCGCTTGTGGGCGTCACGGAGCTTTCGGTGAAGCCCTGCGCCGCTACGGCAGCCCGCACGACGTCCACTTCGAATGGTGTCTCGCGGGAGGCTTCGATCTGCACCCCGCCCGTGAAGTCGAGGCCCATATTGAGGCCTTGGGTCATCAGGGACCAGGTCGTGACGACCGTGATGATGGCCGTGACGATGAAGCCGACCCAGCGAATCTTCATGAACGGGAGCGGCTCAGCTTCCTTCGCCGGGGCCTTGTTCGGTTTATCCCACCACATGCGTCTCTTGCCTGCATCTCGAAAAGCCGGTCCGGGGGCCTTGCGGAACCCCGGGTCAAGCCCCTTGCGCTACCAGTTGGGCGTGCGTAGCGCCATAAAAAAGGTCTGCTCTCCAGGCTGCGCCAAGGACAGTTTGCGACATTCCGGGTCCTGGAGGGGGTAGTTCTGCGACATCATGGCTTCATCACCGTCCATTCGAGGGACGAATCAAACGACCTTAATGGAGCCTCTTCCGATGAAACTTGCACTTTATGTCCTCGGTGCGTCTGCCGTCGGGGCGATCGCGCTGGTCAGTGTCGCGATTGCCCAGCCACCCGGACGCGGTCCGGGTGGGGCTGGTGGCTTCGCCCTGCTGCAATACGACGGCAATGGCGACGGCCGGGTCACCCGGTCCGAGTTTGACGCAGATCAGAGGGCACGCTTCGAGCGCATCGACGCCAACAAGGACGGCTCGGCCACGTCCGCGGAGTTCAAGGCCAGGCGTGAAGCTCAGGCGGACCAATTCAGAGTCGCAGCGATGACAGAGCGCTTTAACGCGCTTGACGCGGACAAGAACGACCAGCTGAGCCGCGTTGAGTTCGCCGCCCGTCCCGTCACTGGGGATCGTAACGGGCGTCGCGACGGACGCGGCCCCGGTCGTGACGGTCATGGACAGCACGGCAAGAGTCCAGTCAAGCGCGCGGACACAAACGCCGACGGGACCGTGACTTTGGGTGAGTTTTCCGCCAGCGGGGCGAAGTTATTTGCCACAGCTGACGTCAACAAGGACGGCGCGGTAACGATCACCGAACTGCAGTCGCTGCGGCCGGCTCGTCCCTGAGTGCGGATGGGACGGCGCTCCCCTCTCCTTACCCCGGAGTGCTGTCGCCTTTCTCGCGTGCGCCTGTTGCATCGGACATTGCCGATGCAGCAGGCTGCGTTCGTTTTGAACTGGACGTGCAGATGAGCCAGAGCCTGTTGATCGTCGAGGATGAGGCTTCCATCCGGGAGCCGCTCGTCAAGTATTTCGTGACTCATCAGTTTCGCGTGAAGGCCGCCGCCAATGCAGTGGAGGCGCGGACAATGCTGGCGGCGCATACCTTCGATCTTGTCATCGCCGACATCATGATGCCGGGCGAAGACGGGCTGAGCCTTTGCCGGCATATCTGCGCCACGAGCAACCTGCCGGTCATCCTGCTGACAGCGCGCGCTGAAGAACTGGATCGCATCCTGGGTTTGGAAGTCGGAGCCGACGACTATGTCACCAAGCCCTTCAGCCCGCGCGAACTGCTGGCGCGCGTCAAGGCTGTCATCCGCCGCGCCAACAGCCTGCCGCCTCGTCAGGCGACGCCTGAGACAACGACCTACGCGTTCGGGAACTGGCTGCTGAAGACTGGCCAGCGCGAGCTCGTGGATCTCGACGGAGTGACGGTTCCCCTATCTTCGGGCGAGTACAGCCTCCTCCTCGCGCTCATCGAACGCCCGCGGCTGGTTTTGAACCGCGATCAGTTGCTTGATCTCACGCAGGGCCGCGAAGCGACGCTGTTTGACCGTTCGATCGACAACCAGATCAGCCGCCTGCGCCGGAAGATCGAGGAAGACCCCAAGACCCCGAAGTTCATCAAGACTGTCTGGGGTGGGGGCTATAGCTTCGCCGCCGAGGTCCGCAAGCTGTGAAGATGCTGCTCCCACGAAGCCTTTCGGGTCAGCTTGCCGTCGTAATGGCCTGCGCGCTGCTTGTTGCGAGCGTCGTCAATATCGTGCTGGTTCTTGGGGAGCGCCAGCGCGCCGCGTTTATCGAGCAGACAGGCGGTCCGATTGCCCGTTTTGCGGATGCTGCCGCCACGATCGTTGCGCGCGCCCCGGCCAGCGGTCGTCAGTCTTTCGAGTTCTCGCGCCGATCGCGCTTCATGCTGCAGCAGACCAACCCGATCGCCGACTTCGGCCTGTCGCGCGATCAGGGCGTCGAGAACCGGCTTGCGACTGCACTGCGCGAGAATGGGGTTGCAAGCCCGGTTGTACGCGCCTCGGTTCGCCTCGTCATGCGACCCGACGGCATTAGCAGGCAGTTGTCGGAACTGATGCGAGACGATACGCGCGGACCTTTGCCGCGGCAACCTGGCCCGCCGAGACGGTCCGGCGAGCCATCGCTCGAAGTTGTGCTCTCTGTGCAGTTGCCGGACGGCCGCTGGCTCAGCAGCCTGACCCACCAACCCGAACCGGCGCGCGGCGACGCGTTCCTGATTGGCGCCAGCACCATCACCACATTCGTCTTCGTGCTGGGTGCCGCCCTCTGGATTGTAGGTCGGCTATCGCGACCGTTGAGAGAACTTGCGACCGCTGCCGCACAGGTCGGCGAAACGGGCGAGCCCCAACAGGTCGTTGCCCGAGGACCGGGCGATGTACAGCAGACCATTCACGCCTTCAACGCGATGAGCAGGCGCGTAAGCCAGTTGCTACGGGAGAAGGACGTCATGCTGGGTGCTCTCGGTCATGACCTTCGGACCCCCCTTTCCTCCCTGCGTATTCGGCTGGAAACCATGGAGCCCGAAGCGGAGCGGGAAAAAGCGATCCGCACGATTGAAGAAACGACAGTACTCTTGGACGACATCCTCGATCTGTCGCGACACGGGCGGTCGCGCGAGCTGGAGAAGCCGATGGATATCTCTACGCTCGCCCAGGATGTCGCCGAGGACTATGCGGAGACCGGCGCGCCGGTGACGATTGGCGACATGCGCAAAGCGGTCGCTGTTTGCCGTCCGGTTCTCTTCCGCCGCGCGCTTCGTAACCTGATCGACAACGCCGTCGCGTATGGCGGCAATGCACGTATCACTGTGGAGTGCGACAACGACCAAGCCTGCCTGCATATCGACGATGACGGGCCGGGCATGACGGCTCTTGAGCTTTCCTCGGCGGCTGAGCCCTTCTTTCGAGGCGAAACATCGCGCAACCGTTCGACGGGCGGAGCCGGGCTTGGAATCACGCTCGCGGAGGCGATCGCACGCGCTCATCACGGCGCTCTTTTCCTGCGGAATCGGACTCCGCACGGCCTTCGGGCGACGATCCGAATTCCGCTCGCACTCAAACGCGCGCCAGCGCAGGCCGCATCATAGGCCAGCTTCAGCTCAGCTATCACTAAGCGCTGCAAGTGAACTTCGACAACGATTATGCGCCGCCCTGACATTGGTCGGGCCGGCACTTCTATTTTCCGGCGGCCTTAGCCCGTCTCGCCGTGCATTTCACGCACAGGCATCTGTCCTTGCCGATGAACGCGTCGAAATACTCCTTCCCGTAGTCGTAGGTGATTTCTTCGCCCGGCTGGATTTCTCTAAGCGACTTCACGAAGATCCGGCCGCCATAGATGTAGATAACGCCATTAGGTTTGCAGGAATGGTTGGCGTAGCGGCCGACATTTGATCGGGGCGAACCATCGAGCGTGTGCGTCTTCGAGAGATCGTAGAGATAGCGCGGCCTGCCGGGCATCGCGTCTGCCTCGGCGTTGGTGATGATCTTGCCCGTGTACTCAAATATCCGGACCCCTTTGGGGATCACCTCTGTCGAAAAGAGGCCAAGGCCTGTCGTCGACCGGCCTACACGGAAGGGCTTGCTGGACATGGCGCGGGGTTAGCGGGGGATTCGGCATTGTTCAATCCTGCGCCGGGCCATAATCGACGGGTATTTGCATGGTTTGGGAACGCTCCCATCCGGAGCCCGTTTTTGTCCGTACAGGCAAGAGCAGATTGCGCCGAGAGAAGCTCCATGACCCACGCCAAGCCCTTGCTTCGCACTGTCGCGATCGCGGGCGCCGCCATGTTTGCCATTGCGGTGCCGGTCACTCAGTTTGCCATGGGTGTGACGCCAACAGGCCAGACCGACCTCGTGCGCGATGGCGACACCACGCTGGAGGCGGCTGGCTATGCCTTTTCGATCTGGGGTCTGATCTACGCCGGTATGCTCGCCTACGCGATCTATCAGGCGCTGCCGTCGACGAGGGAAACTCCGGGATTGCGCACTCTGGGCTGGCCGTCCGTTGCTGCAATGGCCGGTTGCGGTCTTTGGCTCATTGCTGCCGTATACGACATCAAGCTGGCGACCATGGTGATCATCATCGGATCGGCCGCCGCTCTCTGCATACCTCTTTTGCGCCGATACCCTGCGCAGAACCGGATCGACTTCTGGCTAGTCGCCGCGCCGCTATCGATGTTGGCCGGATGGCTCACAGTCGCTTCGGCCATCAACACGCTGACTGTGCTAACCGGATGGGGATTCATCAATGCCAGCACGGCCCCAGGTTGGGCAGCGGGCGGCGTGATCGTCGTGGCGCTTGTGGCCGCCGCCATCGCAGCCGCATCCAGGAACTGGATCTACCCGCTGCCGGTCGCCTGGGGCCTGGCCGCCGTTTGGGTCGCCGAACAGACTGACCGACCAAACGTCGCGATCCTGGCCGCCGCCGGGGCGGCTGTGCTGGTGGCGACAGCGATCTGGGTAGGGACGCATCGCCGCGTGATGTTGCCACTGCCCCGTCAGCAATGACGCTGTGACGGGCTTGCGGGCGGGCGAGCCGAGTCCATATTCGTGGTTCAGGTGAATGTGCGGGCAGCCGGGGCGACAACGGAGCGTGTTCCGTTTATGTTCTTTGCCGTATAGTCGACTCAGCGCACGTCCACCGGCAAGACAGTCCGAACAACGTTCCCCGGGTTAAGCCATGTCCTCCGAGCCTAATGCCATCCGCGTGCGCGGCGCACGCGAACACAATCTCAAGAATATCGACGTGGATATTCCACGGAACGAGTTGGTTGTGATTACTGGCCTTAGCGGCTCGGGCAAATCGTCTCTCGCCTTCGACACGATCTATGCCGAGGGGCAGCGCCGCTATGTGGAATCGCTGTCCGCCTACGCCCGCCAATTCCTGGAGTTGATGCAGAAGCCCGATGTCGAGCGGATCGAGGGGTTGTCGCCTGCGATCTCGATTGAGCAGAAAACAACTTCGCGGAATCCGCGCTCGACGGTCGGAACGGTCACCGAAGTCTATGACTACATGCGCCTGCTCTGGGCGCGCGTTGGTGTTCCCTATTCTCCCGTCACGGGACTACCGATCGAAAGCCAGACCGTCAGCCAGATGGTCGACAAGGCCATGGCTCTGGGCGACGGCGCGAAGTTCCACCTGCTCGCGCCCATGATCCGCGGGCGCAAGGGCGAGTACCGCAAGGAGTTCGCCGAACTGCTGAAGCGTGGCTTCGCGCGCGTGAAGGTAGATGGCGAATACTACGAACTTGAGGATCCGCCGAAACTCGACAAGAAGCTGAAGCATGACATCGATGTCGTCGTGGACAGGATCGTGATCCGCGCCGGGTTGGAACAGCGGTTGGCCGAGAGCTTCGAGGCCGCGCTTGGTCTTGCGGACGGTATCGCCGTCGCTGAGTTCGCGGAGAAAGGTCCGGAGACCAAGCGGCTCACCTTCTCCGCCAAATTCGCCTGCCCTGTCTCCGGTTTCACGATCCCTGAGATCGAGCCGCGCCTGTTTTCTTTCAACAACCCTTTCGGCGCCTGCCCTGCCTGCGACGGCCTGGGTGAACAGCTGAAGATTGATCCGGCGCTGGTGGTGCCCGAGATCGAAAAGAGCCTGAACGATGGCGCAATTGCACCTTGGGGCAAGTCTGCCTCGCCGCTGCAGGACCAGACGCTGAAGGCGCTGGCGAAAAAGTACAAGTTCTCGCTCACCGTCCCGTGGTCCAAGCTTCCGGAAGCTGCTCAGAGAGTTATTCTAAACGGCACTGGCGAGGACGAAGTCGACTTCGTGTTCGATGACGGCATGCGTCGCTACGAGGTAACCAAGCCGTTCGAAGGCGTGGTTGGAAATCTTGAGCGCCGCTTCCGCGAGACCGACAGCGCCTGGATGCGCGAGGAGATCGGCCGCTACCAGTCTGCCGCTCCCTGCCCCGCCTGCATGGGCGAGCGTCTGCGGCCGGAAGCGCTGAGCGTGAAGATCAACAACTACACGATCTCCGACTCGGCTGCCCTCTCGATCAAGGCAGCGCGCGACTGGTTCGAGGCGTTGCCCAAGAAGCTCACCAAGAAGCAGAACGAGATCGCTGTCCGCATCCTCAAGGAGATCCGGGACCGACTGCAGTTCCTGAACGATGTAGGTCTCGAGTACCTGACGCTCTCGCGCGGGTCAGGCACGCTCTCTGGTGGCGAGAGCCAACGGATCCGACTCGCGTCGCAGATCGGGTCCGGGCTCTCCGGCGTTCTTTATGTGCTTGATGAGCCGTCCATCGGCCTGCACCAGCGCGACAATGAGCGCCTGCTCGAAACGTTGCGCCGTCTGCGCGATCTCGGCAACTCCGTTATCGTGGTAGAGCACGACGAGGATGCGATCCTGACGGCCGATCATGTCATCGACATGGGTCCTCGCGCCGGTGTCCTTGGCGGTGAAGTTATCGCTTTCGGCAAGCCTGAAGACTTGATGGCGAACCCGCAGAGCATCACCGGCAAGTATCTTTCCGGTGAGGAAGAGATCGCCGTCCCTGACAAGCGCCGCTGGGCCGACAAGAAGAAGATGATCCGCGTCATCGGCGCAACGGGCAACAACCTCAAGAACGTGACGGCGGAAATTCCGCTCGGCATCTTCACTTGCATCACGGGCGTTTCGGGCGGTGGCAAGTCAACGCTCGTGATCGAGACGCTCTACAAGGCCCTGGCCCGCCGTCTCAACGGCGCAAGCGACAGCCCAGCCCCACACCAGAAGCTCGAGGGCATCGAACACCTAGACAAGATCATCGACATCGACCAATCGCCCATCGGCCGCACGCCGCGTTCCAACCCAGCGACATATACGGGCGCGTTCGGGCCAATCCGCGACTGGTATACCGGTCTGCCGGAGTCGAAGGCGCGCGGCTATCAGGCCGGCCGCTTCTCCTTCAACGTGAAGGGGGGGCGCTGCGAGGCGTGCCAGGGCGACGGCGTCGTGAAGATCGAGATGCACTTCCTGCCAGACGTCTACGTCACCTGCGACGTCTGCAAGGGCAAGCGTTACAACCGTGAGACACTTGAAGTGCTCTACAAGGGCAAGTCGATCGCCGACGTCCTTGACATGACTGTGGAGGAAGCGCGCGTATTCTTCGGCGCCGTGCCCGGCATTCGCGGCAAGATGGAAACGCTGTGCCGCGTGGGCCTGGGCTATGTGAAGGTCGGCCAGCAGGCTACCACGCTTTCGGGTGGCGAAGCCCAGCGCGTGAAGCTTGCTAAGGAACTCTCCAAGCGCGCCACCGGCCGCACGCTCTACATTCTCGACGAACCCACAACCGGCCTGCACTTCGATGACGTACGCACGCTGATGGAGGTTCTGCAGGAACTTGTCGACGCTGGAAACACGGTGGTGGTGATCGAGCACAATCTCGACGTGATCAAGGTTGCCGACTGGATCGTCGACATGGGTCCGGACGGCGGCGACGGAGGCGGCGAAGTTGTCGCTGTCGGCACGCCTGAAGACGTTTCGAAGAACAAGAAGAGCTGGACCGGAAAGTTCCTGGTGGAGACGTTCAGGCGGCAAGCCGAGCGGCGTGAGCGTCAGGCGAAGCGGGCCAAGATGAAGCCAGCTGTCACGGCTGCTGTTAAGTCGAAGAAATCGGCTCAGCAAGCAGCGGAATAGGCGCCTACTTCGCCACGAAGTCCACCGGCCGCAGGCCCCTGTACAGGATCGCACCCAGCACGATCGACGGGATGCCGACTATCGCCGCGACGAAAGTGACGGCGGCGTTGAAGGCGATCAGTAAGAAGCCTGCATTTCCCTCTGAGGTTATCGGGCGAAGGATGGCGACGCCGATCTCGACGACCAGGCTGTCGATGACATAGGCGGGTAGCCAGGTCAGCATGATCGCAGCGAACATGCGAAGGATGTTGCCGCGCGACCAACTCCAGCTCTGGAACATCACGATGCGGCGCTCGCCGATTGTCGCGGCGTTGACCATGAAGAGCCGCGTGAACAGGTAGATCGCAGCCGCGAACACCAGCATGATGAGAAGCAGGAATGCCGCCGTCCCGCCCGGCCCGAGCGCCTGGGTCAATGCCGCATTCAGTGCTTGAGGATCCTCCAGCAGCACAGCGAGATCGTCGGGCGTTGCAGCCAGACGTGACAGGACCGTCGCTGTCACAATCATGAATACCAGCGTGGCCAGCGGAATTATCATGCACGCATACGCCGCGACGATTGCGAGCAGACGAAGCTCGTCTGCTCCGAAACTGAGGCCGAGTGGCCCCGTGAACTCGTTCCGGACCGCCTTGCGCAACACGGCTGCGGCAAAAACGAGGCTTCCCAGCACGGCGGGCATGGCGACAGCCAGATTCCCAAGACTGCCGCCGAACGCGGATTGGGCGCCTGCACCGCCCCCCGAAATCGCCGCTAGCAGGAAACCGACCTGGGAAACCAGCGCCATTGCAGCTGCAGCGGGCACGAATATGCGCAAGTTGTCGCGCAGGAACAGCCATGCGTCGCGCACACAGGTGATGATCGGCAGCTTGCCCGCAGCGTCGGCCATCCAGCCCTCCAAAGGAGTCCTGCCCCTAGTTCAATTGACGAGAAGCGGCAACAGCGGCGAGCGCCGCTACCGGCCGAGGGCGTATTCAAAGGTCACGATATGGACTTTCGGCAGGCGGCAGGCGGGCGGCTGGAGGGTTCCCTCGATCCGCCAGCGCCAGGAGGACTGAACGGCTTCAGTCGCCCTTACAAAGTCGGGATGGGGCGCCCATGCCATCAGGCGTGGGTTCTGGAGCGCGCCGTTTTGCGCCACCTCGGCCGCATAGGTCACCGACCCGGCCAGGTCCTTGAATTTTAGTATGAAGGGAAACCCGGGCGAGTCCGCGCGCGCAAGGGCGATCCGGCAACGCGGCAGGCTCGCGTCGCCCGGCGCCGGATAGAGCAGTTCATTCATGGGGGCGCGGCCTGTGCTGATTGACGCGCGCCGGTCGGCCAATTCGCGCTGACGAGAGCCGAGCCCGCCATAGATTGCATCGGCCCACGACGTGGCTGCGTAGTATTCGGTCGCGAGACGGACACGGCCCGCGCCATCAGAGGTCGCTGCTATCTGGTCATGCACCTCGCCCGCGATGTCGTACAGCGCGTTGTAGGCTTCGAGAGACTTCGTGCGCATGAATCTGGCCATCGCCGCGCCGCGTCGCGCCTCGAAGCGGGCTGCGATGCTGCCTGCTTCCAGATCATCCAGGAACCGGATGGCGTACATGGCGGCGCTTTCCGCTTGCGCCCAGTCTCCGGCCGCCCATGCCTCTGCAAGAAGCGCGTGCGCTGCGCGCGGCGAGATGAGGTCGCGCCCCGGCGCCGTTGCGCGTTTATAGAGTGACTGCATCAAGTTGGCGCGTGCCTGTGGGGACGCCGCCGCCTCTAGAGTGGCCCAGTCGTGCAGAACGCGGGACACGGCCGGCGCAGGATCCGGATGCGGTAGTGCATTGCCCTGCTCAACCAGGAAGCGCGAGTACATCAGCGCTGACGCGGGCTCTCCCGCCAGCATAGCGACCCATGCGAACTCCCGCGCCACCAGAGCTGCGGAGGGAGATGCCAGATCCACCGTCGGCCAGGTCTGCCCGGCCACCACCATCGCGCCGCGGTAGTCACCTGCCTGAACCGCGGCGTTGAAGCTGCGAATGTCGGCTTTGGCGGTGGGCGCCGCGAGGAGGGTCGCCAGCACGGAGAGAACCCGGAAAGTGGGTACAAAATGCATAAACTGGCTCTAGCACTATTGCCGCGGCGCCCCAGCGGGATTTTGCAGTGTTGGCGCGTTTCCCTGAGCGCCCCACATGGCCTATATCGGCCGGATGACAATCGAGCCCATTCACATCATCGGCGGCGGCATGGCGGGGTCGGAGGCGGCCTGGCAGGCTGCAAACCTTGGCGTTCCCGTGGTCATCCACGAGATGCGCCCAGTCCGGAAAACTGATGCCCACCACACGGACGGGCTCGCAGAGCTTGTGTGCTCCAACTCATTTCGGTCGGATGACTGGGAGTACAATGCCGTCGGGCTGCTGCACGAGGAAATGCGCCGGGCCGCGGGTCTCATCATCGGCATGGGCGATCGTCATCGCGTGCCTGCGGGCTCGGCTCTTGCCGTCGACCGCGACGCCTTCTCCGCTGACGTGACGGCGGCACTTGAGCAGCATCCGCTGGTTACCGTCGAACGCGGTGAGGTTGATGGCTGGCCTCCTGCTGCGTGGTCCAGCGTGATCATCGCCACAGGGCCGTTGACATCTGACACGCTGGCGAGAGCCATTCTTGCCAAGACCGGCGAGGATTCGCTCGCCTTCTTCGATGCAATCGCGCCGATCGTGCATGTCGAGTCGATCGACATGAGCAAGGCCTGGAAACAGTCGCGCTATGACAAGCCTGGTCCGGGCGGCGACGGCGCCGAAGCCTACATCAATTGCCCGATGACGAAGGACGAATACGAGGCCTTCATCGCGGCCCTGCTTGCGGCCCCAAAGACAGAGTTCAAAGAGTGGGAGGGCACGCCGTACTTCGAAGGATGCCTGCCCATCGAAGTGATGGCCGAGCGCGGCGCGGAGACGCTACGCTACGGCCCCATGAAGCCCGTCGGTCTGACCAATCCGCATGATCCCGGCGTGAAGGCCTGGGCCGTGGTCCAGCTGCGACAGGACAACAAGCTTGCCACGCTGTGGAACATGGTCGGCTTCCAGACCAAGCTGAAGCACGGGGCGCAGCAAGAGATCTTCCGCATGATCCCGGGCCTTGCCGATGCACAGTTTGCGCGACTGGGAGGCATCCACCGCAACACATTCATCAACTCCCCTGCCCTGCTAGATGCGCAGCTGCGCCTCAAGTCAGATGCCCGCGTACGCTTCGCTGGCCAGGTGACAGGTGTCGAAGGCTATGTGGAAAGCGCCGCAATGGGCCTGGTTGCCGGGCGCATGGCCGCTGCCGAGCGGCTTGGCCGCCGCGTAGAGGCGCCGCCCGCTACCACCGCGCTCGGAGCACTGGTCAACCACATCACCGGCGGACACCTCCTTGGAGAGAGCGGAGTTGCCAAGCGTGGCTCGTTCCAGCCAATGAACGTTAACTATGGCCTGCTGCCTGACATTGGCCCGGTTGATCTCAAGGGCCCGGACGGCAAGCGCCTGAAGGGAGCTGACAGGGGACGCGCGCGCAAGCGGCTGATGTCTGTGCGCGCGCTGAATGATCTTGGCGGCTGGCTACAGGATCAGAAATCGCCCGAGCCCGTTTCAGTCTAGTCGACGCGCTCCCCTCGCATCGCTTTCTCGAACACCTCACGACCGCCCATCTTGTCGAGCGCCTTGCGGAAGTCGCTGTCGAAGCCGAAGGCATCCCTTGCGTTTGTGACGACGCCATAAACTGCTCGAAACAGGATGAGTGCGAGCACGCCAATCATCGGCTGCCCGAGGGCGAACAGCGCAAAAGCTCCGCCAAAGATAGCGAGATGAAGAACGATGATGCGCCCGTAAGGCGCGAACATCTCGGCCATAGGGTTCGTGGTCCGCCACTCGCCCTTGAGCACGAACTCCCAGAAAAAGACAAGCACCTGGAACGCGATGATCGCGTAGATGAAATACTCCACGTGCAGCCCGCTGGTCATGCCGAACTGGAACATGCCGGGGATGTCGAGCGTGAAGGTCGATTGGTCGGCGAGCGTCCCGTTGCCGAACCCGGTGAATGCAATCAGAAATGTGCCGTGCACGAAGCAGAACAGACCGTAGTGGAAGACAAAAAACGCCGACATCAAGAGCCCGACAATCAAGCCGAGCGCGCCGTAGCTCGCGCCGGAGATAACGATGCGCGGTAGCGTCAGAACACCCGCGATGAGGTTCTCCATCCAGTACAGCATCACCAGCGGAACGGCGTTCCAGCCGAACGCCAGCACGCCGAAAATCGGAAACAGGTCGACCGCGAGGCCGAGAAGGACAAGCGGCTGGCTCAACGCCCGCAGCCAACTGGCCGGATTGAAAAGCTTGTTCACGTCCGCCCGCCCGCTGCGACTCCACCCCGGAATAACAAACAGGTTTGCTGCTCGCTTGGCCAGCAGGATATGCGCCCGTAGATGAAATCGATCCTAAAGTCGTCGCCCCAGCGCGGCCCGGAAAATCCGCCAGCGCTTGCTGAGCGGCCCATTCTCACTTGCGGCGGCAAGGTGCAGCGCGGCAGGCCACAGCATCGCGGGCGTTTGTCGCAACCCGGCTTTCGCGGCTTCCCACCGTGCCTCTGCGCCGTCGAGCTCCGCCGCCAGACCGACGCGCGCCGCCCCCGCCTCCGCCAGGGCTTCCAGCCCCGCCCTCTCAGCATCCGGCGCCAGGGCCAGTCCCGCCAGCCGCATCAGGGTGCTTTCAACCGCGAGATGTCGTTCCTCATGCGCGCCGCCAGCCTGATGCCCGCCTGCCTGCAGGTGATCGTCGAGCACGTCGTCATAGGCGTCCACCATAGCGTTCATCGGCCCCAGCAGGTCGGCGCGGTTCTTGAGGACACGCGCCAGCTCCTCGGCCAGGTCATGCCGCCGTAAGGGCGCCCCTCCCGCCAATTGCGCGAGCGTCTCCCGCCACCACTGCAGCCGGATCTTTCCGAGCATCGCGTCCTTGGCGTGCAGGGCGCGCTGTAACTCCTGATTAAGCAGGTAGATCGCGACGAGGCGTTCGCGCGAGCCCGCAGGGGCGTAACGCGTGGCCAGCCAGCGGTCCTCGTCCGTCCGCTTCAGACGGGCGTCAAAATCGTCAGCGCTTGCAAGGTTTGGCGGATTGGCCGTATCGCTCATGTTCAAATTCGGCAATTCGGCCCTATCTGAGGGTCTGGACGACAACACACGACAAACAAAGAGGGTTTCCCATGGCTTTCACGCTTCCCGCCCTGCCTTACGCGCGCGACGCGCTGGCGCCACATATTTCGGAGCAGACCCTCAATTTTCACTACGGCAAGCACCACCAAGCCTATTTGGACAACCTGAACAAGCTGGTCGCCGGCACGCCGCTGGAAAACGCACCGCTCGAGGAAGTCGTCAAGCAGAGCTGGGCCGAGAAAAAGATGCCCACCTTCAACAACTCCGGCCAGGTCTGGAATCACACCTTCTACTGGCACTCGATGAAGCCAGGCGGCGGCGGCAAGCCGACGGGCCTGGTCGCCGACCGGATTAACAAGGACTTCGGTTCTTACGACGAGTTCAAACGTCTCTTTGCAGAAGCTGGCGCGACCCAGTTCGGATCCGGCTGGGCCTGGCTGGTTCTGAAGGACGGCAAGCTTGCCATCACCAAGACGCCGAATGCCGAAACCCCGCTGACCGAGGCCGGCGTTACCCCCCTGCTCACGATGGACGTTTGGGAGCACGCCTACTACCTCGACACCCAGAACGCCCGGCCGAAGTACATCAACACCTTCATCGACGAACTGGTGAACTGGGACTTTGCGAACCAGGGCCTTTCGGACGCGAAATAAGATCAGCCTGAACCGATTCGAAGCTACTTTTGCGGCGCAGTGCAGCAGTTTGCACTGCGCCGATTAGCTGTTTCGAGACTCTTCCGTGGCGTACTGTCACCTCAAGCAGCCGGCGGATCGCCGGCCGTTTTCAGGTCGTGCGGCGCGATGATTTCAAATCTTCAGAGCACGGAAACAGACGCGACGCGGAGGCCTACGCCGGCCAGCGCGAGCCTGCTCGAAGCTGCAATTGAACGCGGCGGACTTCACCCGTTTTTCCATGCGAAGTTTTCCCTTCACGATCGCAAGCTTGTCGGCGCAGAGGCGCTGGCGCGGATTGCCACGCCACAGTCTGGTCTCGTGTCCCCTGCGGCCTATGTCGAACTCGCGGAACGCAGCGAGCGCATCGACGCGCTGACCTACGTGATGGCGCGTGCTGTCGCGGCGCACGCTGCAGGGTTCAATGGCCTGCCCTGCTCGATCAACATCAGCCCGATGTCGCTCGAGCGTCCCGCTTTCGCAGACAAAGTCGCGCAGGCGATCGGCGACAGCGGCCTCGACTGCAAGCAGTTCGTGCTCGAGGTGACGGAGTCGCGTGTGCTCGAATACGGCGCCAACGCATTCCGGACGATGACGGCCTTGCGCGCACACGGTTTCGGTCTCGCCATCGATGATTTCGGCGCGGGGCCCAGCAATATCGACCGGCTGCGGAACTACCCCTTCACCGAGGTCAAGATCGATCCGGCGTTCACGCGCCTCGCGATGAGCGAGCCCTACGCGAAGGCAGCACTTGTTAGCTGCGTCCGGCTTGCGCACGACCACGGTCTTGGCGTGGTTGCCGAGGGGATCGAGACGCAGGAGATGCTTGACCTGATGACCTGGCTGAAGGTCGACCAGCTGCAGGGCTTCCTGCTATCGCGCCCGATGCAGCCTGCGGACTTCAAGGGCATGCTGCAGCAAGGCTGAGGCGGCGCTCAATCCACCCGTCGTACCGTTGAATTTCCGTCTCTCCCGCGCAATGCTCGGCCGAGAGGAAACAGCCATGGCCTATGACGTCTACAAGACCATCACGGTCAGCCCGCTCTCGCCCCATCTTGGGGCGGAAATCTCCGGGGTGGACCTGTCGAAGCCGTTGAGCAATGCGCAGTTCGACGACATCCATCAGGCGTTTTTGAAACATCACGTCGTTTTCTTCCGCGATCAGGCTCTGACGCCCGAGCAGCACCTCGCCTTTGGCCGCCGGTGGGGCACGCTCAACGTCCATCCCTATGTGAAGAGCATGGTTGGGTATCCGGAGATCCTTGAGATCATCAAAGAGCCATCCGAGAAGATTAACTTCGGCGGCGGTTGGCACTCCGACATGAGCTTCCTCGAGGAGCCGGCGCTGGGTTCCATCCTCCATGCGATTGAGGTGCCGGACGTCGGCGGCGACACAATGTTCGCGAGCCAGTACGCCGCGTGGGACGTTCTCTCGCCTGGCCTGCGGAAGACCTTGGAAAGCCTCCGTGCCATCCACTCCGCCGCAGAGGAGTATGGTACGGGCGGTGCGTCCTCGAAGAAGCGCGCGTCGATGGATTCGGAAGTCGTCGGCGATGAAGTACCCGAGTACGAGCACCCCGTGGTGCGGACTCACCCGGAAACAGGCCGCAAGGGTCTCTACATCAACCCCGCCTTCACGCTCCGCTTCGCTGGTTGGACCAGGAAGGAGTCACGACCGCTCCTCGAATACCTTTTCGAAGTGTGCCGGCGAGAGCCCTTCACCTGCCGCTTCCGCTGGCGGCCTGGCTCACTCGCGATGTGGGACAACCGCTGCGTTTGGCACTTCGCGCTGAACGACTATCACGGCCAGCGCAGGCACATGCGGCGGGTCACCGTGAATGGCGACAAGGTGCGGTAGCTACCACCCCAGTTCCGGCATCGCCCACTTGGCTCTGACGCCATCAGCATCCAGCACGGTCTGCGCTGACGCCAGGAATGCATCGCCCTGCCCCATCGCATCGCCGTGGATCCCGCCGCCGATAAACAGGGCGTCGTACCCCTGCCTGTTGGCGCCGAGTACGTCCGTGATCGGGCCGTCGCCGATTGCCAGAACACGCTCAGGCGGGATGGAGCGGCCTACAATTGCCTCGGCCTTATCGATCGCCAGCCGGTAGATCGGATCATCGGGCTTGCCGGGGCGGATCACCTTGCCGCCCTCCTGCTCGTAGATTGCCGCCAACGAGCCGGCTGACCAGATCAGACGGTCACCCTGTCGGAACTGGACATCAGGATTGGCGCACAGCATCGGTAGCCCGTGCGCCGCCAACCGCATCAGCTCGCCGCGGTAGGGCTCAGGCGTGCCGTTCGGATAGTCGCGAAGACTGGTGCAGCAGATTACCTTCGCGACCGCGGGGTCATCGGAGAATTCCAGCGGCAGACCGGCATAGACCCCAAAATCCTGATCCAGCCCGATGCGATAGACTGGCCCCGGAGCGAAACCCTTCAGTTCGTTACGAGTTGCGTCGCCTGACGCGACTATATCATCGAAGCAATCCATCGGCACGCCGAATTGCGGGAAGAGCCGCGTCACGCGATCCTTCGGCACCGGGGCATTTGTGACGAGAATTACGGGCCCCTGCTCCGCCCGGAATTTCTTCAGGGCCTCGCAAGCGGTGACGAATGCGCTGCGACCATTGTGGATCACGCCCCACACGTCGCAGAGCACCGCATCATAGTGGGAAGCAACGGCCGAAAGCCCCGACAGCAGCGAAACGCTCACGTCCTACATCGCCTGCGGAGCGACACGACGCATGAAGTCCGGCGGCGGTGCGGTCTCGTCCTGCAGCGAGCCTTTGATCGGGCGCGGCGCCCCGAAAACGTGGCCCTGGCCATAGGGGATTTCGAATTCCAGGATCTCGATCACGGACTTCTCGATCTCGACCTTCTCCGCGATGAGGTCGATGCCATAACGCACGAACAGCGCCGGCACATCCTCAGCTGCGATGTCGCGCGAAATCGCCGAGACCGGGCGCTCGCCGCCCGGGGTCAGCTCCTCGAGCAGCCGCTCGCCGTTGATCTTCACGAACTTGACGCCAGCGGCCTGCAGCTCCGGCAGGTCGAGATTCAGACCCATACCCTTGTCGAGCGAGAAGCGGAAGCCGAGCTCTTTCAACCGGCCCATGTTCCGAGCCGCGATGTCCGAACGCTGCTGGAACGAACGGACGCTGATCTCGAAGATCATGGCATGCGCCAGGTCGCGATTCTCGCGCATGAATTCGATGAAGCTGGAGAAGAACTGGTCGTCCTCGAGCGATGCCATCGAGACGTTGCAGAACACGCCAATACGGCGGTCGCGCTCCGACAGGCGACGCACGATCTGCACGCAGCGGAACAGCAGCATATTGTCGATTACGCCCAACAGGTTGGCCTTCTCGGCCGCCGCCAGGAACTCAGTCGGCATGATCACCTTGCCGTCGGCGCGTCGCAGGCGGGTGAAGCCTTCGTAGAAGCAGGTTCTGCGCTGAGGCAGGTTCACAATCGGCTGCAGGTGCAGGTCCACGCGATTCTCGCGTAGCGCCTCTTTCACCGCATCAAGTACCGACGCGCCGTCCATGGGCACGTCATTGGTGTGCGCCCGAACCGTGCTGAGCCGGGTCTCGAACTTCTTCGAAAGGTTCTGGATCATCCCTTCGAGGCCGCGCATCTCCTGGACGATCGACTCGCGGCGGGCGGCCACTTCCTGTTCAAAAGCTTTCTTGAGGTCCGTGGACTGCTGTTCCGCATGCGCGACGCGGCCGGTCAGCTTCCTGATCTCCTGCCGAAGCTCGAAGATTTCGGCTTCCGCACCGCCGCCCATGCGGGACACAGCCATGTGAATCTGGATCATCGCCAGCGCGCTGGTCGCGCCGATGATTGCCGCCGTGACCGGCGGGACGATGCCATTTACGCTCAGCGCCACCGCGCCGAGAGCCGACGCAGTAACGTACACGAGCGCCAGCATGATGTGCGCGACAACAGGCATTTTAACCGGAGCAGCCCCTCAGGTTGCGGACGTGCGCTTCCACGTCTCGTTTGTGTTGGCATCCGGAGCGAATGACAAGCCATGAACGTCGCGACGCAGTCGGGCGGCTGCACTTTGGAACAATCTGTCCCTTCCGCGCCAGTTCGCGTCTACCAGTCTTTCCTGGTCGAAACTTCATTCAACCTGCTTTCGCAACTATCTCGACCTCGTACATGCTTTTGTGGACTTTGCGTCACACGCTTCAGGTCTTGGGTTTAACCGGTCTTTCGGAAGTAGACATGTGGTCGGGTCGTGCCGCTATATCGCCACAATCGAACGCGCCGGCCCTCGGGGGCTTCCGAGGAAGCAAAGGGTTGGCGACGGGGGCGAACGGGGAGCGCGGGGGTTTTGACTCGGGTCAGAACCTCCGCCTGCTGTTTGAGGAAGTGCAATCCTCTGTTTTTGTTCATTTTTGACGCGACTCCCGAACGATCGCTTTCTCTCCCGACATGTCGATCACGGCGCCCGGCAGGCCGATCCTGGGTGCTGAGGGTTCGCTGGCTGACAGCATCTCTCGCCAGGCTGCAGCTGCAAGCGGGTGTGTGTCCGGCGGATCCGCGGGAAGCAGAACACTGGCCGAAATCTTTGCCTGCGAAAGCGCCTGCACAACGACTGGCAAGTCGATGCACGACGATAGCGATCCGAGCAGTCGTTCCGACCCAGCCAAAACCACCGCTCCCGGTTCCTTGACCTCCCGGGCGGCGGCAATGATGTCCGCTGGCAGCGCTAAACATCCCGACAGGATGAGCGAGCGCCCCTCAAAATCGATGCGGTAGACGCGCCCCATCCCCCGCTCGACCCCGCCAAATCCACGAACACTTACCACGCCTGAATCAAAGACCAGCCTGCCGTACGCGCCCTGATCCTCACCCTCTACGCCTGCTGCCAGACGCGCCTGCGGGGTCGCCGAAACGATCAGGTTTACGCCATCCACCACCGACAGCATCCCCGCCGGCCCATACACTTTCAATGGCTCCCGCCGCCCTGCCAGTGCCCCCGCCACTGCCGGCAGTCCCTCGACCGTCTTCAATGCGAGATCGGGCAGAAGCAATGCGTCGATATTGGCATGCATAAGACCCAGCCGTTCGATTCCCTCAGCGGCCCCTTGGCCCGCACCGAAAATGAACGTCAGGCCTCCGGCCTCCACAACCACACACGGGCCTGCAGCACATACCGTCGCCCGAAACGCCTCTGCGGGCGGCAGGCGCGGAGCAGAAGCATCCTGCTGGGCTCGATGGTCGCGCTTGAACGCGTTGACCGCCGCGTCGGGACGGTTGGACAGGAACCACCATCCGCCAGCTGCCGCTGAGATTGCAACTGCACCGAACAGGAGTATGTCTCGCCTCAGCTTCACGCGCCGGTCGCCCTAGCCGATCCGCGTCTGTGCGGTTTCCTGAGTGATTACCGCCTCGATCGCACCCAGGCGTTCGACCTCCACACGCACCCTGTCGCCCACCTTGAGAAACTTCGGCGGCGTGAATGCTGCTCCCACGCCCGCAGGCGTGCCCGTGAAGATCAGGTCGCCCGGCTCGAGGGCGAACGCCTTTGTCAGGTGTTCGATCTGCGCTGGTACATCGAAAATCATCTCTCCGGTGTTGCCGGCCTGGCGCAGCTCGTCATTGACCCAGCATTTCAGGCTCATGTTCGAGACATCGCCCGCCTCGTCCGGCGTCGTGATCCACGGGCCGACGGGCGCGTGCGTATCGAACCCCTTGCCCATAATCATGGTCGGCGTCGCGCGCTGCCAATCGCGGACGGAATAGTCGCAACCGGTCATGTAGCCTGCGATTATTTCGTGCGCGCGCTCGCGCGGAACATGCCGGCCGTACTTTCCGATTACGACCACGAGTTCAACCTCGTAGTCGAGCGCTGTCGACACCGCGGGCATCAGGACGGGATCAAACGGGCCGTGCAGTGCGCTGGACTGCTTGTTGAACCACATCTGCGTCGTCGGGGGGTCGCGGCCGGTTTCCTTTGCGTGATCACGATAGTTGAGGCCAATGCCGAGAATCTTACCCGGACGCCGCAGCGGCGCCGTTAGCCGCGCTGATTTCAGGGGGATGCGCGACGACGAGCGCGCGGCCTGTTCGATTGCCTCGATACCGCCAGGGCCAGCCGCCAGAATATCCACAGGCAAGTACGACCTGCCAGCCACAGTACTGATATCGGCAATCTCGTCGCCGAGAACCAAACCTGGCCGCCGACCGTCAGTGGCTTCGAAAACACACAGTCGCATGAGTCATCCTGTTCTAACCTGCCCGGGAGATTGGACCCAACCGGCTTGTATGGATAGGTAGGCGAAGTTCAGTTCGGGAAGCGTACCTCATGTCGATCGCCGCTGAAGTCCAGCGCATCCGCGATGTCTTCGGTCCCGGAACGGATATCAGGGTTCCGCCCTTCCAGCGGGCCTATGCCTGGGAAGATCCCGAGGTGGAGATCCTGATCCAGGATCTGCTTGAGGCGTTTCGTACGCGTACAGTCTATTTCCTCGGCGCCATCGTCGTAATCCGCCCGCGCAATCGGGGGCCGTCCGATGTGGTGGACGGGCAGCAGCGCCTGACCACGCTCACCATCATGCTTGCCGTGATGCGCGACCTTGCCAAGACCAAGGAAGAGGAAGGCCTGATCCATTCGATGATCGGCCATGAAGCGCTCAATGTCTTCGGCGCATCCCATCGCTGGCGCGTCACCCTAAATCCGACTGATACGCCGTTCTACCGCCGCTTCGTGCAGGAACGCGGCGCGACGCGCGAGGACGAAGGCGTTCGCGAGGCGGCTTGTGACCTCGGCTCGGAGAGCCAGCTGCGCCTCAGCGCCGCGATCAGCCAGATGCGGGACTACCTCTCCGACATGGCGGACGAGGAGCGCTCGCGTTTCGTGATGTGGCTGCTGGACCAGGTAACTGTTGTTCGCGTTCGCGTGGCGGAATTTGCGGTGGCGCAGAAAGTGTTCTCTTCGCTCAACCATCGCGGCAAACCGCTATCGGATCACGACATACTCAAGAGCGCGCTCTTTGAACGCGCCGAACTCTCTCCTGCCGAAGCTGTCGCGCAGGGACGCAAGTGGGATGCCTTCACAGCGCGCCTGGGCGATCGAGGCTTCGGCGATCTGTGGAAACAGATCCGCGCTCTCTATGATCGCGAAGGCGTCGGCGAACTGGTCTCAGGCGTCATCGCAGGCATCCTGCAGAAGACACCTTCGATCCGGGACTTCCTCGACAATCGGCTGAAGCGCTTCGTTGATGCCTATGACGCCATCATCAACGGTAAGACCGACAACCTCAACCTCAGCGAGGAAGCGCTGCGTCGGATCGTGTTTCTGCGTTCGATACACCACGAGAGCTGGCGCGCCCCCGCAATCCGCTTCCTCGCAGAACATCCCTACGATCGAGATACGGCCGACCGCTTTTTCTGGGCGCTCGACCGCCTCGCCTACGCCATGCAGTATTCGGTCAAGGATCGTGACTATCGCCACAAACGCTACCGGCGCCTGCTGGATGCGATGGACGCAAATGTTGCGCTCTTCGACGAAGGCTCGCCGCTGCAGCTGACCAAGCGTGAACGCGAGGACTTCGTCGAGCGCTTGCGCGGGCGCTTCCCTAATTTCAAGCAGCGAAAGGCCCTGCTGATGCGCGTCTCGGCGGCGGTCGATGGCGGTGAGGCGCTGGCGCCGGATACGGATTGCACCGTCGAGCACATCCTGCCGCGAGCGCCCAGCAAGGGCTCTGAATGGTATGAGGAATGGTCTCGCGTGAGAGACCGGGATGAGCTGACGGAATGCATCGGCAACTTCACCCTGCTCACCCATGATGAAAACCAGGAAGCTGACCGAAAGCCCTTCCTCGAGAAGCTTCAGATCTACTTCCGCACGGGCAAGGCGTCCTATACCCTCAGCAGCGACCTGCAGGGCCGCACCCGCTGGACGCCGGACGATGTCCGCACGCGCCGTGACGCCCTGATCCAGAACCTCGCAAAGGACTGGGGGCTCTGAGGCGTCATCGCCCCGTGCGTTGACGTTAGACACTCAACGTTGGAAACCTGTCGCCAACAAACAGTGCCGGATCCGCCCTAAGAGGCGAATCCACGGGAGAGACACACATGATCCGCAGAGGCTTCACCCTGCTGACCGCGACCGCGCTCGTGGGTGCGATGGCTGCTTCGTCCTGCTCGACTGTGCAGGCCGCATTCGCACCGCCCTCGCACCATTCCATGGAGGCGCGCGCCCTCGGCATGCCGAGCGCCAATCCGGAGGCCGTTGGCTTCTCCACCGCCGGGCTAGATGCGTTGCAAGCCGAGTTCCGTGCGCTCGTCGATCAGAAGAAACTGGCCGGCGTCACGACGCTCGTCGCGCGCCACGGCAAGGTCGTGCACATGGATACCTATGGCGCGGCCAACGCGATGACCGGCGCCGCTCTGAAGTCTGACAGCATTTTCCGCATCGCCTCGATGACCAAGCCTATCACCGGGGTGGCGATGATGCAGCTTTGGGAACAAGGCAAGTGGAAGCTCTCCGACCCAGTCTCGAAATTCATCCCTGAGTTCGCCAACCTGAAGGTAAAGAGCACCAATGGCGCGCTCGTTGCGCAGAACTCGCCGATGACGATGGCGCAGCTGATGAGCCATACGGCGGGCTTTGGGGTCAGCGCCGTCTACAACGACGCCGGTCTTGGCGATACCGATCTGCAGGGCATGATCGGCCGGCTGGCGAATCTGCCGCTCGAAACCCAACCCGGCACAGCCTGGGACTACGGCCCGAGCGTCAACATCCAAGGCTACATCGTCGAGAAACTCTCGGGCCAGTCGCTCGACGTCTATTTCGACGAGTACATCTTCAAGCCGCTCGGCATGGTCGATACCGGCTTCTGGATGCCCGAAGAAAAAGCGGCGCGCGTCGTCGCGATCCATTCCTACGAAGGCGGCGCGATCAAAGGGCCTGCGGAGAACCGCGTCGCGACGACGAAGCCATCCTTCCTTGCCGGCTCGGGCGGTCTCATGTCCACCGCCGAGGACTACTGGCGCTTTGCCCAGGCAGTCGGAAATGGCGGACAGCTGGATGGCAAGCGCATTCTGAAGGCTGACACAGTCAACCTCATGCGTACCAACGTGTTGCCGGCGAATGCAAAGGTCGACCTCTATGGTCCGAGCCAGGAAGGCATCGGCTTCGGCATGGATTTCGCCATCGTGATGGACCCCCAGAAGGCCGGGACGCCGCAAGGGCTCAACACCTTCTACTGGGGCGGCGCCTTCGGAACCTGGTTCTGGATCGATCCCACCAACGATCTTGTCTTTGTTGGCATGATCCAGAACGTCAACGGATCGACGCCGACTGGGGGCACCCCGCCCGTGCGCGCAATCTCGCCACGCCTGACCTATGGCGCGCTGATGGACGTGTCGAAATAGAATGGCGAACCAGTTGCCCGCCCTGGATCACGACCACGCCGCAAGGCTGGCGTGGATCAAGCAGGTGCGCGGACTCCATCGAACCAAGCGCATGCTTGGCTTTGGTGGCGTCATCCTAGGCGCCGCAATGCTCGTCTGGTGGAAGCTCGATGCAGCGGTGCCGCCATGGGCGTTATGGACCGGTACGGCCATACTCGTCGCGAGTTGGGCGCTGTTCGTCTACGTCATCATTGCCCGATATCGTTGGGTGAAGCGCAACCCTTACAGCGCCACTCAGACCTGAATCGGCCGCTCCCCTGAGAGCGGCAGATCCACAAAAAATCCATGATGATGTTGGCTAGAGAGCCTTGCGGCCTCGCCGCATGCCGACGATCGCGAGCAGCACAATAGCGTCCACCGACGACATAAGCAGTCTGCCCCAGAAGTCGGCAAAGCCGAAGCGCAACGCGGTGACGATCAAGGCCCCAGAAACGCGCCGACTACCCCAACGACCGGATTGGTGCTCAGGCCGTGCTCGCGGCCCAAGGCTTGTTCTGCGATCCAACCGGCCAGGATGCCGATGAGAACCGCGCCGACAATCGCGACTTCATGCATGACGGCGCTCCACCTGTTCTGCGGTGGTCCAACGCGATTCCAACGTAGCGGTTCCAGAGGTGCTTGCCTTAGCGGCCGCGCGCTCGGACCTTGATCCACGCCATGACGCGTTGGCGCGGGCGCAGCATCCATGACACTATCCTGCCATTGGCGCCGGCGATCGCAATCACCAGCAAGTCGCAAGCAGTCATGGGCAACCCTGTTGGGCAGTCCCCGGCACATGAGAAAACTCTCCATGGCATGCGCCCACGCGGAAGGTTCGACAGCAGAATCTCCGCATGCCCCTCGCCGCGATCGGCTGGCATCACTTGCATGCACCGGCCTTGAAGCTTTTCCTGATCGCGGTCATCCCGCCGCTCCGCAGTCCCTGCGGGTCAGCAGGAATTCCAGACGTCTCGGCCCGCGCAACAACCTTGGAGAAGCCCCCCACGTCGGCCGCGGTTTCCCTTCTGCGATTCCCGCGTTAGAAACGCTGTATCATTGCGTCAGAACAACGGGGCGACTGCCCCGATGGCCCCGAAGGGCCCGAGAAAAGGAAACACCCCATGGCCAACGCCGCAGGTACGCTGTTCGATCTCAAAGGCAAGACTGCCCTCATCACCGGCTCGACCAAGGGCATCGGCAAGGCCATCGCAGAACAGTTCGCCAGCCATGGCGCGCGAGTGACCATCTCCTCGCGCAAGCCCGGTCCATGCGAGGAAGTTGCCGCCGCGATCAACGCCAGCCACGGCAGCGGCACCGCCATCGCATGTCCGGCCAACATCTCCTCGAAGGAAGATCTCCAGCGGCTGGTCAACGAGACCAACGCCGCCTTCGGCAAGATCGACATTGTCGTCTGCAACGCTGCCTCGAACCCGTATTACGGCCCGATGGCTGGAATCCAGGACGACGCCTTCGCAAAGATCCTGTCGAACAACATCATCTCGAACAACTGGCTGATCCAGATGGTCGCCCCGCAGATGATCGAACGGAAGGACGGCGCCGTGATCATCGTCTCTTCGATCGGCGGCCTGCGCGCCTCGACCGTAATCGGCGCCTACTGCATCTCGAAGGCGGCCGACGTGCAGCTCGCCCGCAACCTCGCAGCGGAACTTGGCCCGCACAACATTCGCGTCAACTGCATCTCCCCCGGCCTCGTGAAGACCGACTTCGCAAAGGCGCTCTGGGCGGACGACGATACCCGCGAGCAGCGTGAGGAGGAAACCCCGCTCCGCCGGCTCGGCGAGCCCAACGATATTGCCGGCGCTGCTGTATTCCTCGCCTCAAAGGCTGGTAGCTGGACGACCGGACAGAACATCGTTGTCGATGGCGGCGTGACGGCTGTCTGAGGCCGCTCGCGTAACCATATGGGGGTGAAGCCGTACATCGACTTCACCCCAGCTCAGGAGACGCCAATGGCCGACACCCAAACTTACCCCGTCGTCCGCACCGATGAGGAATGGCGCCAGCGGCTCACACGCGAACAGTACGCCGTCATGCGCCAGCACGGCACGGAGCGCCCCGGCTCATGTGCCCTGCTCTACGAGAAGCGCCCCGGCGTCTTCATCTGCGCGGGATGCGAAACGCCGCTGTTCAACAACACGGTAAAATTCGAGAGCGGTACCGGCTGGCCCAGCTTCACAACGCCCATCGCGGGGGCGCTCGGCGAAACAGTCGACCGCAGTCATGGCATGGTACGGACAGAGGTTCACTGCAACACGTGCGGAAGCCATATGGGCCACGTCTTTCCGGATGGCCCGCCGCCAACCGGCCTTCGCTATTGCATCAACGGCGTCGCGCTGGATTTCAAGCCCAGCGGCGACTGAGCTTCATCCCTCCTAGTCATTGAGCACCTCGCCCGGCGCAGCTCTCATGGCGGCGTCTCGAGACGCAACGGCCGTGTCATAGTCCGCCAGCGCCATGCACTTCGCGCTAACGGCGAGAGCGCTGAGTTCCATGTCTTCAACTTCGGACTTGAAGGCTCTGGCTTTGGATTCAGCCTGATCGGGGCCCGCCGAGTAAAACCCCGAATAGTAAGTGATTTTGTCTCGGGCTCCTCCGACAGTCGCCTGGCACCACATGAACGCTCCGTCCTGCGCCTGCACCGGTGTTGCGGCGAAAGCGACGACGAGAATGGCTACGCCAACAGACAGAAAACCGCGCACAGAATATCCCCTAGGCTGAACCATCTCCAGCCGCATCATGCTTTTGCCTGCGACCAGCTTTCGCTTGTGACGTAGCGCCGAAATCAGCTAGCGACCAGTGCCTTCTGCCAGTGGATCTGATCATGAGCTTCAACGGCTTCCCCGCCCTGCCCGCGCACGTGAATGAGCGGATGAAGGTGTTCATGTCAGGCAACCTGCCTCCAGCGCATATCAATATGGGCGTCCGCCCGGACCTGTGGTGCAAGGAGGCGGAGGTCGGCCGGGTGCTGTTCCGCTGGCCGAATGATGGTTCGCGCGACATCGGCGGCGGCCGTGTCTTCGGCGGCTGGATCGCCGCGCTGTCCGACAATGTCGTTTCGATGTGCATGGCGACGGCGCTGGAGGAGGGCGAAGGCTTCACCACGCAGGACCTGCAGGTGAAGATCTTCCGCCCTGTCTCAGGCCCCGAAATCGAGATCGAGGCGAAGCTCGTGAACCGCTCGCGAACGACGGGCTATGTCGAAGCAGAGTGGCGCCTGCCTAACGGGAAGATGGCGGCGAAGGTGCTGTCCTGGAAGGCGATCCGGCCGGCGGAGAGTTTTCTGCAGCGTGACTAGCGGGCTTCGGCACAGGCTTTCCGGCAAACCTAATCAAGCAGGTTCCACCGGAAATACTTCGACTGGCCAAGAAGTCCTGACAGCTGCGCCCCAGCATCTGCGATGTTGGGAAGACCAAGTTCGACAACACGAACACGGCCCGGTTGCGCGTCCACGGCGAAGGGAGCGCTCTTTGTGTAATCGAAGCGCGCCGCGATCACACGTTGTCCCGGCGCCACGCGAAACACGAGAGACTTTCCGTTCCCGACCTCGCCCACCTTGTCTCCATCGACCAGGATCGCCACGTTACGCGCCGACCCTGTCAGGTGGTTCCCGCGCCGAATCTCGATCATCGCATCGCTCCCGGCGATGGCCGGTGGAGGATTCTGCACGTGAGTCGTGGCAACATCGACGAGCCCTGCGTGGCCAAGCATGGCGATCATCGGCGCCAGCGCGGACGCTCCATGCGCATGCCATTCCACTCATTGCGGCATGCCGAGATAGCCGGTGTGTCCGTCAGAAGGCTCGACCGCTTCGATCCTGATCGGAATGATACGCTTGCCCTGCCCATCGGCCAGGGCCACGTCGCGCGCAACATGTTTTGAGGCGTTGGATGATCTGGAGACGAGCACGGCAAGCGTCTCGCAAGCGCGCAGTCCTGCCACGATGACCTCGTTGTAGGCTTAGCCCGGCTTGATTGAATCCGGCGCGAGCCACACCCCGACCCCCGCTGCCCGCAAGGCGCCCGCAACCTGCCGCGCGATAGACGCGTCCTCGGTGGAATGCGAAACCAAACCCTGCGGCATGCGCCCTGTCCGGCTCAGATGTGCAATGGCCGGCCATAGGCGGCGAGCACGCTCTCGTGCATCATTTCAGACAGTGTCGGATGCGGGAAGACAGTTTCCATGAGCTCAGCTTCGGTCAGTTCGCCCTGCCGCGCGATGCAATAGCCCTGGATGAGTTCGGTTACGCCTTCACCCGCCATGTGCGCGCCGAGCAGTTCGCCGGTCTGCTCGTCAAAAATTGTCTTTACGAGACCTTCCGGTTCACCAAGTGCGATCGCCTTGCCGTTGCCGATGAAGGGAAATTTGCCAATCTTCAGCTTTCGGCCCGTCTTCTTCGCTGCTTCCTCCGTCATGCCGACGCTCGCCACCTGCGGATGCGAGTAGGTGCAGCCCGGTACATTCCACGGATCGAACTTGTGTGAGGGCGCCTTGCCCTGCATGCCCTCCACAACGATCACGCCCTCATGCATCGCCTTGTGCGCCAGCCAGGGCGGCCCGGTGACATCGCCGATCGCGTAGAGCCCCGGCGCAGTCGTCCTGCCGAAGCCATCGACCACGATGTGCGTTTTCTCGACCTTCACGCCCAGCTGCTCAAGCCCGAGATCCTCGACATTGCCGACGATGCCGATAGCTAGGATCACCTTGTCCGCCTTCAGCGTCTGCGCGCCCTCCTTGGCCGCCACCTCGGCCGTCGCAACGCCCCTGTCGATCTTGAGCGACTTCACCTGCGCCAGCGTAAGAAACTTGATCCCCTGCTTGCCAAGTTGCTTCAGCATGAATGCGGAAATCTCCGCATCCTCCACCGGCAGGATTCGATCCAGCGCCTCGACCACCGTCACTTCTGCGCCCAAGGTGCGATAGAAGCTCGCAAACTCGATACCTATGGCGCCCGATCCGATCACAAGGAGCTGCTTCGGTATTTCCGTCGGCACCATCGCCTCCCGATATGCCCAGACAGTTTTGCCATCGACCTTCAGTCCGATGTCCGGAATCTCCCTTGCCCGAGCGCCCGTTGCCAACATCACATTCTTCGCAACGTACGTCCCCTCACCCTTCCCCTTCTCGACGATCACCTTCGGCGCAGAGGCGCCCTTTTCCAGCCGCGCTGTCCCAACCAGCACATCGATCTGGTGCTTCTTCATCAGGAAGGTGACGCCATTCGACAGCTGCTGCGCCACGCCACGCGAGCGCTTGACCACCGCATCCATCATCACCTTCGGATTCTCGACCGAGAGCCCATAATCCTGCGCATGCGTGATGAGATGAAATACCTCGCTCGAGCGCAGCAAGGCCTTGGTCGGGATACACCCCCAGTTGAGACAGATGCCACCGATCTCCGCCCGCTCGACGATCGCTGTCTTGATGCCCAGCTGCGACGCGCGGATCGCCGCGACGTAGCCGCCCGGCCCCGAACCGATGACGATGAGATCGTAGGAAGCCTTGGCATCAGCCATTCTGCGTGCTCACGATTGGTGGTTCTTGAGGTCAGCCCAGGCCTTCTGCGCTACCGCCGCGTTCCTGTCCGTCGTCTCGTAGAGATCGGCCGTGCAGACATATTCGTTCGGGGTATCGCGCTCCGCCGCCTCGATGCGCGCGGCTTCCGCCTCAACTTCAGCTATCAACGCGTCAGGCGCCCCTGCAGCCTTCAGGTCTGCAAGGAAAGCCGTCTTGACCGTCATGCTCGGCTCGCCGCATTTCGTCCCAAGCAGTTCGCGATAGGTGAGCGGCGTCACGATGGCCGAAAGCTCGCCCATCGTCAGCTTCGCGCCTGGCCCCGGCGCCGGAGCGCAACACGCCAGCAGGGCACAGAGCGCGGCGGCGAAACCTGATCCAACGTGAGCCAACTAGACCTCCCGATCAGTCCTTCGCGCGCCTGCTACGGACGTCTCTCAGCGTCCTGCGCACAGCAGCTCCGGACCAGACAAACCAGACCACGCCGATGACGAGCAACGTTGCCGCCACAACAATCCTTCCCGACCCCGGCGTTAGGCCCAGCACGCCGACGAAGAAGAAATCTCCAAAGGTGGCGAACAGCGACAGGCAAACGGCGATCGCGGCGATAAGAAGTCTTACGCGAAGCGACATCAGAGCAGCATCGCTTCAGGAGTTTCAACGAACTGCTTGAACGTCGCTAGCCATCGGGCGCCGGTCGCCCCGTCGACCACGCGATGGTCGCAGGTCAGCGTGACGGTCATCATGGTGGCGATCACCACCTTGTCCTCCTTCACCACCACGCGCTTCTCCCCTGCGCCGACAGACAGGATCATGCCCTCCGGCGGATTGAGGATCGAGGCGAACTGACGGATGCCCATCATGCCAAGGTTCGAAATCGAGAACGTTCCGCCCATGTATTCCTGCGGTTTCAGCTTCTTGTCGCGCGCCCGCGCCGCCAGGTCCTTCATCTCCGTCGCGATCTGGGCTAGCCCCTTGGTCTGCGCATCGCGCACGACCGGCGTGATGAGTCCGCCCGGTATGGCGACCGCCACCGAAACATGCGCCGACTTGTGCTGGGCGACGCCCTTGTCGGTATAGCTGGCGTTTGCGTCCGGATGGGTCATCAGCGCCATGGCGCAGGCCTTGATCAACATGTCGTTGACCGACACCTTCGTTCCCGAGGCAGCAGCCGCCTCGTTGATCCGTACGCGGGCGGACAGCAGGTGGTCGATCTCGAGATCGATGGTCAACGGGAAGTGCGGCACCTGCATGAAGGATTGCGTCAGCCGCCGCGCCGTGACCTTGCGCACCCCATCAAGCGAGATCAGTTCATAGCTGTCGGGCGCGTAGACGCGGTCGTCGAGCAGCGCGGGCTCGATCAGGCTCGTGATGCTGCCGCCTGCCGTGGGCGCCTGCCTCGCGCCGCCTTTTGGAGCTTTCAGCACATCGGCCTTGATGATGCGGCCGTGCGGGCCCGAGCCTTTGAGCGCCAGCAGATCAACACCATCGGCCTTAGCAAGACGCTTGGCGAGAGGTGAAGCCTTGATCCTGGCGCCTGAGGTTGCTGCTGCGCGTTCTCCGCTCTCTTGTGGGGAGGGGTTGGCTTTGGGGGGCGGCGCAACGCTCTCGGGCTTCGATGGAACCTTCGCAGGCGGCTCACCCACCTTCGGCAAGGCAGGACGATCCGGAGCCTTCGCCCCGCCGCCCTCGCCATCAAGCTCCGCAATCACAGCGTTGACCTTCACGCCCTGCGCGCCTTCTTCGACCAGCAGCTTCGTCACCGTCCCTTCATCGACGGCTTCGACTTCCATCGTCGCCTTGTCGGTTTCAATCTCGGCGATGATGTCTCCGGGTTTCACCTTGTCTCCGACCTTCACATGCCACTTGGCAAGGTTCCCCTCCTCCATCGTGGGCGACAGCGCCGGCATCGTAATGGGAGTGGTCATCTATTCGACCTCCCGGTAGCAAACCTTCTTCGCCGCCGCGACGATATCCTGCGCGTTTGGCAGCGAGAGCTTCTCCAGGTTCGCAGCATACGGCAGTGGGACATCCTTCTGCGCGACGCGCATCGGCGGCGCATCGAGATAGTCGAAGGCGTGTTCGGTGACGGCGGCGGCGATCTCGGCCCCGACGCCGAAGAAGCGCCAGCCTTCCTCGCAGCATACGATGCGGTTTGTCTTCTTCACGCTCTCAATGACGGTCGCCGTGTCCAGCGGGCGCAGCGAGCGCAGGTCGATCACCTCGGCCTCTATGCCCTGCCCGGCCAGTTCCTCAGCAGCTTCGAGTGCGAACTTCACCATCCTTGAATGCGCGACCAGCGTGACATCGGCGCCTTCGCGGCGGATGCGTGCTTTACCGATGGGCAGGACGAAGTCCTCCACGTCCGGAACGTCGAATTCGATACCGTACATCAGCTCGTGTTCGAGGAAGACAACCGGGTTGGGGTCGCGGATCGCGGCCTTCAACAGCCCCTTGGCGTCTGCGGCATCGTAGGGCGCCAACACTTTGAGGCCGGGGATGTGGCCGTACCAGGCGGAATAATCCTGACTGTGCTGTGCTCCGACACGTGAAGCGGCGCCATTGGGCCCGCGGAATACGATGGGGCAACCCATCTGGCCACCGGACATGTAGAGCGTCTTGGCCGCCGAGTTGATGATGTGGTCGATGGCCTGCATCGCAAAATTGAATGTCATGAACTCGACGATTGGCTTCAGTCCGCCGAACGCCGCGCCGACGCCGAGACCGGCAAAGCCGTACTCGGTGATCGGCGTGTCGATTATCCGGCGGTCGCCGAACTCTTCCAGCAAGCCGCGCGAGACCTTGTAGGCGCCCTGGTACTGGCCGACTTCCTCGCCCATCAGGAAAACCGTCTCGTCGCGCCGCATCTCCTCGGCGATCGCGTCTCTCAGAGCATCGCGCACGGCGGTCTTCTTGTAGGTCACATCTTCCGGCAGTGTCGGATCGTGGAGTCCCTCGGCTGCGGCAACTTTCTGCTCCGGTGCGCGCAGGCGATGGCCGTCATTGCGGGCCTTCTGTTCCGTGGCGCCGTCGTCCGGCTTGCCACCAGCTGCATCTGTCTTTGCGTCGGAGCGCGTCTGCGCTTCGGCTCCCTTCGCGGACCACTTGTTCTTGCCACTCGTCTTCGGCGCCGGCGCAGCATCCCCGTTTGAAATCTGCGCGATCACGGCGTTGACCTTCACGCCCTCCGTCCCTGCCGCGATCATCAGCTTCGAGATCACGCCTTCATCGACAGCTTCGACCTCCATCGTTGCCTTGTCGGTCTCGATCTCGGCGATCACGTCGCCGGGCTTCACGATGTCGCCTTCCTTCACAAGCCATTTGGCCAGCTTCCCCTCCTCCATGGTGGGCGAAAGCGCAGGCATCAGGATGTCGGTCATGATCTAGCGGCTCTCCACCAGCACGTCGGTCCACAGCTCATCCGGATGGGGCTCGGGGCTGTCCTGCGCGAACTGTGCTGAATCATTCACGATCTCGCGGATTTCGGCCTCGATTTTCTTGAAGTCGTCTTCGGTCACATGCTTTGCATCAAGGAGCTTCTTCTTCAGCATCTCGATGGGGTCGTGATGCTCGCGCATCTCCTGTACTTCCTCGCGCGTGCGGTACTTGGCCGGGTCGGACATCGAGTGGCCGCGATAGCGGTACGTCTTCATCTCGAGGATATAGGGGCCATCGCCATCGCGCGCACGCTGCACCGCTTTGGCAGCCGCCTTGCGTACGGCCAGCACGTCCATGCCGTCGACTTCCTCACCAGGGATCTCGAATGAGATGCCGCGCTTGTAGAGCTCCGTCTCGGCGGAGGCGCGGGCGATCGACGTGCCCATCGCGTACTGATTGTTTTCGATCACGTAGACGACCGGCAGCTTCCACAGCGAGGCCATGTTGAAGGCTTCGTAGACCTGTCCCTGGTTCGAGGCACCATCACCGAAATAGGCGACGCAGACATTGTCCGCCCCCTTGTAGCGGTTGGCGAAAGCCAGGCCTGTTCCGAGCGGCACCTGTGCGCCGACAATTCCGTGGCCGCCAAAGAAGTTCTTCTCGCGGCTGAACATATGCATCGAGCCGCCCTTGCCTCGGGCGTACCCGCCTTCGCGACCAGTGAGTTCTGCCATCACGCCGCGCGAGGTCATCCCGCAGGCCAGCATGTGGCCGTGGTCGCGATAGCCTGTGATGACCTGATCATCCGGATCGAGGACAGACTGGACGCCGACCACCACAGCTTCCTGGCCGATATAGAGGTGGCAGAAGCCGGCGATGAGGCCCATGCCATAGAGCTGGCCGGCCTTCTCCTCGAAGCGCCGGATCAGAAGCATATCCCGATAAAACTGAACCAGTTCAGCCTTTTGTGGCTCTGACACAGGTTTCCTTGTCTTCGCCCCGCTCTTTTTCGGCGCCATCGCGTGGAATCCCTGCTGTGTCAGGAGAGAATAAAGGGCGATCCAGCCCCGTTTCTAGCCTATCACGCGATTGGATCGCGAGTTCCACACTGATTTCGCGAATATTTCAGCGGACCGCGACCAGGATCTCGTCGGGACGGACATAGGACAGCCGCGTACGGGCGATTTCCTCGACATAATCGAGGTCCAACGTGCGGTCGCGCAGGCGCTCGAGCGAAATCTCTAGGGTGGCGCGCTCCGCCTTCAGCATGTCGATGTGTGAAAGGAGCTTTTCTTCCTGCTGTTGGAGTTCCCCCCAAGCGGCAAGCCCCTGCTCGCCGGCAATGGCGTGATAGGAAAAGTACAGGATCAGCGCGGCAATGGCGCCGGGAAGAAGGACGGCTTTGCCAGTCTTAAGAACCCCTTCCATCTATACAAACACTCCTATCCGCCCCGACCCGCCCACGCGAGATCAACGCGAGATCAACGCGAGACGGTTAACCCGTCATGAAGGACGCCGAAACTCAACAAAACGTTGCGTTGTCTGGTCGGCTCAAGCCTTCCAAATTCGCTTCAGGGCGGACCGCGTCGTCTATCAGGGAGCCGCCAGTTGAATCGTTTGTGACCGGTCCGGCGATCCCACCCGTGGTGCACCACAATCTGCCCCGATACTTCCGCGCGTACGAGGCACTGATCGATACGCTCGATCGCTATCCCGACCATCTGGTCGACGTCAGTTATTGGGAATTCGATACAAATGCTGCCACATGCGGGCGCCATGCGGACGCACGCGAGGCGCGGTGACAGGTCCCGGATAGCCCTTGTGCGGCTTCCGGGATGACAATCATGACGGCCTTCTCGAATCCTAGAACGGAATCTCGTCGTCGAAGTCGGGACGCGAAAAGTCTTCCGAGGGGCCCTTGCCGCCCTTCGCTTTCGCTCCGACGTTCCGGGCCGGGGCTCGGTCTTCATATCCGCCGCCACCTGCACCGGCGCCTTCGCTGCGGCCGTCGAGCATGGTCAGCGTGGAGCCGAAATTCCGCAGGACGACTTCGGTCGAATACTTGTCATTGCCGTCCTTGTCCTGCCATTTGCGGGTTTCTAGCTGACCCTCGATGTAAACCTTCGAGCCCTTCTTGAGATATTGCTCGACGATGCGGACGAGGCCTTCGCTGAACACCACGACGCGATGCCATTCGGTCTTTTCTTTGCGCTCGCCGGAATTCTTGTCGCGCCAGGTTTCGGACGTGGCGATAGAGAGGTTCGCGATCGATCCGCCGGACGGCATCTGCTTGATCTCCGGGTCACGCCCCAGATTGCCGATGAGAATTACCTTGTTGACCGACCCGGCCATCGTCGTCTCCGTTCTCCATTCCGGCCCCGGCCGAGCTCACTCGGTCCGCTCCGGTTCCTGACACAGGACGGGCACCCTAGGGCTGCCCGTCACTCCACGCGACACACGAAACTCTCTCCAGCCTTCGTCATCCACACAAAAGGGCGATGCAGTCGGGCACAGAGTTCCGCATTTGTTCTCTCACAACACTGCGCCCGACGCAAGGCGGACTTCGCACGCGTCAGTCCTCAACCCTTTGAACCCCGAGCAATCGCGCGTGCGAAAATCTCGGGATCCACATTGCCGCCTGACAGCACAACCAGGATCGGGCCGCGCTCCGCAAAGTATGCGCGGTTGTTCAGCAGAACAGCCAAGGCGTTGGCGCCGCCCGGCTCGGCGACAAGCTTCATGTGATGGAAGGCAAAGCTCATCGCATCGAGCAACTGATCGTCGCTCGCGGTGAACCCGCCGCGCACGCGACGCTTGTGGATCTCGAACGTCAGTGCGCCTGGCGCCGGTGACATGAGTGCATCCGCAATTGAGCGCACGCCAGGCGCATTGTTGACGATCTGCTTCGCCGCCAGCGACCGGATCAGGTCATCATGCCCGTCAGGCTCGGCGACATACACCTCGGTCTCCGGCGACACACCCTCGAACGCCACCGCCATGCCCGCCAGCAGTCCACCGCCCGATGCGTTGCAGATCAGGCTGTCGAACCTGACACCCATCTTCTGTGCATCCAGCGCTGCTTCCAGCCCTGCCGTCCCCTGCCCCGCCATGATCCAGCTGTCGTCGAACGGGCGTACCGTCGTCGCCCCGCTCTTCCCCGCAATCTCCGCCGCGATCGTTTCCCGGCTCTCCTTCACTCGATCATACAGCCGCACATCGGCCCCGCGTCGACGCGTGCTCTCGATTTTCGCTGCGGGCGCGTCCGATGGCATTACAATCGTCGCCTTCATCCCAAGCAGCCGCGCGCTCTCCGCCACGCCCTGAGCATGATTGCCCGACGAGAATGCGACGACACCCTTGCCGCGATCTGCCTCGGGTATCCGGCTCATCCGGTTCCACGCCCCGCGCATCTTGAACGAGCCGGTCCGTTGCAGTGTCTCCGGCTTTACCCACACCGACGCGCCAACCGCCTCATCGAGTGCTTCGAACCGCAAGAGCGGTGTCCGGACCGTGACGTGTTTCACGCGCAAGGCCGCATCCTCGATGTCGGCAAATGTCGGCAGGTCACGCAGCGGGTCGGTGATCATGGGGTCACGCGTCTGTCAGCTTGTGAGAGCCGCCGCATTCCCAACCAGGCCCGCCTTTGCCTCGTTATACTCGCGCTTCAGCTGGGCGACATACTCGCCAGCGCTCATCCGCGACTTCACGCCTCCAACGCCCTGACCGGCCCCCCAGACGTCTTTCCATGCCTTGGCCTTCGAGCCCTCGCCCGACTGGAAGCTCATCGAGGTCTTGTCGCCGTCAGGAAGGTTGTTGGGGTCCATGCCCGCCTTCGCGATGGAGGGAGCAAGATAATTGCCGTGCACGCCGGTGAACAGGCTTGAGTAGATGATATCCTTCGCCGCGCTGGCGACGATCATGTCCTTGTAGCCGTCCACGGCGCGCGCTTCATGCGTCGGGATGAAGGCCGAGCCGATATAGGCGAAGTCGGCGCCCATGGCTTGCGCGGCGAGGACCTGGCGCCCGTTCGAAATCGATCCCGACAAAGCCAGAGGTCCGTCGAAGAATTCGCGGATCTCGCTGATCAGCGCAAATGGCGACAATATGCCCGCATGTCCACCCGCGCCTGCACACACTGCGATCAACCCGTCCGCGCCCTTCTCCAGCGCTTTGTGCGCGAACACGATGTTGATGATGTCGTGTAGCACGATCCCGCCATAGGACTGGATCGCTTGGTTCACTTCCGGCCGCGCGCCCAGCGAGGTGATCACCATCGGCACCTTGTGCTTCACACAAAGCTCAAGATCTTCCTCGATCCGATTGTTCGACTTGTGCACGATCAGGTTCACTGCATACGGCGCGATCTTGGCTGCGGGGTTCGCCGCGCGCGCGCGGGCCAGCTCCTCATTGATCTGGCTCAGCCACTCGTCCAGCTGCTCTATCGGCCGCGCATTCAGCGAGGGAAATGAGCCGACCACCCCGGCCTTGCACTGGGCAAGCACAAGATCGGGATTTGAGATGATGAATAGCGGCGAGCCGATCACCGGGATTGAAAGCTGGTTCGCTAGGCTGGCTGGAATTGCCATGGAAAGTTCCGATGCTGATCGACGGAAGGCCCGCCCCGGCCGGACCATAGCGGCCGGTCAGCCTGCCGCAATGCTGTCATTGCGCCGCAAACCCTTCGCGCTTCCGTGCCTTGACGCCGGGCCTACCGGATGCCTGATGGCCCCGGAGCTTTCGTGAGAGATTCATGGCCGACGAACTGCCCCTTTCAGCCGAATTCCCGCGCGCAGACGAGGCGCAGTGGCAGGCGCTGGCCCAGAAGGCGCTCGACGGCGCACCCTTGTCCAGGATCACGACGAAGACTGAGCACGGGGTCCCCGTGAAGCCTCTATATCGCGCACCCGACTGGGCGAACGACCCATCGGGACTACCGGGCGTCGCGCCCTTTGTCCGCGGGGCCAGCGCCACCAAGGACGTCTATCTCCCTTGGGACATTCGCCAGGTTGTCTCCCATCCCGATCCGGCGATCGCGGCCGATCAAGTCATGGAAGCCCTCGAAGGCGGCTGCTCCTCCGTCGAACTCCGCGTCGATGCCGCGGGCGAACATGGCGTGGTCGCCCGCTCCGCCTTGGACGTGCAGAACATCCTGCGTTTTGTACGGCTCGACCTTGCTACCGTGGCGCTCGAAGCCGCAGGCGCCTCCACGGCGCAAGGCATTGAACTGGCAGCGCTCCTCGCGGCCTCGCATGTCACGCGGCCTACCTCATCTGCGCAGATCGCCTTCAACGTCGACCCCATAGGCGCCCTCGCCCGTACCGGCGCGCTGCCGGGTCGCGGTGATGACGAACTGGAGCAAGCCGCGCGCTTCGCGCGCGACGCAGCCGCAGAATTTTCGCTCGCAACCACTATCCGCGCCGACTCACGACCCGTGCACGAATCGGGCGGAACCGAAGTGCAGGAACTCGCCTTTCTTATCGCTGCGGGAGCCGATTACGTTCGCGCGCTGATGACGGCGGGTATGGGCGCCGAGGCTGCTTGCCGCCAGATCCTTTTCACTGCCAGCGTCGGCGCTGACTACCAGGTTGAGATGTCGAAGCTCCGCGCCGCCCGCCGCATGTGGTCACGTGTCGCCACAGCATTCGGCGCATCGGGCGCGATGAAGCTGCAGGCCGTATCCTCACGCCGTATGCTCACCCGCCGCGATCCCTGGGTGAACATCCTGCGCAACACCGCCGCCTGTTTCGCCGCTGGTGTCGGCGGCGCCGACATCGTCACTATCCGCAATTTCACCGATGCGATGGGCCCTCCTGGCAAGCTCGCTCGCCGCCTTGCCCGCAACACGCAGATCATAGCGCAGGAAGAATCCAGCCTCGGCCGCGTCATCGATCCGCCGGGCGGCGCCTGGGCCATCGAGAAGCTGGGCGAGGATCTGTCCAGCGCCGCCTGGGAACTATTCCAGCAGGTCGAGCGCGAAGGTGGTTTGCTCAAAGCGCTGCAGCTTGGTGTCTTTCAGGCCGGCGTCGCGGATGCCCGCGCGGCGCGCTTCAAGGCGGCGGCGAAACGGAAGGAGCCGATCACCGGGGTCACGGATTTCCCCCTGCTGCAGGAAGAAGTTCCGAGCATTGAGGCGGTCAACCTGCCGGCGATCGTCCGTCGCGCCGCGGAAGCCTCCGGCCGCGCGCCTGCCAACCGAACATGGGCGGCGCTTCGCCTCGCTGCTATCGACAAGGCGACCCTGGCTGACCTGTCGCGCACGACCAAGGAAGACGGCGCAGAGGCCGACCCGTTCTGGCCAATCCGGCTTGCCGAACCCTTCGAGCGCCTGCGGGATCTTGCGGATCAACGCGCCATAGCCGGCCGTCCGCCGCGCATCGCGCTGGCAGCGATTGGTCCACTGGCTGAGCACGCAGCACGCGTGCAGTTCGCACAGAACTTCTTCGCCGCTGGCGGTATCGACGCAGCGCCGCTGACCGGAGATATCGCTGCCCTTGCGCAAGGCTTCAAACAGTCCGGCGTGTCGATGGCCTGCCTTTGCGGATCTGACAAGCGTTACACCGAAGAGGGGGTCGCGGCCGCGAAGGCCCTGAGAGCCGCTGGCGTCTCGCGCCTGTATCTTGCCGGCAAGCCCGGTGATCGTGAACAGGAACTGCGCGAGGCGGGGGTCGACGAATTCATCCATCTCGGCGTCGACGTGCTGGCGAGTCTCGAACTTGCGCACGCCGAACTGGGACTGATGCGATAGCCTCGCGCCGGGACAGGGCGCTGGCGCTACCCGGCCTATCTGCGAGATAGGCAAAACGCGGATATGGTGCATGCGCCTGCTTGCCCTTCTAGGTTTCGCAGGTCTCCTCGCGGCTTGCGGTGGTGCTACGCCGACCTCCGCAGTCGAACAGCCTCCGGGCAACAACGCATTCCCCGCCCGCGGCGCCGCAGTTGCCCAGGGCGAGCCCAACAAGACCGACGCCGTCCCAGCTTTCCCGGAACAGATCCGCGCGCTTGAGTCGAAATCCGGCGTAACCCTCGAAGTCGAGACGATCGCAGATGGCATCGCTAATCCGTGGGGGGCGCCATACTTCCCGATGACGGTGCGATCATTGTAACCTCAAACGCGGGCAAGCTGTGGCTCGTCGCCCCTGGCAAGCCAAAGACCGAAGTTACTGGCGTGCCCCGTGTCGACACCCGCGATCTGGGCGGTCTGCTCGATGTTTCGGTCGGCCCTGATTTAATGACCGCCCGCACAGGCTATTTCTCGTTTTCCGAAGACCGCGGCGGCGGCAAGAACCGAAAAAGCCTGGCGATGGCGAGGCTCTCTTCCGACCGCAGCAAGCTTGAGAACGGTTCCACCATCTTCAGGTAGGTCGCAGCCTGGGCGTCCACCGCGCACTATGGCTCCAACATCGAGTGGGGCTCCTCCGGTACCATCTACCTCACGCTGGCCGAACGCTACGAACCTGAAACACGCCAGCTGGCGCAGGATCTCGACGCGCATATCGGCAAGGTCGTGAAGCTGAAGCCCGATGGCTCGCCCGCCGACGGTAATCCCTTCATCGGCCAGGCTAACTCGAAGCCCAAAATCTGGAGCTAAGGCCACCGCAACGTACAGGGCGCCGCGATCAATCCCGCCACTGGCAAGCTCTGGACAATCGAGCATGGCCCGCGCGACGGCGACGAGATCAACATCCAAGAAGACGGCAAAAATTATGGCTGGCCCCTGATCACCTACGGCATCGACTACGCGGGCGACCCCATTGGCGAAGGCATCACAGCACAAGAAGGAGTGGAGCAACCGATCTATTACTGGGACCCGGTTATCGCGCCCGGCGACATGATCCTCTACACGGGCAATCTCTTCCCGTGTAAAGGCGACCTGATCATCGCCGCGCTTGGCACAACCCAACTCGTACGTCTCGACATCGAGGACGACCGTGTCATTGGCGAAGAGCGTCTCATGAGCGACCAGGGCCGAATCCGGGATGTTACCCAGGCGCCAGACGGCGCGCTCTATGTGCTGGTCCACGATGGCGGGAAAGTGCTTCGAGTCACGCGGCAGAGCTGATCAGCGATTGCGAGAGGTCGCGCGTTCGCAGTTCTGGTACTTGAACGTGTCACTCACCGCCGTCGGCGCGCCACACAGGCCATAGCTCGACGCGTTGTCCGGAAAGTGCTCCATCGGCGCCAACACAGTAGTCGGGACCCAGCCCCTCAACGGAGCGGCGGTGCGTGATGCACCGCCTTCCTGTGTAACCACCTTGGTCCACGCGCCAGACGTTTCAAGCCGCCGCACATTCCTGTCCTTGATCAACGTCGCCAGCGACGCAGCCCCAGGAGTGAGATCTTGCACCAGCTCCGTGTTGGCGCGCAGGAACGCTCGCGCCTCGAACGCCGCTTGCGTCGGGGAAACCCCATGTGATGCAGGGGTCGATCCCGCCGCACTCCACTGGCCGATATAGCCGCGGGACGCGGGGTTCGCGATGTTGGTGTCGATCCCGTAGCCGACTTCAGGCGGGGTCACGTCCAGCGCATTCTGGAACATCGTCCACTGGCCGTCGTTGTAGAACGCCTGCGTGCCGGAATGCCCGGTTGATCCTGACAGCCAGAAGTACTGCGCCAGTCCCTTCTCGCGGATCGCATTGCAGATGCATCCGTTGGAATAGATGCCGATGGCGATGCCCGAACCTTCGAACGCACGCTTAACGTCCTCGAAGTACTTGATGATCGGATCGCGCATGACCTGATAGGGCCAGTCCGCGTCAACGCCGAAATAGATGGCCGACCCCTCCGGCTGCCCGGCCGCCTCCGCCTGGCGCAACGCCTGCTCGGCGTCCTCCTTGCCCCAGTTGTTCTCGAACGTCCGGAAGCAATGATTGAAATGCTGGAAAACGCTGCCGATCGAGAGCCCCTCGCCAAGGATGATCCGCGCCTCTTCCGGCTGCAGGTCCTTCCCCGCCAGGCTCGGCGGGATATGGGAATAATAACGGAACACCGTCTTCACGCCCTGATTTCGGAGCGCTCGCACCTTCGTCACGTCGAGCCGCGCCGCTGTATCGGCGATCAGCGGAAATGCTGATCCGGCGACGGGGACTGGCGAGTGTGTGGAAGGAACTGTCGGCGCGGGTGTCGGTGGCGCCGAAGGTTTAGCGGTCGAGCAGCCCGCAATTGCAAGCGCCGCACCGGAGGTGAGAAGAAAGTGACGGCGCGACCAGACCATCTCAAACCTCCGCTTCGCCGCAGCGACTTACCCGTTACTTTGCTCTCAACGGCGCATATCCGAGGTGCATGCCAGCATCGATAATCATGAACTCGCCGGTTACATGCCGGCTCTCTGGTCCAGCGAAGAACAGGATCGACTCGGCGATGTCTTCCGGCATCGAAGCAACTCTCAGCGGCACGGTCTTCGCGACATTCTCCGCCGTCTGCGATTCGACATCGTTACCCTGATACTTGGTGAACCACCCGGACCCGATATAGCCCGGGCAAACCGCATTTACGCGGATGTTGGGCGCCAGCGCCCGCGCGAGGCTCAATGTCATCGTGTTCAGCGCGCCTTTGGTCGAGGCGTAGGCGATAGACGATCCGATGCCCGTCACGCCAGCGATCGACGAGACGTTCACCACCGATCCCTTGCCGCTCGCGGCCAGATGTGGCTGCGCAGCCCGCGTCATCTGGTATACAGCGACGACATTGACCCGGTAGAGCTTCAGGAAGTCGTCGGCATCAAGCGCATCGAGATCCGTGTGCTTCGCGAACTTTGTGATGCCCGCATTGTTCACAAGCACATCGACGCCGCCGAACTTTTCAACTGCCGCCGCCACCAGCGCCCTGCAGTCCGCGTCCTCGCCGACATTGGCCTTCACTGCGAACGCGTCGACGCCCAGCGCCTTGCACTGCGTCACCACATCGCTCGCGGCGTCTACGCTCGAATTGTAGTTGATGCAGACATTCACACCGCGCCGCGCCAGCCCCAGCGCCGTCGCAGCGCCCAGCCCCGTGCCGCCACCCGTCACGATGGCGCGCTTGCCCTGCATCGAATTGACGTCGGCCATCTCTCGCTCCCTTGTCTCTGTGACCGGCATAGCAAGGCCCGGTCCAAAAACAAAACAGCCGGCGAGGTCATCACCGGCTGTCCTGCGCCTAAAGCTTGAAGGCCTTACTGGCCGCCGCCGCCCGCTGGCCCCATGCGGAGGGCGAGGAACTGTTCCCTGGTAACAAAGCCATCGCCGTCGGCATCAACACGGCTGGACCAGATCTGGTCCGCCATCGCCTGAGCGCGCTCTGGAAGGCTGGAGACAAACTCGGCCTTGTCCAGCTTGCCGTCCTTGTTCGCGTCAGCCGCAACAAAGCGCGCCTCGCGCTGTTCCGGTGTCGGGGGCGTGCCGCCGGGCTGCGCCATCGCGCTGCCTGCCGCCAAAACCGCTACCAGCGTGGCAGCAGCAAATGTCATGAATCTCATGAAGTGTCTCTCCATTGCCCTTTCGGGTGTTTGTTTCCCGTGATCGCCCTGCAAGCTAGCCAATCGCAACCTTCAACGGCAGCTCGGCAGGCCTCCGTCGCAGCGCGCGGGTTCGTGAACTTTGTAATGAGCTGTGCCGGGTGAACGCTGGCTGAATGCTTCGCACGTGCGAAGGCTTCATGGCTGATGATCGTGGTGCTAGGAAACAAGCCGAGTCCCGAGCCCGGAGCGTATATGGCCCTGTCTTTCCCCGATTTCACCCAACTGCCGCTCGGCGACCTTAAGCCCCGCGCCGACCTTGGCGAATGGTCGAGACTGGCCGGCGCTGCCGGTACGAAGCTGTGGGAAACCCCCGAGGGTATTCCGGTGAAGTCGATGCACACCGCCGCCGATACGGCCGGCCTCGATTTCCTCGACGATTTCCCCGGCATCGCCCCCTTTGGCCGCGGCCCCTATCCGACCATGTACACCAACCAGCCCTGGACGATCCGCCAGTACGCCGGGTTCTCAACCGCCGAGGATTCCAACGCCTTCTACCGTCGCAACCTCGCCGCCGGTCAAAAGGGCCTCTCGGTCGCCTTCGATCTTGCCACCCACCGCGGCTACGACTCGGATCACCCGCGCGTGACAGGCGATGTCGGCATGGCCGGCGTCGCGATCGACTCCATCTACGACATGCGAACGCTCTTTGCCGGCATACCGCTCGACCAGATGTCCGTGTCGATGACCATGAACGGTGCCGTGCTCCCGGTGCTCTCGCTCTACATCGTCGCCGCCGAGGAACAGGGCGTGCCGCCGGAAAAGCTCTCCGGCACGATCCAGAACGACATCCTCAAGGAATTCATGGTGCGGAACACCTACATCTATCCGCCCCGCCCCTCGATGCGGATCATCTCCGACATCTTCGCCTACACCTCGCAGAAAATGCCGAAATACAATTCGATCTCGATCTCCGGCTACCACATGCAGGAAGCGGGAGCGACGGCGGACCTCGAACTTGCCTACACCCTCGCCGACGGCGTCGAATACATCCGATCCGGCATCGCCGCAGGTCTCGATGTCGACAGGTTCGCACCCCGCCTGTCCTTCTTCTGGGCGATCGGCATGAACTACTTCATGGAGGTCGCAAAGATGCGCGCCGCGCGCCTGCTCTGGGCGAAGCTAGTGAAACAGTTCGACCCGAAGAGCGACAAGTCGCTCTCCCTGCGCACACATTCGCAGACCTCTGGCTGGTCGCTGACCGCACAAGACGTCTACAACAACGCGATCCGCACCTGCTTCGAGGCGATGGCGGCCGCGGGGGGGCAGACCCAGTCCCTACACACAAACTCATTCGACGAAGCGCTCGCGCTTCCCACCGATTTCTCCGCCCGCATCAGCCGCAACACGCAGATCTTCCTGCAGCAAGAAGGCGGCGCATGCCGTACGATCGACCTATGGGGCGGCTCCTACTACGTCGAACGCCTCACCTACGACCTCGCCCGCAAGGCCTGGGCTCACATCCAGGAAGTGGAAGGCATGGGCGGCATGGCGAAGGCTATTGAAGAAGGCCTTCCCAAGCTACGAATCGAGGAGGCTGCCGCCAAGACGCAGGCCCGCATCGATAGCGGCGTTCAGACCATTGTCGGGGTCAACAAATTCCGCCTCAACGAGCCAGAAGACGTGCCGGTACTCAAAGTCGACAACGCCAAGGTCCGCAATCTTCAGCTCGACAAGCTGCACCGCCTCCGCAGCGAGCGCGACGAGACCGCTGTCGCTCAGGCTCTCGATGCAATCACCAAGGCTACGGAAACCGGCGCCGGCAACTTGCTCGAACTCGGCGTAGCTGCGGCGCGCGCCAAGGCAACGGTCGGCGAGATCAGCTTGGCCATCGAGAAAGTCGTGGGCCGCCATCAGGCCGTCATCAAGTCTATCCAGGGAGTCTACGCTCAGGGCATGTCCGCGCAATCTGGCAAGGTTGCGCACGCGCGCGGCATGGCGGACGCCTTCGAGAAGTCCGAAGGCCGCCGCCCACGTATCCTCATCGCGAAAATGGGCCAGGACGGTCACGATCGCGGCCAGAAAGTCGTCGCCTCCGGCTTCGCCGACCTCGGTTGGGACGTGGACATCGGCCCCCTCTTCCAGACCCCCGCGGAAGCTGCCCGACAGGCCGTCGAAAACGATGTCCACATTGTCGCCGCTTCATCGCTGGCAGCTGGCCACCTCACGCTGGTGCCCGAACTTCGCGCTGCTCTGAACAAGGAGGGCCGGGGTGACATCGCCGTCGTTGTCGGCGGCGTCGTGCCCCCACAGGACTACGAAGCCCTCCACAGCGCCGGAGCCACCGCCATCTTCCCGCCCGGCACCGTCATCGCCGATGCAGCCGTCGAACTGCTCGGCAAGCTCAACGGCAAGTTGGGCCACAATTCGAAAAACGCTGCTGCAAGCTGAAGGACTTGGGGATGGCCGCAATCCTAAAGGCCGTCCAGCCGGTCCTCGGCGCTCGCGACGTGGCCGCGACAGTCCATTGGTATGTCGAACGTCTGGGCTTCACCTGCAGGTTCGATGATGGCGGCGCACCCATCCGCTACGCCGGGATCAGCCGCGACGGCGTGGAACTCCACCTGCAGTGGCAAGATGATCGCTACTTCCCTCCCCCCGGAGATGACGCTCCCAGCTATCGCTTTCTCGTCGACGATCCCGACGCACTGCATGCAGAATGCACCGGCCGACGAGGACTCAGCCTGACGGCTACCCTTCGCGACACCCCGTGGGGCACGCGTGAGTTCGGCATGTACGACCCCAACGGCCACGGGCTGCATTTCTACAAGCCACTTTCCTGAACAGTCGGCCTGCTGGATCAGGACGGAATTCAGGCTAGTTTATCCGCGACGGAGAACCGCCATGAAACGCCTGATCGCCGCCATCACCCTGCTCGGCCTCGCCGCCTGCGCCAGCGCGCCGACACGCTATGGGCCCGCAGCCAACGCGAGCGAGATGGGCTATCGTGAACAACGCCTCGAGCAGGAACGCTACCGCGTGTCCTTCCGCGGCAACCCGGATCTCAAGGGCCCGCAGGTTGAGGACATGGCCCTCCGCCACGCTGCCGAACTCACGATCCAGAACGGCTACCAGTGGTTCAACGTCGTCAGTCGCTACACCGACCTTGCAGACGGCAGCTACAGCCCGACAGGCCCGACAATCGGCATCGGCGGATCAAGCGGCTCCTTCGGCTCCGGCATTGGCGTAGGCGTCGGGTTCAATTTTGGCGGCAATAGCCGGCAGTACGAGGCGACGCTTGAAATCCTGATGGGTCGAGGCGCCAAGCCGGCTGATCCCAGCACGTATGACGCGCAGCAGGTTCTCAACCGGCCGATGTAGCTCTGCCCCGCACGGCCATCCATGCCGCCAGCATAGCAGCCACCGAGCGATCCACATCCGCCTCGGTCGTGTTCTCATTCGTCACCGACACGCGCATCACCTGCCTCCCGCGCCACTGTGCGCCGCCCACAAAGCACACGCCATCCGCCTGTACCTTCGCGATCGTCGCCTGCGTCTCGGCATCGCTGCCGAAATGCACCGCGACCTGGTTCAGCACCACATCGTTGAGAATCTCAGCCCCAGCCGCCGCCAGAAGCAGCGCCATCCGCCGCGCCAGCGCGCAGTGTTGCGAAACCATCTCCGCAATTCCCCGCTGCCCCAGCAGCCGGATCATCGCCCATGTCGCAAACCCGCGCGCCCGCCGCGACAGCTCCGGCACATAATCCGCCGGAACGCGAACCCCGGAACCTGCGCTGGGCAGATAACTCGCCGCAATCTGCATCGCGCGAACATGCGCCTCGCGATGCTTCACGATCGCATAGGCGGAGTCATAGGGTGTCTGAAGCCATTTGTGCCCGTCAACCGACCAGGAATCCGCAAGCTCGATCCCTTCACCCAACTTGCGATGCGTCTCCGTCGCCCGCGCCCATAAGCCGAATGCGCCATCAATGTGCAACCACGCGTTCTTTGCCCGGCATGCTGCCGCTATCTCCCTGAACGGATCGAACGATCCCGAATTGATATGTCCCGCCTGTGCGATCACGATCACCGGCCCGCTTACTGAATGGATCGCGGCTACGGCTGCATCCGCCAGAATCGCTCCATTCGCATCGACGTCGACCGTCATCAGCCGACGCTCCCCAAATCCGAGATACTTCAGCCCCGCGAAGATGGTCGAATGCGCCTCTGCGCCCAGGATAACTGTGATCGGCGGGGACCCAGCCATCCCCTCGGACTCAAGATCCCATCCCGCACGTCGGAGCATTTCGGAGCGCGCAGCCGCAAGACAGGTGAAGCCCGCCATCGTCGCGCCGGTCACGAACCCCACTGACGATTCGCGGGGTAAATCCATCAGCTCCAGCAACGCCGCGGCCGCAGCCGCCTCGGCGGCCGAAGCCGAAGGTGTCGCAAAGTGGTTAGCCGTGTTCTGTCCCCAGGCTGATGTCAGCCAATCCGCCGCAACGCCGACCGGATTGCTGGCGCCGATGACCCAGCCAAAGAAACGCGGCCCCGTCATCGCCGCGAGACCGGGTTCGGCAATGTCGATCAGCTCGTTGATCACCTGCTCCGCAGGGGCGCCCTCGCGCGACAGGTCCAGTGCAAACCTTTTGACTTGCGCCTCATAGGAAAGGTCCGGCGCATGCCGGCGCTCGTCATCCCCCGCCCGCCGGTGCGCTGCATACTCCGCAATACGCGCATACAACGCCGCCAGACCCGCATCACGCATGAATACACCTTCCCGATGCGCATGAGCTACCACGCCGCGCCGGATCGTTCAGCGCGGAAAAAACGACATGATGTCGATGAGTGCGCCTAAGCCGCCGCAACCGGATGCGCATAGGGCGTCGACTTCACGATCTCCAGCTCTTCGGGCGTCATCTCGGCCGGAACGTTGGCGAACAGCGGCGTCGAGAGATAACGCTCGCCCGTGTCCGGCAGTATGGCCAGCACATTGGCCCCCTTGTGCGCCGACTTCGCGACTTCCACAGCCGCCGCAAACGTCGCGCCCGACGTGATGCCCACGAAGATTCCTTCCTTGGTCGCCAGTTCCTGGCTGCACTTCATCGCATCCGGGTTCGACACGGTCAGGATTTTGTGCACGCGCGACAGGTCCACCTCGCCCGTTAGCTTAGGGATGAAGTCAGGCGACCAGCCCTGCATCGGATGCGGCTTCCACGCCGGGTGACCCGCCGCTGCCGTGCCATCAGGATTGCGCTGCTGAGACTGCCCGCTCGACAACATCGGCGCGTCAGACGGCTCGCACACCACGATCTTTGTCCGCGGGCTCTCCCGCGTGAGCACGCGCATTACACCATTCAGCGTGCCTCCCGTGCCGAACCCCGTCACGAAATAGTCGAGCCCGACATCCTTGAAGTCGGCAATGATCTCAGGCCCGGTTGTCTTTTCGTGATAGGCCGGGTTCGCGTCGTTCTCAAACTGCCGCGTCATGAACCAGCCATGCGCCTTCGCCAGCTCCATCGTCTTGTTGATGGCGCCCGTCGCACGCAACGCCGCCGGCGTCAGTAGCACTTTCGCGCCGAGGAACCGCATCAGCTTCCGCCGTTCCACCGAGAAGCTCTCCGGCATCACGATCACCAACGGATATCCCTTGGCGGCGCACACCATCGACAGGCCGATGCCGGTATTGCCCGACGTCATCTCGACCACTGTCTGCCCCGGCTTCAACTCACCCGATCTCTCGGCAGCCTCGATCACGCCCAGCGCCAGCCTGTCCTTCACGGATCCAAGCGGGTTGAACGACTCAATTTTGACCCAGAGGTTGACACCCTCGGGCGCCAGACGATTGATCCTAACCACCGGCGTCCGGCCGACGGTTTCCGTGATGGCGTTGTAGCGCGTCATTGTGTTGCACCTCGTGACTGTAGGGAAGCTACTCCGCAGCGGCGTTGAAGCAACATGAACATCGCTCTGCAGCCTCATCAGCTTTTCTCATGGGGCCGGGCCGGCTGACGACGCGGACTGGTCATGAATCGACCAACCTGCCAGAACGACGCTCATGGCAAAGCCCACGACCGCCTATGTCTGTCAGTCCTGCGGGACGGCCCATGCCAAATGGTCCGGTCGATGCGAAGCGTGCGGCGCTTGGAATTCGCTGGTCGAGGAAAGCATCGCCTCGCCCCCCGGCGGACTTGAAGCGCCCAAGTCCGGCGCAAAGACACGCACCGGCACGGTCGAATTCGCGCCCCTCGACAGCGCAGACCCGCCCCCGCCGCGCATCTCCACCGGCATCCCCGAACTCGACCGCGTCTTCGGCGGCGGTATCGCGCGATCGTCTGCCGTCCTCGTCGGCGGCGACCCGGGCATCGGCAAGTCGACACTCCTCCTGCAGGCCGCCGCCGCAATGGGCAAGGCTGGTGTGAAAGCTGTCTACATCTCCGGCGAGGAAGCGATCTCTCAGATCCAGGGTCGCGCCCGCCGCCTCGGTGTCAGCAACTCGCCGGTGAAGCTCGCCGCCGAGACAGACCTGCGCTCTATCCTGAAGGCGCTGAAGGCCGCAGCTCCCGAAGTGATCGTCATCGACTCTGTGCAGACACTCTGGTCCGACAGCCTCGAAGCCGCCCCCGGCTCGGTTGGCCAGGTCCGCGCCTGCGCGCAGGAACTCACCCGCTTCGCCAAGAAGACCGGCGCCGCTGTTGTCCTCGTTGGCCACGTCACCAAGGACGGACAGATCGCCGGCCCGCGTGTGCTTGAGCACATGGTCGACGCCGTCTTCTATTTCGAGGGCGAGCGGGGCCACCAGTTCCGCATCCTCCGCTCGGTCAAGAACCGCTTCGGCCCCACCGACGAGATCGGCGTTTTCGAAATGGGCGAACTCGGTCTCACCGCCGCGCGCGACCCCTCCGCCATGTTCCTCGCCGGCGCCGACACCGAAGCCTCCGGTCGTGCCGTCTTCGCCGCGATGGAAGGCTCGCGCCCGGTGCTTGCTGAAGTTCAGGCCCTTGCCGGCCCGGAAGCCGCCGGTAACCCGCGCCGCTCTATTGTCGGCTGGGACTCGGCGCGTCTTGCCATGCTGCTCGCCGTTTTCGACTCCCGCTGCGGCCTCCGCTTCGGGATGCGAGACGTCTATCTGAGTGTATCGGGCGGATACCGCATCAGCGAACCGGCAGGCGATCTCGCCGCCGCCGCAGCTTGCGCGTCGGCCCTGCTCGACAAGTCCTTCCCGCGCGGAGCCGTCTTCTTCGGCGAGGTGGCGCTATCCGGCGCGATTCGCCCCGTCGGTCGGCTTGAACCCCGGCTCAGGGAGGCAGCTCGCCTGGGTTTCACGACAGCTTTTGTCCCTGCTGGGGCGCGGGAGACGGTCGACGGCATGACCGTCCATGGGCTATCCAGACTGCAGGACCTCGTGGACGTGCTTGGCGGGGGGTCCGCGTAGAGGGTCTGTTGCGATGCCCCCCTGGGTCTTCGATGTCATCATACTTGCCGTGATCGTCCTGTCCGCCGTGATGTCCGCGGGCCGCGGCCTCATTCGCGAGACGTTCTCGATCATCGCCTTTATCGTTGGCCTGCTTGTCGCCTGGCTCTGCATCCGGTTTGGCCAGCAGCCGCTCAAGAACATGATCTCGCCAGCCGAACCCTCGATCGTTCCACCCATGATCCTGTTTCTGGTGGGTTTCCTGGTGTCCTACGCCCTCGCCGCCTTCCTTGGGGCGAGGCTGTCCCGCCTGTTCAATGATTCGCCCGAAATCGGCCTTTTCGACCGGCTCGCCGGGGCTGGACTGGGCGTTGCTAAGGCTATTCTCGCCTGTATCGGCTTCGTCGTACTGTTGCATCTTGTCGTGCGGCCCGGAGAAGAGCCGCCGGAGATTGCCAAGAGCAACACCTACCCATATCTGGACAGCGCCGCCGGCTTGGTCGGCGGCGGGCTGACTGGCGTGATCGAGGTCTTCACCGGCCCGGCTGACGCTGAGCCAGCCAACGCCCAAACGACCCAATAACGATCGACCCGGAGTCGCCATTGGCCAGTCCAGACCCGTTCTTCGACCCCGGACTGGACGACGACGATTTCCGTCCCGGCAAAAAAGACGGTATGGGCCACAAGTGCGGTGTGTTCGGCGTCTTCGGGCGCGACGACGCCGCCATCCTAACCGCCCTTGGCCTCCACGCCCTGCAGCATCGCGGGCAGGAAGCCTGCGGCATCGTCACCTTCGACGGCAAGGGCGGTACCTTCCGATCCGAGCGTCACATGGGCCTCGTCGGCGACAGCTTCAGCCACGATGGCGGCGCTGTCGAACGCCTGCCCGGCCGCGCCGCGATCGGCCATAACCGTTACTCCACCTCCGGCCGCGTCGTCTTGCGCAACATCCAGCCGATCTATGCCGACCTAGCCCATGGCGGGCTGGCCATCGCGCACAACGGCAACCTCACCAACGCACGCGCCATCCACCACGATCTTGTTCAGAACGGCGCGATCTTCCAATCCACGATGGACACCGAGGTCGTGCTTCAGCTGACCGCGCGCTCCATGCGCAACCGGATCGAGGATCGCTTCATCGACGCCCTGCGCCAGCTCCAGGGCGGCTACGCCATCGTCGCTCTCACCAATGACAAGCTTATCGGCGCACGCGACCCGTGGGGCCTGCGCCCCCTCGTCCTTGGTGAGATCGATGGCGCCCCCGTGCTCTGCTCGGAAACCTGTGCGCTCGACGCGATCGGCGCCTCCTTCGTCCGCAACATCGAAGCCGGCGAGGTTGTCGTAATCGACCGCGAACGCGTCGAGAGCCTGATGCCGTTCCCGCATGTGCGCGCGACGCCCTGCGTCTTCGAATACGTATACTTTGCCCGGCCTGACTCGATCATGCACGGCCAGTCCGTCTACGAGACGCGCGAGCGCTTCGGTCGCGTCCTCGCCCGCGAGTCCCATGTCGATGCCGACCTGATCTGCCCGGTGCCCGATGGCGGCAACCCGGCAGCCCTCGGCTACGCGGAAGCGTCCGGCATCCCCTTCGGCTTCGGCATCATCCGCAACCACTATGTCGGTCGCACCTTCATCCAGCCTACGCAGTCGGGACGCCAGCGCTCCATCTCGCGCAAGCACGCGCCGAACCGCCCCATCCTCGAGGGCAAGCGCGTCGTCCTCGTCGACGACAGCATCGTGCGCGGCAACACCTCGCAACGCATCGTCCAGATGATCCGCGATGCCGGCGCCAGCGAGATCCACTTCCGCGTCGCCAGTCCCCCGATCAAACACCCCGACTTCTACGGAATCGACATGCCCTCGAAGGAGGAACTGATCGCCTCCTCCATGACCATCGACCAGATGAAGCGCTATCTGAAAGTGGACAGCCTCTCCTTCATCTCCCTCAGCGGCTTTTACGAAGCCCTCGGCCAGGGCAAGCGCAACGACAGCGCCCCCCAATTCGCCGACCACTGTTTTACGGGAGACTATCCAACGCCACTGCTTGATCGCGATCACGACATGGCGTCAAAGGAACAGCAGCTCTCGCTGCTGGATGACTGACGTCTCTGGATCGCCGGACCCTGCCCGATCTGCGGCCAGAACCTCTACCATGGCCTCCGCCGCCCAATTGCGCTAATCCGCCACCATGACAGACCAGCGCATCATCCTCGTCACCGGCGCGTCCCGCGGCATTGGCCGCGCCGCAGCCCTTGAACTCGCGAAAGCCGGCAACCACGTCATCGCCGCCGCCCGCTCGGAGAAGGCGCTGACAAAGCTCGACGACGAGATCCTCGCCGCCACCGGCCGCAAGGCCACGCTGATCCCGATGGATATGCGCGACATGAACGGTATCGACCGTCTCGCCGGCGCCCTGCTCGATCGTTTCGGCCGTCTCGACGGCCTGTTCGGCAATGCCGGCGTCCTCGGTACGCTCGGTCCGCTGGAGACCATCTCGCCCGCCGCGTTCCAGGAAACTGTCGAGGTGAACTTCACCTCCAACTGGCGCCTCATCCGCGCCGTCCACCCGCTTCTACGCATGAGCGAAGCAGGTCGCGCGCTGTTCGTCACCTCCGGCGTTGTCCCCCGCCCCCGCGCCTTCTGGGGCGTCTACGCCGCCACCAAGGCCGCACTCGAAACCATGATCGCGTGCTACGCCGACGAGACCGAGAACACTCCCATCCGCGTCAACCTCTTCGACCCCGGCGCCGTCCGGACCGAAATGCGCTTCAAGGCCATGCCTGGCGAAGACCAGCTGACGCTTCCCACCCCGCAAGACGTCGCTTCGACAATCCCGCCCTACTTCGTGCCAGAGTTCACCCAGCACGGCCAACGCCTGGTGTTTGCGAAACGCAAGGCCTGACCCCGGACCCGCGGACTACTCTTTGTCCGTATATGGGTTCTTCTGCCCCTTCAGCACCAGCCGAAGCGGCACACCCGGCAGGTCGAATGATGCACGAAGCTCATTCAGCAGATACCGCTTGTAGGTCTCCGGCATCGACTCGGCGCGAGAGGCGATCAGCACGAAGGTCGGCGGCCGCGTCTTCATCTGCGCCATGTAGCGCGGCTTGATGCGCTTGCCGTCAGGCGCGGGCGGCGGATGCTTTTGCGTCGTGTACTGCAGCCAGTCATTAAGATCGCGAGTCTTGATCCGCGCCGACCAGTCCTTGTGAACCTTCAGGCAGGCATCCATCAACTTGTCGAGATTCTTCCGCGTCTCGCCCGACACTGGCACCACCGGGGTCCCCTTGGCATGCGGAAGATGCGACTCCGCCTGGTGCTCCATCTCCTTGCGAGCCTCCGATACATTGTCGACCGTGTCCCACTTGGTGATGGCGAACACGAGTCCGCGCCCCTCGCGCAGCGCCAGGTTCGCGATCTGCACGTCCTGCTTCTCGAACGCATCGCGCGGATCCATCACGAGAACGACCACATCCGCAAACCGGATCGAGTGCGTGGTCTCCATCGTCGACAGGCGCTCGAGTTTCTCCTGCACCTTCGCCCGTTTACGCAGGCCGGCAGTATCAACGAGCCGGATCTCCCGGTCACGCCATGTCCACGCCACCGTCACGCTGTCGCGCGTGATGCCCGCTTCCGGTCCGGTGATGAACCGGTCGTCGTTGAGAATGCCGTTGATCAGCGTCGACTTGCCCGCATTCGGGCGACCTACAAAAGCGATACGGATCGGCTTGTCCGGCTCCACCGGCGCTTCGGCGTCGGGATCGAACGGCTCTTCGTCCTCGATGATCGGCTCAAGCGAGACATACCCGTCCGCAGACTGAAGCTTCTCCTCAGCCTGCCGCAGGAGTTCGTAGAGATCCGACAGTCCCTCGCCATGCTCAGCCGACAACGGCGCCGGATCGCCAAGGCCAAGACGCCAGGCTTCCATCAGCCCCTCATCGCCTTGCTTGCCCTCGCACTTGTTGGCGCACAGCACCACCGGCTTGCCCGACTTGCGTAGCAGTTGCGCAAAACGCTCGTCCACCGGGGTAACCCCGGCGCGCGCGTCGTACAGAAAGATCGAGATATCGGCTTCGTTGATCGCGATTTCCGTCTGGCGGCGCATCCGCGCTTCCAGCGACTCGTCTGTCACATCCTCGAATCCGGCCGTGTCGATCAGGCGAAGGTCAATGTCGCCGATACGTCCCACTGCTTCCTTGCGATCGCGCGTAACGCCGGGCTGGTCGTCGACAATTGCTATCTTGCGGCCCGCAAGCCGGTTGAACAGCGTCGATTTACCGACATTCGGGCGACCGACGATGGCCACCGTCAGCGTCATGGCGAAACTCCAGAAGTGGCCCCGAGCCTGCTGCTCGGGCCTACTTGATCGCGATCAGGTTGGCCTGATCGGTAACTACAAAAATTCTGCCGGCTGCAGCGATCGGCTCGATGAGGATGCTCTGGCCGACCTTCATGTCAGCCACCGTCTTGCCGTCCTGCGGCGACAGGGCGACGATATCGCCCTCCGACGACACGACGACCAGCCGGCCCGAAGCCAGTAGCGGACCCGTCCATACGATGCGGTTCTCGCGATTGCCATCCTTGAACTCCGGCAGATCCCGCGCCCAGGCCAGCTTGCCGTCGATCTTGCTGAAGCAGGCGACCTTTCCGCCCGTGCCGACAACATAGAGATACTCTCCGGCAATCACCGGCCCCTGACGTGATCCAAAGATCTTGCTCCAGATCCGCGCCCCTGAGCGCGCATCGATCGCGGCAAGCACGCCGGAATGACTCGCTGCATAGACGACGCCTTCCTGTATCGCCGGCTTGCCAGCAATGTCGTTGATGGCCGACAGCGGCGTATAGCGGCCGGTCGAGGTCAGCGTGTCCGTCCACAGGCGGCGCCCGTTGGCTGGCAGGTAGGCGATCAGTTCGCCGGAAGAATAGCCGACCGCGAGAATGTCCGGCGTCACGGCCGGGCTAGGCGAGGACAACACGCGGGCGGTCTCAGCAAGAGCCTGGTCGTTCCAGAGGACTTCGCCAGTGTCTGTGTCGATGGCGAAGAAGTCGTTGTTCGTCGACGTGAGGTAGGCCCGGTTGCCCTGGATGGCGGGCGAGGACGACAGCGGGCTTTCAACCCGGCGCTTCCATATTTCCTTCCCATCATTGAGACGAAGCGCGGCGACATAGGCAAAGCCAGACGCGACGATGAGCCTGTCGCCGGTAATCGCGAGCCCGCCGCCGACGGAGAACTCATCCCACTGCGGGTTGGCGGCCTTCAGCTGGTTCTCCCAAACGCGACGACCCGTCGCTGCATCGAAGGCTGATACCTTCTGTGCGGCGTCTATCACATAGATGCGACCGTCCTTTACGACAGGCGAGGCGACGATGCGCTTGATCTCGCCTGACCCCTCGCCGACGCTGGCGCGCCAGCTTTCGCGAAACTCCGGCGCCGCCTCGATATGTCCGGGCATCTTCGCTGCGTTGAGGCCGGATTGCGTCCAGTCGGCTGAGGCTTGCGCTGGCGGCAGCGTGATAGTTGCCGTGGCAAGCGTGGGGTCAGGTGTCAACGTGTCCTGGAACGGGTTGATCGTCACGCGCGCGGCCTTCTCCTCGTCGGAGAGGATCACCGGTCCATTGCCGCATGCGGCCAGCAGGCCGATCAGCGGAACGGTGAGGAACAGGTAACGCAGGGTTGACATCATTGCTGTGGCTGTCCGGTCGGAGCGGCAGGGGTAGCATCTTGCGGGGGCGGCGGAGCAGGCGTGGCAGGCGTTTCGGTCGTCACCGCAGGCGTCGGCGCAGGCGCATCGAGATTGACGGCCCGGGCGGGCAGCGTCGCCAGCGCGCGCGACACGCGCTCACGCATTGCGCCTGGCGCGTTGATGTCGACATCGAGAACCTCGAACGTGTCGCGCGCGAACTCCACATCACCCTCGGCCAGCGCCTTCGCAGCGATCAGCTCGCGGGCCAGCAGGGCCGCCTGGCCGGGCCGGTCGAGCAGCGGCTTCATCATCGCCTCAAGCTGCGCGCGGGTCGCCGTGTCGGCCTGCAGATAGCCGAGCTTGAGAAGCGCGAGGTCTCCCATTACGCCCTTGTCAGACGCCGCGGCGTTCTTCAGATGCGCCTCGATGGCTGCCTGATCATTCGTCAGGTCGCGCTCAATGCCAGCTAGCATGTGGCCGGCGAGCACGGCGAAACCGGTGTCGTTCGTCGTCAATTCGCTGAACCGAGCACGAGCTGTCGCGAGGTCGCTTGCCTCCATGGCGGCGAAGCCTGCGTCGTAGGTCTTGGCCGCCCGGTCGATCGCCTCGTTGCGCTGGTAGCGCATGAACTCCATGACACCCACGCCAATCACGATCGCCGCTACTCCGAGATAGACGAAGATCGACCAGCGCTTCCACGCCTTAGCGAGTTGCTCCTCGCGGAGGCTCTTGTTCACTTCCTGAAAGGCGTCGTCATTCACGTTGGGATAGGCTCCAAAAGGTGGGGCAACTTATCTGGGGTACTCCGCCCCCGCAATTCGCCATAGCTGCTAAGGCAAGGATGGGCGGTCGGGATTATGGCGCTTTTTTGAGGACGTACGTCTCTTTTTCCCCGGGAAACGCACGGGCCCTTACATCCTTCGCGTATCCTTCGACCGCGCGGCCGATCTCGCCGCGGAGGTCGGCATACCGTCGCACGAATCGGGGTGTCCAGTCGAACATTCCCAGCAGGTCGTCTGTCACGAGGATCTGGCCGTCGCATTTGGCTGATGCGCCGATGCCGATGGTGGGGCACGAAACCTGCGCCGTGATCATCGCGGCCAGGTCCTCAGCCACCCCCTCTATCACCATGGCGAAGCACCCGGCCTGGTCGGCGGCCAACGCTTCCGTGTTGACTTTCGAGCGTTCCTTCTCAGTCCGGCCCTTGGCCTTGAACCCGCCGTCGACATTGGTGGCCTGCGGCCGAAGACCCACATGCGCCATCACCGGGATGCCACGGTCCACGAGATGCCGAACCGTCGCGGCGGCGTACTCGCCCGCCTCAATCTTCACGGCCTGGCAGCCGGTCTCCTTCATGATCCGCGAGGCGTTCATGAACGCCTGCTCTAGGCTCGCCTCATAGGAGCCGAAAGGCATGTCTACCACCACGAACGCCCGCTTGCTGGCACGCATAACGGCCTGGCCATGCAGGATCATCATCTCAAGCGTAACGCCCACCGTCGTCGGCAGGCCATGGACGACCATCCCGACACTGTCGCCGACCAGCAGGACATCGCAGACCTCGTCCAGCATCGCGGCCATGGGCGCGGTATAGGCCGTCAGGCAAACCAGCGGCGTTCCGGCCTTCGCGGCGGCAACATCCTTGACCGTTTTACGAGCCGACTGGGCCTGGGCAGGCATCGGTATCGCCCTCTCTACCCCTCGGGGCTGGCTAGCGCGCTGCTTAGTCCGCCCGTCCGCCGGGCGCAATGCGGCGCCCGTCACCGGAGATCAGGCGTAAAGGTCTATCCCGAAAAGGATGTAGTGGAGTTCGTAGACCAGCACCCCATAGAGGGCCAGGCCCACAGCCAGCGCTATCAGGTCCCCCAGAACGTTCGGCGTGGCCTCGGCCGCCCCCACATCGCCCCGTCTTTTCAATGCGATCCTATCGATCACGCCAAACAGCAGGAAGGACCCGAACAGGATCAGCGAACCCAAATCCCAGTTCACCAGAAGGTGCGCCAGCGCCCAGATCTTTACCGCTGTCAGCATCGGATGCTTCACGGCTTTCTTGATGAATCCTGTCGGGGCATATGCCGCAACCAGCAGCACAATGGCCGGTATCATCAATGCCATCGCGATATGGCGCATGAAGCCGGGGGGGTCAGCGAGCGTGATCCACGGCTTGAGGTTCCCATATCCCCATACCAGCCCGATGAATCCAGCGATTGTAAGCAACGAATACAGGCCCTTGTACGGACCTGTCCCGAGCGCTGCGACGACGCCTTGCCCGTCCCGCCTGCGGAACGCCGAGAAAAGATGCGTACCGAAGAAGACAAGCAGACCGCCCAGGAAGGCGCCCATATATGCCATGTCCATAACTGACCCCGTGCCCTGCACCTCTGCAGTATGGAACAGAGCAAAGCCCGACCGCATCCGCAACCGCGTTCTTTCAGGGTGTTACCAGGGACGCCCACCGCACGACATGAAAGCGGCCCCCGGGGTCACCGGAGGCCGCAACTTCATAACGCAGCAGCGCGGTCAGGCCCGGCGGCGTTCTCGGCCGCGCTCGAGGCTCTGGATATAGCGGCGGTGTTCCTCGAAGGGATCCACTGCCCGCTCTTCGCGGGGACCGCCGCCGCTTGGCTTGGAGACGGCGCGCGTCTCCTTCTTCGCCTTGGCGGCTTCCTTGATTTCTTTCTTGCGCGCCTTTCGTTCAGCGCGCTTCAGGTCATCGATCGACTGCTCGTTAGCGAGCCTTTCGCGCTCAGCGGCCTCGGCGGCGGCGATCCGCTCGGCTTCAGCCAAGGCTTCAGCTGCCTCGCGGGCGCGCTGGCGTTCAATCCGCTCAGCCTCGCGCTGGGCGCGAATGGCCTCCATGCGTTCGCGGCGCTCAGCCTCGTGGTCGATCGGAGCTTCCGCCTGGACCATGGGCTTCGGTTTGAATTTTTCGAGAAGGGCTTTCTTGGCGGCAAGCGAGGCGGCTTGCCGATCGGAGAATGTCGAGTTTTTCGGCTGCATCTAGTCTTTCGGAATCAGCGGTTTTGAATCGTTTTACGAGACTATTTCGGGGTACATAGGTGGCGGGAAGCTTTTCGTCCATCCCCCCGCGGCGTTTCTGTCTCATGTGCCGCAGGCGTTCGTTTCAAAGCAACGCGCTGCAGTCCAGAAGGTTCTTTCGGGACGTTGATGACAGTTCTACCTGTTACCAGAATGTCATCTAGATGGCATGGCCACGTGCTTTGCTGCTCCAATAAGGGGAACCCGCCTCATCAGCTGAACAGCTCTGCATATGTCGCTGGTTTGAACCCGACCGAGAGGTTGCCGTCCCGGTCAAGCATCGGTCGTTTCACCAGTGTCGGGTACGCCAGCAACAAATCCACGACGACATTCTGGTTGACCCCCTCCTTAGCGTCAGCCGGAAGCTCCCGCCAGGTGGTGCTCGCCTTGTTCAGGACTTTCTCCCAGCCAAGCTGCTTTACCCAGCCCTCGACCGTCGCCCGGGTCAGCCCGTCAGCCCTGACATCGTGAAAGACATGGAGAACGCCCTGTCCATCAAGCCATTTTCGCGCAGCACGCGTCGTGTCGCAGGTGGCGAGGCCAAAAAGCCTAACATTGCTTGGCATGGGTGGCTCATGGAAATTTCAGGAGACGGATCGGCGTTATCGTCGATCGCGCCGGGCACGGGAAGCCTGATACTCCCTGATTGCGGAACCGGCGCGACAGGCGCAGGTTCAGTGAAGACAGACAGGGAGAGCCCTATGACACTCATCAAGGAATCCGGCTTGGCGCTAGCCGCCCTCATGGGCGCGCTTGCGGCCTGTTCGACACCTACAGACGCTGCCGGCGCCACGGCGGACAGGATAGTGGATTCCTGCATCAACCCCACCCGCATCAAGGAACAAAAAATCCTGAACGACCGGGAAATCCAATTCACGCTCAACGATGGCGAAGTGTGGCTGAACACCCTGCCCCGCGCCTGCCCGAGCCTGAAATTCCAGGGAGGCTTCACGTGGGAGGTCAGCGGCACACAGGTCTGTTCGAACGAGCAGACAATCTATGTGAGTGAAGACGGCACGCCCTGCCAACTCGGCGCCTTCACCCGCGTCCCAGCCGCAACCTAGCGCGCGCCACAGGAGCTGAACATGAAGCGACTCCAAATCTCAATCGCTGCACTAATCCTCATCTCGCTATCAGCCTGCTCCTCACCGGGAGAACCGGCGCAGCAAAAGACGAGCATCGCTGACTCCTGCATAGACGCATCGCGCATCCAGAAGCAGGAAGTCATCAGTAACCAGGAGATCCGGTTCACGCTCGCCGGGGGCGAAGTCTGGACCAACCGCCTGGAACGTACCTGCCCCGGTCTCAAAGGCCAGGGCGGCTTCAGCTGGGATGCAAGCAACCGGATCTGCTCTGGCCTGCAGACCATCTACGTGCTCGACAGCGGGATTCCTTGCCAGCTCGGCGAATTCACCCGAGCGACCGCTTCGGGCTCGGCTGGCTAGTCTTCGCCGGTGCGATGCTTGGGCTGCGCTTCCAGAAACGCTTCGACCTCGTCCAGCGTAGCTGAAAACTCGTAGCCCGTGTTCCCGAATACAATCTTGCGCGTCTCTTCATCGCGCAGCATGTACCCACCATGCTCGGCCACCTTGCCGAACGGTTTGGCGCACTTCATCAGCAGAACGCCATAGCGATACCCCAACCGCTTAACGCGGCGTTCCTGCGAGACGACAGCATGCTTGCCCTGGCCCATCCGCACCGTATGCGACGGCCCATCAGGCAATGGCAAGCGGCTCGGTCAGCCGCGGCGCTCCCGCCGCGCCGTCGACGCTTTTCCAGCTTCAGAACGCCCGGTCGCGATGCGTTTCTCGCCCGCCCATGACCGTCATCATGACCTTCGTACCGCGAATGGTCTCAGGCGCAATCTGGGTGATGTCCTGAGACAGGACGACAAAATCCGCCATCTTGCCCGCAACGAGGCTGCCGCGAATATCCTCATCGAACGTCGCGAAGGCGCCATCAATCGTATAGTGGCGAAGCGCCGCCTCGACCGAAATACGTCCCGCCGGGTGCCAGCCACCGGGCGGCTTGCCCTCAGCAGTCATCCGCGTGACTGCAACCGCAATCCCCTCGATAGGCGACAGGTAGAAGACCGGATAGTCGCTGCCAAATGCCTGCCTCACACCCGCATCGTCGAAGATGCTGAACGAGTCAGCAATCGGCGAGCGCTCCGGCCCCAGAAGCGGTTCAAAATTGTTCAGCACCGTCGCGTCGGGATTGGCGAAGATCGGCTGCGTGGAAGCGATCACGCCCAGATCGCGGAAGCGAGCAAGGTCGGCGAGGACGGGCACCTCCACATGTTCAATGCGGTGGCGCTGGTCCGTCGTACCATTTGTCTTGGCTGCAAATGCGAATGCATCGAGTGCTTCGGTGATCGCCTTGTCGCCGATGGCGTGCAGCAGGATCTGGAAACCGAGACGATCGTAAAGTGCGACCGTTTCGTTCAATTCCTTCGAATCCCAGAACGACAACCCGCTCGTGTTTGTCCCGGTATAGGGTGCGTGCATCGCGGCGGTCTGCGCATCGATCGCGCCGTCAAGCATGCCCTTGATCGAAGCTACTGTGAGCAGCGGACCTTTGAAGGCCTCGCGCGCCGCGATGTGGGGCGCTAGATCTGCCTCGGTGACGGGCCGGGCGAGCTTGTGGTCCTCAGGATAGCTGCCAGCCCCAGGGATTATCGGCACGGCTACATGCATCCGCACCTTCAGTGCGTCCGCCTTCAATGCGCGCTCGAACAGCGACAGCGCCTCCGGCGAAGCGCCCGCCACATGCACCGCAGTCAAGCCTTGGGAGGCTGCATCCGTCATGTTCGCAATCAGCGTCGCGTAGCGTGCATCAGTTGTTTCAGGAGGGATCAGCTCGCTGGCCATGCCATGCGCGGCCTCCGTGAACTCGCCCGTAGGCCTGCCGGCCGCGTCCTTCACGATCTGACCGTTTGGCGGATTAGCGGTGGCGGAGGTGATCTTCAGCGCCGCAAGCGCTGCGCTGTTTCCCAGACCCGCATGACCATCACGCATTGTGATGTACACGGGACGATCCGAGATCACCGCATCGATGTAGGATCGATCAGCCTTCGCATCGGGGAAGATCGCATAACCCCAGCCCCTACCCGTAATCCAAGGCAGGTCCGGGTTGGCGTCAGCAAACGCCTTCAGCTTTGCCTGAAGCTCAGCGACGCTGGTAACATCTTCGAGGGGCACAGAGTTGAGCGATGGGCCAGGCAGATGCAGGTGCGAATCCTGGAAGCCCGGCGCAACGAAGCGCCCTTGCAGATCAACGACAGTCGTTGTGCTGCCGGCAGCTTGCCTGATCGCGTCGGTGGTCCCGACACAAGCCAGCTTGTCTCCCGCCACCGCCAGCGCTTCAGCCCATGGCTGCGCAGTCTCCGCCGTCCAGATGCGGCCATTGATGTAGACTGTATCGACAGCCCCCTTGCATGCGGTCTGCGTCGCCGCAAGCTGTGGCGCACACGCTGTTCCAAGCAGCGCAGCTGCAAGAATTCCAGCCTTCATCGTTCCGACCCTTATTCCCACTCGATCATCCACCGCACCATCGAAACGTATCGCTATCGCTCGATCAGCTAGCGGCATTTCGCTCAGCACCGTCAAGCCTACCGTCATGATTTTTCGCTGAAGGATGTGCCGCAAAATCCGCAGGTATGCGATGATGTTTTGCGTCGAGTCTTCCCTAGCACGAATACGAGCTTGAGCCAATTCGACGAAGGTCATTTCCGCGCCTTTCCGCATGCTGCGCTTCAGCACGCCCAGACCAAGGAGCCAACCGTTGGCAGACTTCAAAGATCGATCGCTGGAGAATGCGTACGCCTACGCAGCGCTTCTGCCGCACAACGTGGCGAAGCAACCAGCGCGTCGTTTCATTCGTCGGGCGGAATTGCGCCGCATGGTCGCGCTCGCCGACACCACGATTTACGAGATGGAAAAACGCGGCGAATTTCCGCGTCGCATCGCACTGCTCCCGAGGATTGTGGTTTGGGATCTCACAGAGGTCGAGGCATGGATGGATAAGTGCCTGTCCAACAGATCGTCAGGTAGCTTTGAACCGACCAAGCCCGCCGTGCTCGCCAAACGAAAAGCACGCTCTTCGTCCCGCAAATAATCAGAGCAGTTGAAGCTGTCGTCCATCGTTCGGAGGCGTCGCACGCGGCCGCCGCTTAGCCTTGAGTTGTGGTCGAGGCGTGGCCGCTGTCCGCTTCGCACGGGCGCGATCGCCCTCAAACTTGCCTCGCCCCTCAAAACGCATCAGCGCGTCTTCGAGCTGCTGAATGTCGTCCGTTCGCCAGAAGACCATGTTTCGAAGGATGACTGGTTCGGGAAAGTCGGGGATGCCGCTGCGCCGCGCGCGCCATAGCGTTACCAAGCTTACGCAGAGATCCGCTGCAACAGCCTTTTGAGGGACGAGGTTTTTTGGAAACTTCATAGGACTTCATTCAATCTCAGGTGGCCCAGTACGCCGGCTTAGCTCTCACCGGACCGTGACACGGAGTTGGCCGGAAGCAGCTGCATTGCCTGCGGATAAAGTATGTGTTCGGCCTCAATGGCGGCCAGCGCATTCATCCCAGAGCCGAAGATGCGGCGCTTCCGCCGCAAGCACGCCGCGCGCGCGAACAATCTCCGCCGCAACTCAACTCTCGTCGTTCTATTCAGGCTCAACCCAAGTCATCGTTCGCGCTCTGATCGCGCCAGATCGCCCTCATCAGATTCCCAGTCCGAGCCCTCTTCCGCGCTGAAGGCTCCACGAGATCGATCGGCCGCGTTGAACGCCGATCACGTTCTGACCTGCAAACCGTTCGAGCGCCGGACGCCACGGTACGAGCTGCGCGGTTTGATCACCGATGATCAACGCCACCCTTCCCTGCGCCAGGTCGATGCGGCGGTTGTAGACCCCTGACACAGTCCCTGACCCAAGCCTCACCGGCATGCCGATCTCGCTGGACAGATTCTTTGCGGCCGTTCGGAGCTCATGGGCCCTCATGTCTTCGAGCGCTTGCCTCGAAAGCCGCTTGTCCGCCGCCCCCATCCAGCCCTGCTCGATCAGGAACAGCCGCCTTTGCCGGAGCGCGGCTTCAAACTCCCGCGCCAGATGGCCTGCGCCATCAGGCGCCGCCTCCAGACCGGCGAGCGCGCGGTCGAGATGTGTTGGACCGGTCGCGGCGATCTGGTTGGTGAGCGTCATGTAGCTCTGGACGCGCGGGGCCATGGGCGCGCGGACGAGACGCGCGCGCTCGTAGGTCAGGACGCGGTCCAGATGGTCGGG